>NZ_RQFT01000003.1:627040-940560 GCF_004769525.1 Leptospira bouyouniensis | reverse complement strand
CTAACGATTCATGCGGTAAAAACCAAAGTAATTTCAAAACCTAAGCGGTCAACAAGCTTTTATAAAAAAGTTCGCAGTTCATGGATGGAAGAGCCATTTTTTTTTATGAGTTTCTGATTTGGGTTTACTGTGTTATGAGACATAATTCGGTCAAGAACGAAAGTGATCTACGTCCACCAGTCAGATGTTTTGAACAAGGTGAAACCATAGTTAGGGTGTGAGCTCGCACTAAAGCGAGGCCCACCTAATATTAAAAATACGATTGATTATGAGAAAATCCATGGTGTAATGATTCACCTAATTCTTATTATCTGGTATTCTGATTTAACTCAATTCGATTCTAATTGAATCTGTCAATTGTAATGAGATCGAGAACATAATCATTGGTTGGAAGTCGGTATTGTCTGAACTACAAAACAATTCAGATCCCGTTCCACCGATTTAACAATGGTTGGAGTGACTTACGAATAGAACACACCGGTGATGATTTCGAATATTGCCACCTGACGGTGAAAAGGTGAACCTATTTGGATTATTTTTTGATGAGAGCTGGATTGTTGTGGATGGAATCAGGTATTTGTGGTAGATAGAGGTCATTGGGTGGCGGGTGGATAACCCCACCCAGTTCGATTTGGGCGGGGATCTATACCTTCTTACTAGCCCAACTCCCTCCCCATCACTGTCACCATTCGGTTGCCGTAACCAACCGTTTCCAACTCTTGCCAACCAAGTCTTTTGTACAATCCAACCGCAGTATCAGAAAATAAATAAAGATTCATGATTCCACGATCCTTTGCCAAAGATTCTATATGTTCGCACAACAAGGCCCCAAATCCTCTACGACGAAAATGGGAATCTGTATAGACAAAACCTAACCAGTGTTTATATATCTTAAATTGAGGTTTCACATCCAATAGTCCTACATGTTGGTAGACTCCACCTGTAGAAACTGGATTTCTATCAACAAACATGATTACCTGGAATTGTGTAGGATCATTTGCAACCAACTCAAGCTTAGAATGTGTTTTTTCAATTGGAATATTCCATTCTTCAAGATACCAATTTGAGATTTGAGAAATCATTCCAAAGTCACCTGGCTTCAGTATTCGAAATTCTATCTCATCCACAAAGACAAATGACCTCCATTTAAGATTAAAACCATTAGGACAAAAAATGAAACATCAAACTTATATTACTTAGAATAAAAGTACCATAATTTTAAACAATATTTAACAGTTAGTAACGAAGATGAAATTGCATAAAACCATATCCTTCAATCGCAGACTGCCCTTGGTTGGCAAACGCAGGATTAATTGGTAAGTATCCAATTTCCAACGTCTCTTGGTCTAAACCTAAGAAATAAAACGTAGCAGCTGACACCAGCATAAGCCCCATAAGAATCACCATCGGGCCAGCCACAAGTTGACGGTCCCTACGATTTTCTGTTGGTAACGTACCTGCGATTCGTTTCAGATTTTTTGCTTTTGACTCAGCATCATCTATAATTTGATTTTGTGTGTAATACCAGAAAATGAATTCATTAGAATTATTTTGATAAAAGGTAGTAATTGCAACTGCATCTGTCAATGTAACTTGTGATCTTGCTCCTGAATATGCCTGACGAGATGCATAATTTAAATATGCATAACTTGCATAAAACAATAATGCACCATAAATTGAATAAGTTGTAAAATCTTTATATGTATGATCTAGAAACACATTTTGTTTATTTTTATAATAAACTTCCGTTTGTCCTTCACGCATTTGAATATCGACGACGGTTTCTTCATCATCTTTTGCATCAATTCCACGAAAAGAATCGATGTAACCTTCTCTTGATAATCGCAAACGATTCATACCTGATGGGATTGCAATTCGCTTAATAGGAGTTTTGCCCAAATATTGAATTCCTAAATACACATCAGATTCAACATTTGAAGTGACTGTGATATAAGAACTACTCAGTTTTAAAGAAAGATTGGTATCGATTTGGAACTTTTTTCCCTTTTCCAATAAAACATCTGACTTATATGGAAAATACCCTTCTTTGAATATAAATAAAGATCTTTTACCGATCGGAAACTTTTTATCCGCAAGGGGAGTTTTACCTAAATATATACCATCTATATAGACAAGAGCACCTTCTAATCCGCCTGCTGACACTTCTACAAATGTCGTTTCTTTCCCTTGTAATTTCTCTTTAATTGATTCTCCTAGAGGCCCCATCTCTTGGTATGCTCTTATGACGGACGTTTGGTGCTCAAAAGGAAATGTTTTTCCTTCGTAATCATCAAATAAAAAAACTTTCGTTTTCAAAGTGTTGTCATTTATTTCAAATGATCCGGATAGAATGTAATCACAACCCATTTTGGTTGCAGCCCCATAGGCCTCGTCAGGTGACAAAGGTTTTTTATCCCACATTTGTTTGATTGTGATTTTGATATAACGCGGATCTTTTTCAGGCGAAACCTGTTTTTTTCCAATTCTTAAATCATCCAAATCCTTCTCATCGTTAACCTCCTTACGTTTTCTTTTTACATTTGGAGATTCTGCATCAATTTTCTCTTGAAGTGTTGAGATAGGATTTTCACCAAAAGAATGATAAACAATATTTTGGCGAGGGTACTCTACATAAGTATATTCTAAATTACGTAACTCCGACAATAAAACCGAAGGAATCCCTTTCATCAAATATTCCTTTGTCACATCTTCTTTTGTTGCAACAAATGGAAAAATACACAAACTCCTGTTTGTTTCAAAGGTAACACTACCTTTATATGATTGGCTAGGGAAATTATAATAATCATCTATTGCAATAAGAGGAATGGTATTCACAAGTAATCCCACAATTAGCAAAAAAGCTGAAATTTTATGTTTCATATCTTTGATTACGGGACCCCAATGAATACACCAAAGTTAAAATAGCAATGATCGGAAGCAAAACGGAAAATGGAGACTGATCAAAATAATCTTTGGAAAATGAAATTTGTTCCCCCAAACCTGGTCCAGTATCACCTACAGAAGTCTGAATCCCTAAATAAGAAAAAAGAGCCGTTGTCATGACAACAGTTGGTAATCCTGAAAAAAACAAGAATTGAAACATGTTTTTTAAAGCAGGTAAATAATGTAAAAATATGAGATGTTTTGGTTTTGCACCAAAACAGAGTGAAGCAGAAATATAAGGACTTGTTTGGATCTCACGAATTTTTGCAGTTAAGGTTTCATATACCATTGCCCAGTCCGAAACAAGGATCGCAACCATAAGTGAAAATGGATTGTTTGGTAAAATACTGATCACGATGAGTGCTGATAATAGAGAAGGAATGGATAGTGAAACCGAAACAAATCCAGATAACAAAAAATCAGATCTTTTAGGAAATACTAACGAAAATGTTGATACGAAAAATGAAAACAATATTGTTAGAATCCTTGCGGGAATCACAATCAAAATGGTAGACATCGCGCCGTAACAAAAAAGTGCCAAATTATCTCTTCCCAATCGATCAGATCCGAACAAAAATCCATCTGTTAAAAACGGTAAATTATTATTCATTAGGTCAACATTAGAAGGAGCTGGCAAAAAAACGATCCCCCACAAAATAGTTCCAAAAAATAATAAACGAATAGAGTTAAGGAGCATTTTGATACTCCCCTGATAAATAGTTTTGTAAGTGAAAACCAATTCGATTTAGAATATAAAATATGATTCCAGAATACATAAGTAAGGTTGATAATAAATAGGTATCCATAGATTTAATTGAGTAATACAATGATTTCCCAACACCGGGGAAAAAGAATATTTCTTCAACAACCATCGCACCTGACAACAATGAACCAAAATCTAAAACAAGAAGAATTAAAGTGACAGGCAATACTTTTAGAAAAATTTCTATGCCAACAATATGACTCCATGGGTAAGATCTAGTTAATAATAATTGTGTGTATTTTGATTTCGATTCTTTTACTACTTCTGGTAATAAATAGAGAGTTAACCTGGAAAAAATTCTAGAACCTAATGTTATTCCAGGTAAAACAATGAAATAAGTATTTCCCGTTTCATATCCTCCAGGAGGAAACCATTCTAATTTATAAAAAAATACAATTAACAAAAGTATGGCGACGATAAAAACGGGTGTCGATAAAATAAAATTAGAGATAAAATATAGAAAATTATATAATCTTTTTGATCGTAGGTAAATTGTAAGTAACGATGATCCAAATGCAAAAATGGAACCAAATAGTATACTAAAGATTGCTAAATGGAAAGTTGCAAAAAAACGGTTACCAATATGCCCATATACCGTTTCGCCGTTTTGTGTTGAACCACCTGACTCAAATAAAATTCTTTTCCAAAAATCAATATACGATTGAAATACGTTAGTTTGATTTGAATTTACACTTGAGATTCCCGAATCCGCATATAAATATGATTTGTCCTTGGTATGAAACTCTGAGACAAAACTACTCACGAGTGACAATAGCAAAAGATAATAAAGAAAACGGAATACTTCCGACTTCACAACATTAACTTTTCGAGAGGAATGCCTTTTGGATTTCTTCGAAATTTTTGGCTTTGATCAGTTTTTCTCTTTCTTCAGGAATGTTTAAAGTTTTTGCAATTAAAGCTAGAGTTTTGATATGATCCTGAAATTTGTTTTTGGGAACGATCAACATGATAAAGATCTGTACTAGTCCATGGTCTAATGCATCAAAATCAATACCACCAGGTGAAATTGCCATTGCACACTTGAGTTCATTAACATAATGAACAGAACAATGAGGAATTGCAACTCCACTTCCAATACCAGTCGACATCGATTTTTCGCGATTCATTAAGGAAGATACAGTTTCTTCCTCATGTATAGCCTCTAATGTTTGTGTGGTGACCAGATGAGAAATCATCTTTCGAATTGCATCTTCTTTCGTGGATGCTTTAAAGTCGAAAATGATATTTTTTGGGTCCAGAATCTCCAGAAGTTGATTCATTTGGTATTACTTACTCCCACATTTCCAAACTCGACTTATTTTCCAAGAAAAACCCTAACAAATAAGGATTCTATTAGAAAAAAAACTACCACTATCCATATAGCACTTATCCCCATTTTTCCTACAAAAAAAGCGATAGGGATTAAAATAACAAAGCTGACAATTGTCACATAAAAGGATCCGTAAAAATATCTACCTGGAGCTAATTGTAGAAAAAAGGCCAATGAAGCATAGGAAAGATTCCAAGAAAAGCCACTTAAGTTCGCACCAAATCCCCAACATAAGAATAAAACATACCAACACACAAAGAAACTTATCAAAATGGTTCTTCGAAAAGAAACCCATGCGACTGTTACTAATAAAAATACTCCCAAACTCTCTGCGATGGAAAGGAAAACTTTTGTATTTGAGGATTCGATAGATCCCCATGGTAATGTCATTGGAAGGAACAATGATTCGAGAGGAATTCCTGCCAAAGATGACAAAGTGTATTCGGACCGGAACTGTTGCCCCATCAAAGAAAACGCAGTATCAAAAAGGAACAAAAACAAAATTGCTAAGCAGAAAATTGGAATCCTTAAAGAATAATATTGGATGAGATAATAATGAAACAAGTAAGTGAACAACAAAGCAAATGATAACAATACTGGACTTAACCATACAGATGGCAAAATTAACAAAACTAATAATAATTGAGCTATCAGTCCCAGCCAATAGGGTGATTGTTTCATCCGAATACAAAATCCCAAATAAATCAGGGTAAATGTCGATGCGATGATGATAGGTAGAATTGGGAGTGGTGTTACAAATCCTACCGAATAACCGAAAAAACCGATCAATGTTAAAAAATAAAAGAAATCAGCAAAGATTTCAGAGGATTTGATTCCCCAACTATTTTCCGAAAGTATATAAAGGTTTTTTAACATATAAATTTTTATTAAACAACCTCTTCTATTCGTTTTCGAATATCAATTCCAGAAGGACAGTACACAGTACAAATCCCACAACTAACACATTTATCTTTATCGAATTCTTCTATTTTTCCTTTAATCAATTGAAAAGGATTTGTTTGCGTTGGACAGTAATGATTACACTCCATACAATCAATACAACTAAACTCTTTTCGAACAGCTGGGAGTTTTTCATATAAAGTAATCGAATAATGATCATAAATATTAAAGTAACCAAGTGAATTTACATCCATGGGTTGGATAGCTTCAAAAACTGTATCAAAAGAAGCAATTTTATATCGTTTATCCATATTGTTTGGAATAAAAGCTAACGATTGTCCATTGGTCAAAAAAAACTGACGTGGTTCTAAATCCATTCGTCCTTTTCGATCTACTAAAAAAACAGCTAAGTGTCGTTTGGTGAATGGTTCACCAAAATATAACTTACGCAAAATATGATAAATAGTTTCTGCTCCCAAATATAAAACCGAATTTGACTGTAGTGCTTTTTTTGCTTTTGTTACATCCCACTGGAATTGTTTGTGCAAAAAATATTCGGGAATCCCATTCGGGTGTTCAAACTTCAACGTTGGTATTTCAAAAAAATTTGTGACTTCAACTTTTGGAAAAATTGTTTTTAGTAATTCAATGAAACTTACATATGCTTCTTTCATTGAAGTTAAGATCATTTCTTCAAAATCTAAATGTTGGTAACGAGAGAATGGAGATAAAACAATTTGAAAGTTTGAATTTGATTTATATTTTAAAAAATAATCCTTAAGTGGCATATCCTGAATATCAAGAGACGCCAGAGCTCCTTCATCAAACGCATCTATTAACGTACTAAAATCATAACTTTGAAATTGATAAATGGAATTAGTGGACCAAGAACCATCTTGTTTGATTTGAAAGAATTTTTGATCTGCCGTTAAAGTTGCGACTCCATTGACAGGAGCCAGCACCTTAGTTCCGTTATGGGAAAGCATAACTTGCCCATGTGTAACTCTCGTTGGATAGGATTCAGAAATAACGCTGCCCGCAGGAACGGGGATCAGGAATTGACCCTGAATCGTCCGTTCTTTTTTATTTTCAGTTTTGTGAAATTTACGAGCGAAGGCGCGAGGTAACCTGGGAAACAACACGCCAATTATGATTTAGACGGCTTTCACCATGTAGATTTCGTCTTTGATTGGGAGTTCTTTTTTCAAGTTTTTGATATAAGGTAGAATCTCTCCCATTTCCTCATAGTATTCGCAATTTGTTTGCATACGACGAGCTACGGTAAAGTATTTATAAAGTTTTTCTTCACCGGAACGTTTTGACCATTTCTTCTTGTTACACTTCACTCGAAGAATGTATTTATCTTGTTCCGATTCGTATTGGCGAACCACAACACAATGCAAACAGTTCGCGCAGTAGACTTTTTCACTCATGGATGACCCCTGGACCTAGGTTGAATTTACAGCTTTTTGGAAGGAAAGGTTTCGTCAAGTAAGTACCATCGCCTTTCCTTAAGCGACGGCACGTAATTCCTTTTCTGCTTTGGTCGCCGGTTTGAATTTCCAAAACGACTCTGCAACAGAAAGATAGGAGACATAGAAAAAACCAATAGAATATAGAACCATAAATCCGATCATGTATGGTTTTCCAACCATGAAGGATAAATAGATACAAAACAAACAATAGGCTCCCATAAAAAATTCAAGGAAAGCACGGTAATCTACAGGAACGACATATTTGATTTTGTCCTGTAAGCTATCCCCTTCTTTTTCGATGCGAAGTTTAGGAGTGCGTTTGAAACCAGATTGGATACCAAAAACCGCTTCCATCCAAGCATAGGTATTCATCACCGCAATCCCTGTTCCGATCATTACGAGAACAGGTAAATAGATAAGTTTTGATTTCCAATTTTTATGGATTTCTCTTTGTGAATATGCGTAAAAAATAACAGGTCCCATGGATCCGATGGATAGGAAAGCAGCCGATCCAAATAAAATTTCCATAGGGAGGTCTTCCATCTTAAATCCAGCCCAATATTCCATGAGTAGGAGTGGAGCTGTGAGAAGGATGTTGATGATCATTAAAGGGTGAACGGAATAATTGATCAAGTGAGTGATGGCCTCACCTTTGATCTTCCAGGATTCGTTCGATTTCCAAATCCGCGGGATGAGTTTTACGGCAGTTTGGATGGAACCTTTGCACCAGCGGAATTGTTGGGCTTTGTATGCATTCATGGTGGCTGGGATTTCCGCCTTACAAACTACATCTTTGATGTAACGGAATTTCCAACCTTTGAGTTCAGCACGGTAGGAAAGATCAAAATCTTCTGTGAGGGTGTCATGTTCCCAACCCCCTGCATCCTCGATGCAAGACCGTCTCCAGATTCCAGCAGTTCCATTGAAGTTCATCCAAAGGCTTGATCCGTTGCGAGCAACTTGTTCAATCATAAAGTGGCCATCGATACCGAAACTTTGAGCTTTGGTTAGGACATTATAAGTTTCGTTGATATGACCCCAGCGAGTTTGGACCATACCTATCGACTCATCATCAAAATATCCCATTGTTCGAAGTAAAAAATCAGAGTCAGGAGTGAAATCTGCATCAAAAATTGCGATGTAATCTCCTTTTGCTTTTGCCATCCCTTCATCCAAAGCACCTGCTTTGTGGCCTTTGCGATTGGTTCGATGAACGTGTTCAATCCATATTCCCTTTTTTTTGTATTGGGAGACAAGCCCTGCTACCTTTTCAATCGTTTCATCAGTGGAATCATCGAGGACTTGGATTTGTAGTTTTTTTGCAGGGTATTGTAAATTACATGCAGATTCAATCAAACGATCTACAACATAAAATTCGTTAAAAATAGGAAGTTGGACTGTGACAATGGGAAGGTTTTTATCCTTTAAAGAAAGGATTTTGGATTCATCCTCCGCACAGTTTTCTTTGTATCGGCTATACAAAAATACCATGAGGTATGTGTGTAAGCCGAAATAAAACAACATCACAATGTCAAAACCGTAAAGAACCAAAAAGGATATAGATAAGAACGTTAGCATAGTTATAGTCAAAATCGGCATAAGGGGGCATTTGGTCAAACATTTTGTGCAGCGCCAAATAAAAATAGATTTTCTTTAGTTTGCGAACAATGCCTATATCGCAACCTTGGTAGCTATTCTATGGACTCTCAATGGAAACGATTCTGGGAAACTGGCCTCTTCCCTTCACTTGAATTTAGCTTAAGCCTTTCGATCGGCTATGTGCTCTCGTTATTTTTTTACGTCGCTGGATCAGAATTATCACTTATCGATCGAACCGATACCGCTTATCCCATATTACAAGCGTTAATTGCTCTTTTTTTTGCAGCAGGTTTTATATATAGAAAATACAAACACAATTTCCCAATTAGCTTTAGTTTGGCGCTTTTGACACTTGCAGTTGTACAGGTGGTTTGGTTATTACTTGGGAATACTTCAGAATTTCTCATCGATTATATATTTTCTTTTGAGTTAGTCCTACTTGGAGGGATATTATCTGCGTTTTCGATTGGAATTTATGGTGGGTCATTGAAAGACTTTCGATTTTTAAGTTTCACTTTGGGAGTTACCGTATTTACTTTTTATTCTCTTTTTGAACCAAACCAAAACTATTCGATAAAAGTATTACTTGCGATTCTTTACATTCTTTTATCATTTTATTTTTTCAGCACCTTGTTCCAACAAAATCCTATTTCTAGTAAATTTTATAAAATCAGATCAAAAATCGGCAAACATCCGCTATTTGCTCCATTTTATCGTTCAAGTTTATCTCTACTGATCGCATATTGTATTTTACATTTATATTTCCAACCTGGACCCAAAATACCACTCATACTTTCTATTTCTTTTTCTGTAACATTTGGTAGAGTATTATCTTTGCTAGGTGGTCTTAAAAAAGAAACAAAAGCTGTCTTTCTAATTGGAAGAGTTGCCTTACTATTTTCTTTTTTCTTTTTTATTTACCAAACGTATTGGAGCTCTTTTTTTATAGCTTTGTGTATCATTAATGGTACAATTGTTGGCTTTTTTAAACCAAACAAAACTCAATACAGAGAATATCTAATGATTGGAGTGGAGACAAGTTTATATTTAGGTCTTTCATTTCTTTTATATTTTTGGAATTTACCAATGGGCTTAAGGACTTTGACAGCGATGTTATTTGTTCCTATCTTAGTTTATCCATACATTTTACAAAAACATATCATACGAACTCCACGTATTATCATGTTGGTTTCAGCAAGTTTGATCGTTTTATTTTTCTTTTCTCCCCCAACAATTAGAACGAATTCTCCGTTTTCTAAAAAAGAAAATTTTGATCCCATTCCTTTTGCCATCACCAATTTAAATTTCAATGAAGAAGAATATATATTTTATAAATCTGTTTTACCGTTTCAATCCAATCCTTTTTTACCGAAAAGATCAGAAATAAAAGATAAAATTGTTGTTCTTGGATTGAGTTCTAATCAATCTCAAATCATTTCATACATAGAGCGATTGAGTGAGGAAGGTCATCCATTCTTAATCATAACAACAAGAAACAAAACGAATCAATTCCATCATATCAATGCCCTCTCATTACTAAGTAGAAAATCTTATTGGAATTTTGACATTTATTATCCGAACTATTTGTACCAAAAAATTAATTTTACGTCCACGTTACCAAATGATTGGAAACTCAAATACTTTACAGAAAAACTAGATAACTTATCTTTCCAAGAAGTAGTTTATGTATTAGATTCTGTTTTAAAATATTCATCCGGAGACTTAAGGAAAGATGCGATAGAAATTAAACATCTTTATTATGAGTCATTTGCCACCTATGCAAAGTTTTATCACAAGATAGGCCAAAATAAATTAAGTTTAGATGCTATAACTTATGCGAGAAAATTTGAATCACCAAAACCTGATTTATTAAGAATAGCATTTAATAGTTTGAAATTTACAACTCCAGAAGCAGAATACATTCCGATTCTTGAAGATTTGAGTTTGGATGTTGAATTCCAAGAGTTTGCATGGAATTCTTTAATCCCCATGTTTGAGTCTTTAGGTGATTGGAATAATGCATTAAAAACGATGGGATTATTAGAACGTTATTATCGCTCAACTAACCATATAGAACAAGCCAACGAATTAGAACTAGCAAGAGTTCGATTATATATGAACCAAGAAAATTGGAAAGAAGTAGAACCAATCATCGCATCGAGATTACGAGAAAACCCAAATTCAGTGATTTGGGAGCGATTAAAAAATGAAATTTTAGAAAAAAAAGACTCACTGAGACGAATCAGCGTTCGTCCTGATGCAAAAGAGGCAAGAATCCAATGATCCATTCAACACTACTCGGTATATTCGCAGCGATTTTATCTGTCTTCGTTGCAATTTTAATTGAAGGTGCTTCCTTAAGATCCTTTTTCCATATTCCTGCGATGTTTCTCATCGTAGGTGGAACGTTAGGTGCTACATTTGCGTCTTTTTCAATTTCACAAATCACAAAAGCAGTGAGAGACACCCGCTTTGCTTTACGAAAAACAAAAGAAACCGATCTAAAACTTGTTTTCTTTAGATTTTGGGAGAAAGCGAGAAAAGATGGATTACTTTCACTTGAAGATGAATCAAAAAAATTAGACAATCCATTTTTCCAAAAAGGGATCCAGTTGATCGTAGATGGATCTGATCCAAGAACCATTGAAGAGATTTTATGGGAAGCACATGAAGAAAAAGAGAAATTGGATTTTAAATCTGCAAAAATTTTTGAAACTGCTGCAGGTTTTTCGCCTACGATTGGAATTATCGGAACAGTGCTTGGTCTTGTTACGGTTTTGGAAAATTTAGATGGAGGAACAAAAGTTCTTGGTCAAGGAATAGCAACAGCGTTCATTGCGACATTCTATGGAATCTCATTTGCCAATTTAATTCTACTACCTATCTCTAACCAATTGAAAGTAGTTGCAAAACGCGAAAGCAACGAACGCCAAGCAATCATGAGAGGAATTTTATCGTTACAATCAGGAGAAAATCGTAGAATCTTAGCAGAACGTATTGATCCATTTGTGAATCAATAACACTCATTGTAAATTTGATGCATTAGCTTTATACTAATTTTATATCTATACTTACTTCTGCGAGTTATCAATCCATTTTAAATTGTTTCGTCTCCATTTGGTACGATACAAAAAAGTTGATGTATTTTATCATCTCGAAAGTCCAAAGGAATTGATTCTTTGGTTTTATTGATACATTTATATCCTCTCTCTTTCCATTCCTCATCTTCTACTTCCATTTTAAATTTTCGAAAATTTGTAGAGAACCAAATCTCTCCCTTATCAGATAAAAATTTTGTGAGGAGTAATAAAAGAAGGTTTCGGTGTTTGGTTTGAACGTCCCACTCTTCGTACATTTTTTTACTGTTAGAAAAAGTAGGAGGATCTAGGAAAATTAAATCATATCGTTCGCGGTTAGTATTTTTTGCTTCGTCTTCTATCCATTTTAAAATGTCAGCATTAATGATTTGATGTTTGGGACTTTCAAATCCATTCTGTTTTAAATTACGGTATGCCCAATCACAATATGTTTTAGAAAGATCAATACTTTTTGTTTTCGAAGCTCCACCTGACGCAGCATAAACGGAAAAAGCCCCAGTATAGGAGAATAAATTTAAAACAGACTTATTTTTTGATTTTTCTTTTAACCATGATCTTGTGATTCGATGGTCTAAGAATAAACCAGTATCTAAGTAATCAGTTAAATTAATTTGAAATTCTAAATTTGATTCCTTTGTCCAAAAAAAATTACCTTCTATTGATAATTTTTCATATTGGTCTGAACCTTTTTGTTTTTTACGTTTTTTAAAAAATAACTGATCTTCAGGGATTTGAAATACGTTTGTGACAATGCGAACAATCTCTTTTAATCGAGCTTCATGGTCTGTTTCAACTTGGAATCGTAATGAACTTTTATCATATAGCACCAAACCGTTAGGATATCGATCCAAAATGCAAGGAACCTGAGGAATGTCTTCTGAATAAATTCGGTAACAATTGATATTCTCCCTTTTCGCCCATTTTTCACGTTCTTTCTTTAGTTTTCGTAGGCGATTTTCAAACATGATGAGGGCACCTAAGCCTCGTTCGGTCATATATTATTCCTTTATGCGAGGGTATTTTTACGTAGACTTCCCCGCCCTACTCGAGACTGGGTGGGGTTATCCACCCGCCACCCAATACGCTCCTACTACCATACCACCGCAAAAAAGTCCTCTTCAATTCAAGTTCGAGGATTTTTTTTTCAAATGAGTTCATGTTTTTGATTGGTTGGAAGGATCTCATTGAAAATAATGTCGGCTATATGTCCACAAAAGATACGACTTTCGTTTATTGTGATGGAAGCTCAAGAGGGAATCCCGGTCCCGCGGCAATTGGTGTTTCCTTTCAAAACAATGATGGTATTGAATTTCATTTTATTTCAGAAAAAATTGGGACTGCAACCAATAATGTTGCGGAGTGGAATGCCCTTTCACGTGGAATGGAAGATGCTATCAATCGAAATATCAAAAAAATTAAATTTCGATTGGACTCAGAACTTGTCGTTAAACAAATGAAAGGTGAGTATAAAGTAAAAAATAAAGACCTAATGGTCTTTAAAACAAAATGTGACCAACTAAAAAACTCATTTGAAAATTTTGAAATCCAATATATCCCTCGCGAACAAAATGCACGGGCGGATCAACTTGCCAATTTGGCACAAGATTCAAAAGAATGAAAAAGTGTTTAAAATTTTACATTTCCATTTTGATAATTCTTTTAAATCAATTTGGTTGTAAACCTTCTCCGACTAAACAGTTGGATCAATTACTTGAAGAAGGGACAATTTTTCAATCTGCCATTTTTTGTGAGAAAAACAAATCTCTACTTTCTGAAAGAGAAACAGAATGTGCAGAAGTTACCAAAAAAGTGAAACTAGAAATAGATTCGATCATTAGTCGGAAGTTAGATTTGGGAATTGCTCCTGTCATTGTCGAAAAAAACAAAGGTGCAGAAATTGAAGAATTCCTAAAAGTTCACACGCAAATGGGGATTCGTTATTGGGAAATCTGGAAATCCAACGTGATTTTAGAATAGACAATCTCTCCTATTCTAAGATAACCAATTTATATGGCTGGTGATCCTTCTCAAATACTCAAAAAAATCGGGCTTAAAGTAACTAAAAATAGAGAACAAGTTTTATCCATTTTACAAGGATCAACTAGACCACTCAACCACCAAGAAATCATGGAAAAACTTCCTAAGGAAGAATCCTGGGACCGAGTCACGATTTACCGCGCATTATCTGATCTAGAAGAAAAGAACCTTTTGAATTCACTTCATTCTACAGATCGAGTCACCTACTTTGAATTAAAAACGGATGGGAACCATGTTGTCTCTGCGGCTCATGGACATTTGATTTGCAATGTATGTGGGAAAATTGAATGTATCGACGATCCATGGAACGGTATGCCTTCTTCAAAACAACTAAAAGGATTCACTACAGAATCTGTTGAAATCGTTTTTAGAGGCAAATGTAGAAATTGCCAATAGACCTCTCATCATTAGTTCCATCACCACATAAAAAACATTTAGAAACAATCGACGCAGCTTTAAAAAAAGCTGGGTTTGAATGTTACCTTGTCGGTGGTTCCGTACGCGATTTGGTAATGAAAAAAATACCAAAGGAATATGATCTTACAACAAATGCAGAACCCAAAGATGTGAAAAAATTATTCAGAACAGTCATCGATACAGGAATCGAACATGGCACTGTCACTGTAGTATTAGATAAAGTAAACTATGAAATTACAACATATCGAATTGATAAAGATTATGTTGATGGAAGAAGGCCAGGTCATGTTGAGTTTGGTACAACTTTACATGAAGATTTAAAACGAAGAGATTTTACAATGAATGCTTTGGCATACGACCTTAAGTCATGTGAACTGATTGATGAACATGATGGTCTCGTTGATATCGAAAACAAAATCATTCGAACCATTGGCAATCCTATAGAGCGATTTACCGAAGACGGACTTCGTCCAATAAGGGCTTTAAGATTTGCAAGTACTCTAAATTTTAAAATCGAACCTGAAACAAAAAAAGCCATCCAACTCACAAAACATATCACAAAAAAAATATCTTTAGAACGTTTTCAGGATGAGATTTTAAAATCTTTTCTCGGTGAAAATCCTTCTGCAATGATTCGACTTTTGGCAGAAGAGAATTTATTCCAAGTTTTTTTACCTACATTGCCAAATGATCTGACTCCCAATGAAATCATTTTAGACAAACTCAATTATATACCAAAAGAATTGGTGGGAATGCAACTTTGCTTCGCATTTTATTCAATCTCTCCTGATATAAGTTTAAAAGAATTGGAAACCTATTTGCGTTCATTGAAATTTTCTGGACAAAATATAAAAGATACACTTCTCTTCTTCGAAATTTTACAAAAATGGATTCAAAATTCCGATAAATCTTCACTTTCAATTTACGATATCAAAAAAAATTATCTAGCGCCCGTTAAACGACATTTTAATTCTCGATATACATTGGATGAAACATTTTTCCAAAAGCTAAAACCCATATTTGAAGATGAAATTTCCCGGTTTGTTTCCATTTGGAATGATAATCCTCCCCTTTTACTTTCCGATTTGGCCCTGAATGGGAACCATTTGAGTGAAAATTTTCCCAATTTACCAAAAACAAAATTTGGAGAGGTGTTACATTTACTATTAGAATTGGTACTACATTCGCCTAAAGAAAATGAATTTCACAAATTAATCGCCCAATCTGCTGAAATTATAAACAATTTGTCCAAATAAAAAAATTTCAGTAACGATTGGTCCGGACAGATTGTTCTCTTTTTAATCATTTTTGACCATTTTTTCCTTTTTTTCCCTTTGAAACTCCAATGGTTTTGAATTTTCTTACGAAGCCTCTGACTTGGTATGTCAACCTGGTACACAACTTGCACATCAAGTTCACATAGGAGAAATGGCAAATGAGAAATAAATACACTCTATTGGCGACGATCGTTGCTACCTTATTTTCCCAGGCTTCCCTTTTTGCTCAGGCAAAAAAGGATAAAGATAAGCCTTGGTATGAGTTGGTAAATTTTTCCGGATATGTGGACGTATATTATAACTATACATCAAATAACCGGCAAGGGGCAACCCAAGATACAGCAGGAACATTTCACACTTACAACAAACAATTTGCTGTAAATGCTGTGAAACTCTCTATGGAAAAGTTAGCGGATAAAGAAAGCCCTTGGGGTTTTCGTTTGGATATGCAAAATGGACAGAACAACATGTACCAAGAGCGTCCTTACCAAACTACTAACTCTATTCATAATATGCAATTGTTACAACAAGCCTATGTTTCAGCTTACTTCCCTGTCTTAAAAGGATTAACTGTTGATGCAGGTAAGATGGCAACTCATATCGGATTGGAGTTACTTGATTCAAAAGATAACATCGCATATACGATTGGTTATGTGTTCTTTAACACAATCCCCTTCATTCACACAGGTGCTCGTGCAAACTTACAAATCAATGATCGCTTGTCTACAGGTCTTTATCTCTATAACAGCGCTCAAGGAACAGGATTCACTGGAAACGGACAACAATTCGGTTACGTAGGTCTTGCTCCTTATGGAGATGCGGCTGGTGGATCAAGTCTTACTAGCACTCAACAGCACGCTTATGCTGACGGTCCAAACCCAACAAGAGCAATCGGAACACAAGTTAAGTATGATGTGGTTCCTGATAAGTTTCAAGTTGTTTGGAACACGTTACAAGCTAACGATAACATCAAAGGTAGACAAGACAACGGTTTGTATTACCTAGAGCAAGCAACTGGAACATCTTTTCCAAAACAATCTGCTTTCAAAACAGACCATTGGATGATCCAAAACTTGATTCTAATCTTCAAACCAACTGATAAGTTAACAACAATCTTTGACTATACGTATGGTGACAGATCAGGTCAAACAAACACTGCAGCGTTCGGATACGAAGCTGGTGGAATCACAAAAAACAAGTTAGACGCAGCGTTACCAGGACTTGTTCCTGCATTACCGACTGAATTAACTTCTGCTGGTTTGACTGCTGATACTAACCTTTCTCGTGAGAACAGAGTTAGAAGAATCTACCAAACTTACCAAGTGCAAGCTAAGTATCAATTCACTGACTTCTTTGCCCTCGGTTTCCGTTTTGAGTATTTGGATGACAAACGTTACGGTGGATCACTCGTAGTAAACCCTCCTTTATTTGCTGTGACTCCTACAAACCGATATGATCTAAAATTCCAAGATTCAATTGGTGCGAGAGCAACTAGTAACTACGGTCAAATCAAAACATTGACGTTCACTCCGACATTTGATCTCACTGAAAACCTCCAAGTGAAAGTGGATCTAAGAAGAGATTGGGGTCCAGGACAACAATTCGTAGATACATCTGGAAGACCTGCGTCTCACCAAAACGGTATCATCGTTGGTATGGTAGCAAAATTCTAAGGAGATGAAAATGAATCAGAATAAAAGAAATTTGAAATCAAGTTTAATTGGAATCTCTTTGGCGCTCCTTCTTGCAACTGGTATGATAGGTTGCACAGAGTCCGGTGCTAAAAAAGAAGATGATCCAAGTATCATACTTTACTTGGCAAATAACCCAAATAGCTTCAATGAGGTCCAACGAATCTGTTTAGGAACTTACGCTGCAGCTAACTCTTGTGTGGGGGGAACTGAATTCTTCAACCCAGGATTAGGATGTGCATTAACTAAGTTAGAAGGTAAAACAGCTGATGATTTGAATGCATTAAAAGAATGTGTTCTTAAGAAAGTGAATGATGCAGTTCAACCTTGTAATTTACCTCAATTCACTTATGCTCTAGCGCAACAAGCCCTTGCTGGTGTTTTTGCTGCTTGCAATACCTCGTATACTACAGCTGCTGGTACAACAGTAGATTTGAAAGGATACTTGGTTTACTAATAGTTTCAACCAGTCAGGAGACGAACTCTCCTGACTATTTTCTTCTTTAACCCTCTAAACAGATTACTTTTAATTCCAATTTAGAGCAATACATTAAGTTTAAGGTTTTTTATGGTCTACTTTTTCAACAAAAGATCTTCTGAAAATCACCGTAATTTCTTTATCAGGTAATGACTCAGTATCAAACTTACTTACTGGACGTTTGTAAATCCAATACTCACGATCACCACCTCGTTTTACTTCGTCAGGATCACCGAGATACTCTTTTACAAAGTTTCCATTTTTACCAGGTAATTTATCTTTGATTTCCTTTCTTAACTTTAAACCAGCTAACTGTTCTTCAGTTAATTTTGCGAGTTCTTCATCTCGCCTTTGCTCATCTGATTGGATATCTTTTACAGAATTCGACATAAACTCTTTACACTTCTCTTCATCATGGAAGGTTTTCATGCAGTTTTCAAAGAGGTTATCTTGGTTTTTAACCTGTACAGTTTTTGCACATTGTAAAGATAAAACGATGATTGGTATTAGTAGGGATTGTTTCATAAATCCTCCGTAGTTCTTCTAGAAAATAAAATGATCAATATTTTGAAAATCAATTATCAGTACGAAATGAATTTGAATTTTAATTCGTCTTTAATAAGATAATGCGAGCATTTGATCTAAGCATTCTTTCGAAAATTTCTATCCAAAGCAGATTATTGTTATTCCCTTTACCACTCATTCTTTCCCTATTTTTTATTTTATACCTGCTTGTGACTTCTCAAAATGAAACTATCCATTTTTCCGAGAAAGAACAATTAGGTCTTGGTTTGATCAAACCGATTTCCTCAACCTATAAAGAAGGTTTAAAACGTCTCAAAATTGGACAAGAATCAACCAGAGATCTAATTCCAATTCTAAAAGAAATCAAAAAGGAAAGCGCAAAAACAGAAATCATTGAACCCAACTCAATCGAAATGGTCAACTTAGATCGGTATTCAAAATTGGAACATTTTGATCAAACCACAACCCTTCAATTTTTAAATGATCTACAAGAATTATTATTGAAGGTAGGAGACAATTCCAACCTGATTTTGGATCCCGAAGTTGACTCTTATTACCAAATGGAAATTGTTTTGTTTAGAATTCCTGCATTCTACCATAACATTGCGAATTTGAAAGAAATGATCCGCGATGAATATTTGGGATCAAATTCCAATTCAAAGGCTTTTTCAAATGCAAGTATTACAAAAGCGATCATCACGATTAATGGGATTGAAAATACTTGTAAAGAAATCAATAAAGCTTTTAAAAAATCATTTGAAGCAAATCAAAAATATACGCAAGAAATTGGTGACGCAAGCCATTTTGCAAAAGTGAATTGTGAAAATTATTTAAAAGATCTCAAAAATTCCATTACACGAAGCCAAAACAAACCCAATAATTCTGATGAATTCTTCACTGCGATTCACAAAGGCACTGAAATTGCAGACTTAATACAACAAAAATCACTTTTACTTTTGGAAAAAATGATAAGAGACAGAGTAGAGTTACTTTTGATCAAAAGGAATTTCAATATTCTATTAGTCATTATTTCTTTATCTATTTCAACAGTTTTTGTTTTTTTAATCTTTAGAAGTATCAACAAACCATTGATAACCGTACTCACTAAACTCAATGAACTCACTAGTGGAGAAGCTGATTTATCCAAAACATTACCAGATTTTGGAACTAACGAAATTGGTAAAATTGCAAAATCGATCAATTTATTCTTAGAAAATTTAAATCAAATCATGAATCAATTGAAAATATCTGTAAGTGAGTCTGAAAAGTTATCTAGCCAATTGAAAAATGATGCCATCTCAGTATCTGATAATGCATCATCCTTAGCTTCTATTTCAGAAGAATCTGCAGCATCTTTAGAAGAACTGACTACATCATTTGAAATTATGTTCGAATTCATTAAGAATGAAACCAAAAATATAGTCAACATTTCCGAGGAAATGGCAACAATCAAAGCTTCAATACTTAACATTGAATCTGCATTATTACAATTAACAAATCTAGCAAGTCATTCCACCCAACTTGCAAATTCAGGTAATTTATCTATTCGTAATACAGATACTACCATGACTGAAATTAGATCAGTTACGAAAGAAATCACAGGAATTGTAGATTTGATTACAGAAATTTCCGAAAGAACCAATTTACTTGCATTAAACGCAAGTATTGAAGCTGCTCGAGCAGGTGATGCAGGAATGGGATTTGCAGTTGTTGCAGAAGAAATTTCAAAACTTGCAGACAAAACTCAATCATCTGTTAAAAATATAAAGAGACTAATCGATAAGAGTCATGTTGTTGTGAACGAAGGTACCAATCATGTAATGGAAGCAGTCAATGCTCTTAGCGAAATCGTAGACCAATCAAATCGAATGAATTATGCCGTAAACCATTTAAAAGAAGAAATGACCACTCAATCTAATAGTTTGCTTAGTGTAACTAATGAACTAAACGGTCTCGAGGATATGGCAAGAACAATTGAATTTTCAAGTCGAGAACAAAAGAAAGCTTCCGAAGATATGGTAAACTCGGTCAACACATTATCTGGAAGTGCTCAAGAGCTTGCAAATAATTCTGAAGATTTGAACCAAGTAAGCTTAAAAATTAATGAGATTGCAACTAACATTGCTTTAATCGCCAACATATTTCATACTCATTAATCAATTAAATTTCTAATTCACCACCTAACGGATTTAATTTTAAATCCGGATTAACAAAAAACATTTGCCCAAAAATGGATTGCTTCCTTGTTTGGTCGTCATGTGCATTCATCTCAAAGTCAATCATGTTAAAAAATTCAGAATTTTCAAATTATTACTTTTTCTATTTTTTTGGTCCATATTGTTCCAATGTGAAAATACAAAAAAACAATACAGTCAAAAAAATCAGCTAACGAATATTCTATCTCTTCAAATTGCAAATGATTTAGCATATGCAATGAATTTACAATCATTGACAAAAATTCAAATTGGTACAATGCCAGACCACTCACCTGGCTCAGAGAATGATACTCAACCAATAATTAATTTAGGAAATAAGTTATTCAGGGATAAAAATTTATCTTCTAATCAAATACAAGCTTGTATCACTTGTCATCCGTTAGACGGTCGCTCAGCAGGAATGGATCGTCAATCGACATCAAGGGGTACTTTTGGTCAATTGGGGAGAAGAAACACACCGACTATATTGAACATTGGATTTTCTTCTATTATCTTTTGGGATGGTAGAAGGAATAATCTTTATGACCAAGCCATTGATCCATTTGTAAATCCATTGGAAATGTCATTAACATCAGAATCCGAATTACTCCAAAGGATACAAAATGATACTAGTTATGTAGATTTTTTTTCGAATGCATTTCCTGAAGATCCAAATATTAACCTTCATAATGTGAGAATCGCAATTTCTGCATTTGAACGAAGTTTGGTATCAAAATCTAGATTTGATGATTTTGTAAATGGAAATTTACTTGCTTTAAATCGACAAGAGTTAGAAGGACTAAATCTTTTCATAGATATCGGATGTTTAAACTGTCACTCTGGTTTTTCAATGGGAGGAAATAATTTTGCAAAACTAGAATCTCCTTCATTATACAATCCAAATGATTTTGGTAAATTTGAAGTTAGCGGCAATACAAACGATCGATATGTATTCAAAATTCCAAGTTTACGAAATGTTTCTTTGACACCTCCCTATTTTCATGATGGAAGTGTATCCACGCTTAAAGAGGCTGTTGAACGAATGAATGCGTACAACTTAAACAGAAACTTACGAAGCGCAGAAATCGAAATATTGATCGCATTTCTAAAAACCCTTTCAGATAAAACAAAATCAAATTAATTTGTTTGACGTAAAATCTGGTGGTGACAAATGTGTCCTTACCTTCAGGGAGGAAACAGGTGAAATTCCTGTGCTGACCCGCAACTGTGATGCATAAAACATAGCATAAACTATGTTAAGTGATAAGCCAGATCTTCCCCGCAATGTTTTCTCGTGGATTGGGAACTTTGCACACTTACAGAATTCTGTTCTAACAACAGATGATGTAAAGGGGCCCCGAAGGTAAACTCGGGGCACCCGTATGGAAATAATACTACTTACGTATCTAACGATAGATTTTAAGTTTTTTTGTCTTCGGACAAAGATAAATCTATTTCCAATTCGTGTTCCCCTAAATTCAAACCAAGATTTAGGAGAATCTCAGTGAAAACTTTACTAAAACTAACAATCGTCATGTTATCCGTGTTCATATTCATAGAATGCGCAGATAATGGCAAGGTAGACAAATCGGTAGCTGATAACAATTTAGTATTAGGCTTAATTAAAACAACTGAAGCATCTGCAAAAGAAGCTGGCCAAATTGAAATTAGAGGAACATTTTTTCAAGCTAGTTGTTCAGCGGGAACATGTAATACACCAGGATCCAATACAGTTTCTATCCAATCCAATTTTGGAACCACAACAGGATATTTATACGTTGATTATGTGAATGGTTCGGGAACTTCAACATATCGAGTAAACGCTGAAATTGTTGAATTTAGTAATGCAGAACGAGTTCTATATTACAAACCAAAAAATAGCGCTAACATTTCAGCTCTGATTTGGACCATTACATCTGAAAATGAAATTTTAATTTGTGATGTGTTTAACGGAAAATCTACGTTAGCTGAAACGAAAGCAGATCTATCATCTAGAAAAGCATCAGGAACTGTTTATACAACAAATCCGAAAGCTGCTGGTTGCAATGGTTCCTTCGCTTTCAATTTTTTAACTAGAACATTTTAATCACTATTATTTTGCCTTTATTCAATTGGGTAAAGGCAGAAGGGAGACTTTACGTGGGTCACATACATACAATATCAAAAATTTTTATTCTCTTATTCATAATGGTTAATTTACAATGTGCAGAGAAGGAAAAAAATAATGACCTTTTACTTACATTACTGGCAATGCCCAATGTTAACTCATCTTCAGTAGGTCCATGTCCACCAACGTCTCTTCCGACTGCAATTCCTATAGCAAATACAGTTGTCTCTGCCAATTCGACTGTGAGTGGATTTAATAATTCGTCAAAAGCAATTAATGGTATTTGTGGAGGTGGAGAATTTTCAGGATCGCTCGATGTATATGCATTAAATCTAACAGGTGCAGGTGCAAGTTTAATATTATCCTGGGCAGGGAAGACAGTAAAAAACGTAGCAGGTACTGATTTTATCATTTATGAAAATCCTTTTAAAGTTTCAGAAACGAGCGATCGTTATGCGTTTGATCCGATGGTAGTACATGTCTCTTTTAATGGGACAGATTATTGCGGATTTGATCTTAGTGGCTATAATCCAAGTGTTGCCGATAGCAATAAAATTACATCATGGCCAGGATTTGCAGGTCTAAGACCAGTTCTCTACAATATGGCAACAAAACCATACACTCTCGAAGAATTGTTTACGCCAATAGGAAGCGGTTTTTTGTTAGGTGGTGGGGATGGTTTTAATCTTGATGATTTGATTATAGGTGGACCCGGCACCAATTGTGACGCTACTGCTCGTACAAATATCCAAACAAATGGTTTCAGATTTATAAGAATGGTATCGGCAGAAGCAATTACCAATCCAAATACTGGTTCTGGATACGTTTATCCCCATTCTTATAATAATGGACCTGATATTGATGGAGTGGTAGCCAGATCTGTTGAATGATCAAAAATCTTTATCCTTAAATCATCTGAAATCACAAACTCAGGTAATTAAAAGTGTAATGTTAACAAGAAAATATGGTTAAATCAATTAAAAATGACAAGTCCAACTTTCAATCTAGAAAGTAATTTCATACAGTATCTAGAACTGGACTTATCATTTTAAAAATTCAGATAAACTAAATTTATTTCTTCCTGCGACTTGACCTTCTTTCTGATCCACCACCAGAACTTGTCGTAGAAGAAACTTGAGGTTTAGTTTTGTTGGATTTTACTTCATTTCCAAACATGTCCACTTCTGCTCGTTGTTCTTGACCTATTTTTTTATATTCTTTCGGTGAAGTATCATTTTGGTTTCGATCTGATTCTGTAACTTCTATCTTTAGTAAAAAAGAAACGACTTCATTTTTTAAATTGTCTACCAACTGATCGAACATCTTAAAACCTTGCAGTTTGTATTCGATTAATGGATTTTTTTCACCATAACCAACAGTCCAAATCCCTTCTTTTAAATGGTCCATTGCATAAAGGTGTTCTTTCCATCTATGGTCTAAAATGTCTAAGAAAACATTCCTTTCAATTGATCTCCATATTTCTTCACCAATCGAAGATACTTTATAATCATAAAGTTCTTTTACAAGTTTTGAAACAACTTCGAATACCTTCAATTGTGGGTTAGACTCTTTTTTGAAATCTTTGGATTCTACTTTATGATCAATTCCTAAACTTTGTAACCATTCATTTAAAGAATCTATTTCCCAAGCGTCAGCATTGTTACCTTCACAATATAAGATCACTTGATTTTCTACAACTTCATCAAAGAAGTCAAAAACGGTTTTGGACATATTTCCTTTATCTAAAAGTTCATTCCGTATTCCGTAAATATATATCCTTTGACGATTCATCACATCATCATACTCTAACAAGTGTTTTCTGATATCGAAGTTATGGCCTTCCACTCGTTTTTGTGCACGAGCAATTGCATTGGAAACCATACTATGCTCAAGCTCTTGTCCTTCTGGCATTTTTAGAGTGTCCATAATGCGAGCGATACGATCTGAACCAAAAATCCTCATCAAATCATCTTGCAATGATAGATAAAATCTAGAAGAACCTGGGTCACCTTGCCGCCCAGACCTTCCTCGAAGTTGATTGTCGATTCTTCTAGATTCATGTCGTTCTGAACCGATGATATGCAAACCACCTGCACTTATCACGAAATCATGATCAACTTTCCATTTTTTTGCATCATCTAATATTTTGATGCATTCTTTTTTGATTGTATCATTACGGACGTCTGAAATTTTTCCTTCTGCCTCATCAAACTTTTGTTTGATTAAACTTTCACGAAAACTATAAATCACTTCTAATTCTTCTTTGTTTTTAATACCTAATGAATCACATTTATCATCTAATTTCTCTAAATCATCTTTATACTTTGGTGCACCACCAAGTACAATATCCGTTCCCCTTCCCGCCATATTGGTTGCAATCGTAATGGTTCCAGGTTTACCAGCATTGGCAACAATTTCAGATTCTCTTTCATGTTGTTTGGCATTTAATACGTTATGTTGGATTCCATGAGAAAAGAGAAGTTTTGATAATACTTCAGATTTTTCAATTGAAATCGTACCAACTAACACAGGTTGCTTTCTTGAAACTTTTTCTTGGATATCCTTTACAACTGCATCAAACTTTTCACGTTCTGTTTTGTAAACGCGATCAGGCATATCTTGGCGTTGAATTTTTAAGTTTGAAGGGATGACTATCACATCTAAATTATAGATTTTTTTGAATTCTTCTGCCTCAGTATCAGCTGTCCCTGTCATACCTGCTAATTTTTTATAAATTCGAAAATAGTTTTGGAATGTAATCGATGCCAATGTTTGGGATTCACGTGCGATCGGAACGCCTTCTTTTGCTTCTAATGCTTGGTGAAGACCATCCGAATAACGCCTTCCCTTCATAAGTCGACCTGTAAATTCGTCGACGATAATGACTTCACCATCTTGCACTACATAATCTTTATCTTTATAAAAAATCTTATGCGCTTTGAGAGCCTGTTGTACGTGATGAACAAGTTCAATATTTTCTGCGTGGTATAAATTTTCGACATCTAATAATTTTTCCACATGGTGAACACCAGCTTCCGATAAAATTACATTTTTTGCTTTTTCATCAATTTCGAAGTCTTCGCCTTCAATTAATTTTGGAATGATTTTGTTTACCTTTAGGTATTTGTCCGTCGACTCTTCTGCGGGACCTGAAATAATCAATGGTGTTCTTGCTTCATCGATAAGAATAGAGTCAACCTCATCCACAATAGCAAAGTTATGTTGTCTTTGCACTCGGTGCTCTTTATAACTCACCATATTATCTCTTAAATAATCAAACCCAAACTCATTATTTGTTCCATATGTGATATCTGAATTATAGGCAACTTTACGTTCTTCATGATCCATATCATGTTGGATGACACCAACAGATACTTTCAAAAATTCAAAAACTGGACGCATCCAATTCGCATCCCTCTTCGCCAAATAGTCATTAACCGTAACTACGTGAACACCTTCTCCCGAAAGTGAATTAAGATAAATTGGCAGAGTAGAAGTTAATGTTTTTCCTTCACCCGTTTTCATTTCAGAAATATTTCCCCAATGTAAGGAAATACCTCCCATCATTTGCACATCAAAATGACGCATTCCCAAAGTTCTATAAGCAACTTCTCTAACAGTTGCAAATGCTTCTGGCAAAATATCATCGAGAGTTTCACCGTTTGCCAACCTTTCTTTAAACTTTATAGTTTGAGATGACAAGGTTTCATCATCCATTGCTTTGATAGTAACTTCAAAAGAATTGATTGCTTCTACGATTGGATTGAGTCTTTTTAAGTCTCTTTCGTATTTGCTACCGAATAAAATGGTTAAGATTTTTTGAAACATGTTTTGTCCGTTATAAATTTATAATATTGCGAAATAATATTTTTGCACTTTCTTCCATTATTTTTTGTTTGGGTTCTAAATCTGAAAAATCGCCAGTGCCTTTTGCGATAAATTCATTATGTACATTTTGCCAAACCTGTAACATTCCGAGTGTAGGTTCTAAATGGGTTTGGAATGCGAAAATTTTGTTTTTGTAGGAAAACATTTGATTTGCATAAAATTCACTTGCGAGCAGATGTTCTGCGCCGACCGGGATATCAAATATGTCTTCGTGCAAATGGAATGCTAAAATGGATTCGCTATTTATCCCTTTAAAAACTGGATGTTCGGGTTTTAATATTTGTAATTCAGAAAAACCTGTTTCTGGGCCTTTTGTACCTGGCCTCACATTTGCACCTAACGCACGCGCTATGATCTGCGAGCCCAAACAAACTCCAATTAATTTTTTATTGGATAGTGCCGCTACATTTTCTACAATTTCATAATAAGGTTTAAAAAAGTCCTGTTTGGTTGGATCGGCAACTGATTGCGGTCCACCTAACATCACAATCAAATCAAAATTCAAATGGATCTCCGGCATTAAATGCACTCGTGAATCATATGCGTTATGGTAACTGACTCTATAACCTTTTTCTCGCAATATTGGTTCGATGATACCAGGTCCTTCACAGTCTATGAATCGAATGATCACTGCTCTCATATAGATTCCATTCCAAATTGATATCGAAAAAAATTGAACTTTGGATCTTTCTCAATTGATTCTTTGTTCGAAAGTTCAGAGATAGAGCCCAAAAAATTATAATATAATCTAAGTGGTTTTGTTTCAAATAAAAGTGTTTCTGGAGTTCCAGTCACAAGTCCACCCTCTTTGACCCGAAATGGTTTTTTCATAAACACTATCGGAACTTGGATGTTTCGGTTTTTGATCTCTAAATTCATCCTTTCTTTGGCTAGCTGATACACTTGACCAAACGGAAGTTCATCGGTGATATCGGGAACAATTTGATAAGGGTCTACAACCATAAATAAAACTTTGTTCGGAAATTTGTTTTGGATTTCGGAATGAAGTAAGTTCAGTGCTGGGATTTCTTTCCAACAGGGTACACAATCGGGAGAGTAAACATTCAATGCAATTTGGTCTTTTTCAAGGTTGGCAAAGATAATTTCTTCCCCAGAAGCCGAAACACCAACAAACGTCCCTTCTCCGAAGTAGGAAGATTTCGCAGGGGCGCAACTAATGAGACATAAACTAATAAATAAAATGAGGGAGGCTTTCATAAATCCCATAAATTGGACGGTCCTTCCCCATGGTTTGGACTAGGAGAACGTCTGTAAAGTCCGTTTTCGAACTTTCCCTTGACATCTGACCCCCATGCCCCAATCTGGTCTAACGTTCCACTCACTCCCCCAGGAATTTATAAAAAATGAGCCAATCACAGAAAGAAGATTTTGATATCGTATCCTTAATAGAACTTTGCCGGGAAAAGAAATACGAAACATGTGTGGCCGGCTTTAGTGCGATCGATAAAATCGAAAAAATCACCCTTCCTAAAAAATTGAAAAACCGTAAACTTACGGTGCAAGCACTTTACGCTTTAACAAATGATATGGTGCAATGGAAATACCTTTCTTCAGAAGAAAAGGCACAACTCCAAGCCGAAAAAGACAAACTTGCTGGAGTCACTTCCACTGCAGGGACTTCATTTGCTCCTCATGCAGAAGAAGATATCGAAGAAGATTTCATTCCAGAAGAAGAAGCTAAAAAACCAGAATTTGAAGATGGTTATGAAGATGAATTCGGCGATGATACAGAAGAGGAAGAAGACGATGAGGATGATGACTTCGACGACGACTCTGACGATGATGACGATGCCGATGAGGAAGAAGAGGATTAGAGGTTAGTCCCATCCCTCTACTTCCCATTTTCCAAAACAACCTTCTCTATAACTTCCAAACATCCGAAACATTTTATCTACACTCAAAAGTCTCCCCTGAAAAGGAGGCGTTTCGTTTTTTAAGCCAAATCAAATCCGATACAATGCCAATTGTATTAGGGATAGGGGCTTTGCATTCCATTCGTGCTTTATTGGAATCTCCTTCTTCCCATACCCACTTTTTGTTCTGGGAACCATTATCCGAAATTTACGATTTACCGGCCTTCCAAAATGAAACAAAGGAACTGATTCAAAAAGCATCTTCGAAAGGTATCTCTTTATTCGTCATCACTGGAAAATCTCCTAACTGGTTAGAGATCAAACAAAATTTGATCGAATCTTCCTCCTCACATCAAATTAAAAATTTAACTTGGACCATTTACGAAACACCGAGTTACGAACGTTTGTTCCCAGAATTGGTGAAAGAATGTAAAAATCAATTCCTCTCTCAATTTAGTTCACAATCTACCAATGAAAATACAATCCATCATTTTCGTAAACTTTGGACTCATAATTATTTAAAAAATAAACTGAATGTAAAATTGAACCAGATGGATATTCATTGGTTTCAATCTTTTTCATCAGACCAACCTAACGTTTTATTTTTAGGCGCAAGTCCAGGCCTCGAATTAGATATTGAAAAAATAAAAATCCAACGCCAAAACTGGACTTTATTTGCAAGTGATACTTCAGTTGGATTTTTATTAGAAAATGAGATAACACCAGACTATATTGTTTCTTTTGATTCAGGAAGAGGGACTGTATTTCACTTTTTACTCGATATTCCTAAAGATATTCCCATCATCACTTGGTTAGGTGGCTCTCCCTATTTATTTGAATTACCAAATCCAAAAATTTTGGTTAATACTGGTCATCCTTTGGATCAAATCATTGCATTTCTCTTTCAATCCGAAAAAAATATGGATTGGCCTCATTACCAAAACCCAAGTTTAAATTTATTCGGAATGGTATTATCTATCACTAGTGGAATTCAAGGTCGAAATTTTGCGATGAGCGGTGTGAGTTTTATAACAGAACAAGGGAAATCACATTGTAAGGCGACAGGGTATGAAAGGTATTATGAACCCCAAATTAATAGAAAAAAGAGTTTAGAATATTTCACCAAACGTCTGTACTCTGGTGTCAGAAAAGGAAAAAATCAAGTCGTTTGGGAGGAAGTATTAACTTCAAAACAGAAAGCAAAAATTCAAATGTTTAGCGAGTTAACAGCATTCACTACAAACATAGAATCCAAAAAGTCAACCTTCGTCTCGTTTCAGGGTTTTCCCCCAAAGAATTCGGATTTGGCAAAGTGGGCCAACCAAGACCAATCCGGCATCATCCATTCAAAAACCCTCAACACTTGGTTGCGGTTTTCACCAGGTTAAGCTCCGAATAGAATTGGTATTTCTTGTAAATTCCATTCAGCTCGTTCGCGATTCGCAGGAATTCGATCATAATCTTTTGTTTTTTTGGTTTTTCCCTTAGGCCTTCTCTCTAAGTCCTCTATGATTTTTTCTAATCGTTCTTCCATCATCAAATGCAAATTCATTTGGTCTAACATATCCATTCTGTTTTCCTCCACAGATGAATACAGAGTATCATTGGGCATGGACAAAATAGAATCCACTTTGGAAAAAAATATCAATTGCCTCCAAAAGAATTTAAATTATAAGAGTGTTACGGGAATCATCGTTTGTGAATTTTAAAGATATCATTTCTCAATTAGAAACTTCCAAAGAATCAAGAATCAATTTTTATTTTGTTACAGAAGAACAAAATCAGGAGATATACGCATTACTTGTCCATGTAATGGGGTATATGGACAAATTATATTTAGTGGAAGTTATTTTCACTGTCCTTAAAGAACTCCTCATGAACGCAAACAAAGCCAATGCAAAACGCGACTACTTCAGTCGTGAGAAATTGGACATCCAAAACGCCACTGATTATGCAAAAGGAATGTCAAGGTTCCAAGAAAATATCATCATGAAGTGGAATGAACAATTAGATCGGTTAGATGGCGGTAATTATTACATCAGTTTGCTTATGAAAGTGGAAGATAAATCCATTCATTTTGCCGTTGAAAATAACGCTCCGATCACAAAAGAAGAATTGGCCCGGGTCAATCGCCGGATCGAAGTCGCTAAGAATTATAATGACCTTTCTGATGCTTTCACCGATGTTTCCGATAGTACTGAGTCGGCAGGATTAGGGTTAGTACTCATCCAATTATTATTAAAAAATTCCGGGATCGGTTCTGATAAATTTAAAATTTTCACAAATGATAAGATAACGCGCGCTACACTCTCTGTACCTGATGTTACAACTCCTGTGGAAATCCAAACAAGTCTCAAAACCAAATTACTCAACGAAATTGATGGCCTGCCACCTCTCCCACATTCATTGACCAAAATCATCCAACTCTGCAATAATCCAGATTCAGATCTCCATATGATTTCACAAGAGATCGAAAGAAATCCAGCTTTGTCTGCTGATTTACTCAAACTTTCCAACTCCGCTTTTTTTGCAAACCGCAGCCAAGTGAGTTCTATCTTACAAGCAGTGAAAGTTGTTGGTTTAAAAAACCTACGGAACCTTCTCTATGTATCGGGTGTTCGCAAGATTATGGATGGCCAATACGGCAAAATGATGGATGTTTGGGAACATTCAAGTCGTTGCAGTTATTATGCACGTTACCTTGCGACAGAAAATAATCATACCAATAAAATAGCTGATATCATTGCCGTATGCGCTCTGTTACATGATATTGGAAAATTTTTATTACTTTCAGTCGATCGTGGTTTTTTCAAAAAAATTGAAACTTATCAAAGAGGTGTTGATTCAGGAAACTCAACTCTCTTAGAAGAAATGGCCATAGGGCTCAGTCACCCGCAATTAGGGGCATTACTTGCTGAAAAATGGGAGTTCCCACAAGACTTACGTGTGGCAATTGAATACCATCATAAACCATTTTTGGCTCCACCGGAACTTAGAGATTTAGTCGAAGTCATTTATATGGCCAATATGATGGCTGACTTCCATGAACAGAAAAAAGGTTTTTATGCCATTGACAAAAACCTTTTATCAAAGTTTAATTTAGACAACATCGATGTGTTCTCCGCAGCTGTGAATAAGGTAGAGGTACTGTACAAAAAAACGAATGAGTGAAGTGATCCGTTTTGATTCCGTTTCGTTCATTCGCAATGACAAAACTATCTTACAAGACATTCAATTTTCACTCAGCCAAGGAGAATCTTTGGCCATCATAGGCCGAAATGGTGCTGGGAAAACCACTCTCATCAATCTACTGTTTGGTTACCTTTGGCCTACAATAGGCACTGTTTCAGCGTTTGGAGAAACTTATGGCGAAACTCCGATGGCTCCCTTACAAAACAAAATGGGTATTGTCCAACCAGGCCACCAAGAAACCCTTTTGCAAAGGCTAAGTTGTTTGGAAATGGTATTAACGGGTGTTATTGGAACATTGGGTTTGTATAAAGAACCTACACCAACACAAACAAAACTCGCAATAAACTTACTAAACACAATTGGTCTGGTCCATAAAGCAGACCAAGCCTACAATACCCTATCTTCTGGGGAAAAAATGAAGGTTTTATTATTACGTGCGTTTGGTGAAGGTAAAGAGTTACTTATCCTAGATGAACCAACTGCCGCTCTGGATTTGACTGCAAGAATTGATTTTGTGACTTCTCTCTCATTATTGAAAAATAGAAATCCAAATCTGACTCGGATTCTCATCACACACCGAATCGAAGAAATCCCTGAGGATTTTCACAAAATCCTTTTGTTAAAAGAAGGAAAGGTATTAGCCTTTGGAGAAAAAAAATCTGTTTTCACCGATTCTAATCTTTCAAACCTATATGACCTCAACCTATCGGTAAGCGAAAAAAAAGGACAGTTTCATATCACTGTCCTTTCTCATTAGAAATATTCTCTCACCACCAAACATGGCCAAATGATAAGAGTGTATCAGCTTTTGTTTACTGATACATTGATCTTTCGATAAAGTTCGTTGCTTGGCAACTTCCCGTTCCTACATCAGTGATGGATTTGTCTTGTGCGATACAGAAAAGTTTCCACCAACGATTGGAATGGTTAGGCCCAATGGAATAGTTTCTCACTTCACCAACACTTCCTTTGAACACTCTTACAGTAGCTCCTGAGATTCCCATACTTGCTTCCCCAGACCAGTTATACACACTGTAGTAACGATTTGGTTGGTTCCAAATGGAACCTTGGACAGTAATGGTTTCTGGACCGTAACCTGTAGTGATATCATAATCCAAACTTCCATTCCCACCACCGAGAGGAGTTTTATTATTCCATACAATCCTATCGTTAGCTTGGTTTCCATATTGCATGTGGGAATCTAAATCTCTCGGTTTTGCTCCCCAAGTGAGAACCACACGCATCTCGTTATCTCCTAATATTGGAGTGACCAAGATGTTTTGGTTAGCTGGAGTTTCGGATCCAGCTGAGACAACAGTTTTGTATGTCGTAGAATAGTTTTCTTGGATAGATGTACAATTCCCACGTTTTCCTGCTCCCGATACTTCTAAAGTATAGTTACCTGGAGGTACAGATGGGATGGCATACGATCCATCAGTTGATGTTTTGACAGATGGAATTGTCACACCGTTCGCATCAATTGCATAAGGGCCCGACTTCACATTGACACCTGGCCGTATACGAGCAGTTAGGTTACAAACTCCAGTATTGTAGAGTGCAGATAATGCTCGTCCCGATATGGTTCCACTGGTTTGGCTACCAGGGACAAAGGTAATGATATCGAAATTGGTTGTGACATCAGCTTGGATGTCCACAATCCCTTCCACAGTTTGGTATCCTGCTGACACAAATCGAATTTTCCAACGACCTGCATTGATATTAAAGATCGTATACTGGCTTGCATTGGAGAAAACAGTTGCCCCTGTTGCGATTGAAGATGGTTGCACCCCAACCGATGGGCGAACTGTCCCACCATTAGGATCTACGATTTCTAATGAATACGTTCCTAGGAAAGCAAATCCACCAGGTGTTCGCACAGATCCTGATAGGTGACCACGTCCATCATTGGTAATCACAGGTGTGTTCACAACAACAGTCCCACCGCTAGATCCTACTTCGACTGGGAAATAAGTAGTGATCCCATTTTTTTCTACGCGTAAGTGATAAGAACCTGGAGAAAGGAAAGTAAAACTATAACTTCCGTTTGCTTGTGATGTGACAGATCCGATGACTTGGTCATTTCCAGCTGTTCTAACGGAGGAAACAGTACAATTTGGAGAATCAAATGCACCCGAACAGTCTCTCTTCACATCCGGAGTGAAATTTCCACCTACCAATCGTCCAAGAGTGATAGTAGCTCCACTCACAACCGAAGTGGACACTGCATCCGTAACAACACCAGTGACAGTTGCCCTTGCACTATGAAGAACAACACCATTCAAATGAAAGATCACTGGATTTGATGCATACAAATTAGTTGCCACTGTAGACGTGTCAACTCGTAGGCTATTCGAAGATAAATAACTCAATTGGTAGGATGGTGCAACACGATCTACCACTATGATTTGGTAGGAACTTTGACGGAAATTATATTCAGTTCCACCAATGATGTCAACTGGTGCAGTATTGTCATTGGCACGCGCTACACTCGGAGAATTCGAAAGAGTGGTGGCTGAACCTGTACCCAATTGGTAAAGTGCATAAGTAACCCTTCCAGCATCATCATTGGTAAATGGTGCTGGTAATACTTGCGGAAGAGTCACAACATAAGATCCACCTCCAAAACTAAACTGTCCCGATGAGGTTGTTGTAATGTGAACAAGGGACGCACCTGTATCGTTTGTATTCCCTAACATCACAACATACAAACCTGATTGTGTCGTATGAGTTGAGTTAGCTGTAGGTGCATTGTCACGAACTGAAATCGAACCAGCAATTTGTGAGCGAGTGGCAATCGAAGTCATAGAAATGGTTCCCGCATTATATGTTGCGCCGTTCAAACTAACTTGCAAAGGATTAGCGGAACAAGGTGCTGCATTATTTCCACAATAGTTTTCAAAACCAGGTGCAGAGATATAGTATGCCCAAAGCCCACTGGCACCAAGGAAAGATACTTCTTTGGTAGTTGGATTCACCTCATACATTTTGTTTGCATAGGTTTGGTAAGCCCACGGGCCTGTACCTTGCACTGAAGACAAACAAGATGCCGATGGATTCACAGCACAGGAACATACCGAACCGGTAGGGTTTAAAGCACAATTGGTTCCTGCAACGACACTTAAAGATTCCAAAATCCAAAGTTTGATCGCATTACCTAAAATTGGATCATCTTTCAGGTATACAATGTTCGATGGTGGTTGATTTGATGATGGTCGAACGTTAATGACAGCGCCAGGAATATGATTGTTGTTTGCATCTTTGACATACCCAACGACTAAGGAAGGTTTTGCAACAATTAGGATAGGATCAAGTAATGTGATCGATTTGGTTCCACCATTTGGAGCTGCTGAGAACAAAAAAGATTGAGTGGTTGTATAAAAGGAAGGGTTCGAAACTTCTAAATAATAGACACCGTTAGTGAGTTCAAATCCTTCGATCGAAAAATTACCATTCCCAGTGATTTGTACTGTTTGTAACACAGCACCATGTTCATTTTTTAGTTTGATGGTAAAAACAGAAGACTGGTCGCTTGAAAGGGCCCCATTTCTAATCACACCAGAAAGTAAAAGATCACTTTCCGTTGCGGCCATCCATGGCAAACTCGTGATACCTAAATCAACAACTGCAACTGTATTTGGATTGGTTCCTGGAAACGTAAAATGTACAGATTCTTGGATAGTGGCAAAAGGTTGTCCAGAAACCTCAACCGAATCACCAACATACACAATCGTATAATTCCCGTTAGGGAGAGGGTTGATCGAAATTACATATTGTCCATTGGCGTTGGTGACTCCTGTTCCTACCGTATTACCATTGGAATCAACAATGTTTACAACAATGCCAGCCACAGGTCCAGCTGGAACATTCACTCCATCTCCTGAAAATCCAGGACTTGTGACAACTCCTGTAAATTGAGCAGGGCCTTGTGCATAATACATTCTTTCCGCAAGTAAATTACCTACGTTAACAAGGGTGTAAGGAGTTTGTGTCGGGTCGTAAACGTAAGAAAAATCTTGGTAAGTATAATTTAAACCATAACCGGTGTTAATGAGAACTCGGTAATTATTATTTGGAAGGTCAGATAAATCAAAAACAAAACTTCCATTGGCTTCTGCATATTTTGACGCAACAAGTGTACTGACTTCACCATTAGCAACTTCGATGCGTACAGAAATTAAAGTAAGATCCACGCAAGCGGGCGCAGATGGAGCTCCAGGATTGCCACAAACAACATTCGCAGGTACACCTGCAACAACTGGGACAATGGAACCTATGACCCGAGCGGGACCATGATTTGGTACTTCTTGTTCGGATTCATTATTTGGAACTTCTTCGGGATCAGTCACACCGACAGAACCGCCAGGTGGTGGGAGAGGGACTCCATTCGAATCAGGTGGGAGTTCCGTTTGATCATTGTTATCCGACACGGCTCCGCCAGTACCCAATAACAACCAAAACGGCATTGATTTCTTTTTACGAGAACAACCTACAAAAACAATAGAAATGAGAACGAGAATGGTGAAGAACCCTCGAACGCGCATAGACTTACCCTCTAATCAAATTCGCTTTGTGACGAAACCGTCACTTCCTTTCAAATCGCTTCGGGAAATTCCTAAGAACTCCCAAAGTGTACCATTTGTAGTTTGTTTCCGTACACAAAGCAAATCTTTTTTAGGGGTATCGGAGAAAAATTTCGTTTTTTACACCTTTTGAGGGAAAATTAGACAGGAAAACGAATTTCGATTGCCCATTCCTTTCTGAAACAAAGCCTATTCTTAGCAAATATGTGGGATTCTTGGCTTTCGGTCGGCGGGTGGAAATTGCTCATGATCCCATTTACATATGGGTTTGTGGGTTGGGTGACCAATTGGTTGGCTTTGAAAATGACTTTTTACCCCATCCAATTTATTGGTTTCCCACCCTACTTAGGTTGGCAGGGCATTATTCCAAGAAAAGCACACAAAATGGCGAGTAAATCTGTGGATGTGATCACAGAACGCCTACTCAATATCAAAGAAGTATTTCTAAAAGTAGATCCAAAAAAAGCAGAAACTGTATTTTTACCTGCACTCGACTCTAGCATTCGTTATACGATCAAAGAATTTTCGGATAGTCTTGATCCTAAACTTTGGGACATCATTCCTGACTTGGTAAAGGAAGAAATTTACCATAAAGTTAGGAGAGAAAGTGGAATCACCATTCGCAAGGTAATTAAAAAACTCCAAGCGGATATTGATTCTTTATTCGATGTGAAAGCATTAGTTTTAAAGAAATTATCTGGCAGTAACGTAAGTTTGGTGGTAGAGCTCTTTCAAGAGGTTGGTGCCCCAGAGTTCAAATTCATTGAACGTTCAGGTTTTTATTTTGGATTTTTACTTGGACTTATCCAAATGGTCTTTATGATTTTTTTTCCATTATCTTGGACACTCCCCATCCAAGGAGTGATCGTAGGTTATTTAACGAATTACCTGGCACTTGAAATGATCTTTCGACCACTTATTCCCAAAAAAGTATTGGGATTTTGGACTTACCAAGGATTGTTTTTAAAAAGGCAAAACGAAGTTTCTAGGTTATACGCAAAACTTGTGAGTGAAAAAATTCTCACACCTAAAAATATCCTCTCGGAACTTATTTTTGGAAAAGCTTCAAAAGAAATCATCGATATCATTCGCAATGAAGTGAGTGGTCATGTGGACACAGTTACTTTCCTTGCAAAACCTGCCTTATATGCAACAGGCAAAATTAATGAATTTGATGCTGCCAAAGAAAGAATTTCAGTCGCAATGGCAGACAATGCAATTGAAAATGCATTCCATCTTGAAGCATATTTAGGAGAATCGTTACAAATAGAGAAGATGATGGGTGACCGAATGTCAGCCCTTCCTCCAAAAGAATTTGAATCTATTTTACGATCTGCCTTCCAAGAGGATGAAATGTTACTCATCCTAGTTGGTGCAGCTCTCGGTGCACTTGTGGGTTGGTTCCAAATGGTATTTATTATATGACAAAAACAATCCTCATCACAGGTGGAAGCGGAGTTCTTGGCAAGGCATTGATTGGCAAATTAATTCCAGATTACAAAATCATTGCCATTGGAACAAACCATTCCCATTTTCCTGAAAACATTCGCCATCATAAACATTTTAAGTTTTACGAACGCGATTTAAAAAATCTAAATGATTTGAGTGATTTGAACATTAAAGAACCAATCGATTTGGTTTTACACCTAGCAGCTGTTGTTTCAGGGGCAAAAGTAGATGAAGCCACTTATTACCAAATCAATGTAAATGCAACCAAACAACTAGTGTCATTTGCAATCCAAAAACAAATTCCACATTTTGGATTTGTGAGTAGTATATCTGTTTATGGTTCAAAAGAAACGGAATTAACACTGCATAGCGAGCGGTTTGGGAAAACCATTTATGCAAAAACAAAAGCTTTAGCCGAGGATTTTATTTTCCAAAGTGGGCAAAACTATTCGGTGATCCGACTCGCAAGTATTTATGGAAAAGGTACTAAAAGTTTTATCTCAAAATTAAAGTCTCTGATGAAACGAGGGGTGTACCCAAAAATCCCACCAACTCGAAAAAAATCGATCTTACATATCGAAGATGCCACGGAAGCGATTTATCTTTGGACCAAACATTGTTTTGCTGGAAAAAAACCAGAATCCCTCTATGTCTTTTCACATCCAGAAGCGGTAACTATCGAAACTGTAATTCGGACCTTCCAAGATTTAGGGATCACCAAAAAAAGACAATTGCCAATTCCTGTCACAGGGTCTTGGTCCAAACTCATCGACATTTTATTTCGCATGATCAGTTGGATCCGTAAAAAACCCTTTCATGGTTCCCCACTCCAACCTTTACTCGAATCCGTTGCGATTTATGATGCCGGTTCCTGGGAAAAGATTGGATATTTTCCAAAATCAGATTTACGAAAAGGATTACTCGACTATCAATAATGATAGGATGATTGGCCGATATTGTAAGTATGAAAAAGCGACTTTGCCTCTTATTTTTATTATGTCTAACATTTGCGGGACTTGAAGCAGCTACTTGGGTTGAAGACTCACTAGGTTTTGCTTTTGAATACCCAAGAGGTTGGGCAAAGTCTGTTTTACGCCATGCAGATACTGTTCGGATTCAAATTGCAAAAACCAATCGAGAGGCAATCTTACAAATTGATGTTGCCCGCCGAACAAAAGAATACGACATTGATCGTTTTATCGAAGAAACAGTAGATACATTTCTAATCAAATATCCTGATTTAAAGTTAGTTCGTGAAAAAGTATTAGAAAACGAAATAGCTGGTTTTGACGAATCTGTATTTGTTGTTTTGCATTATACTGAAAATAAACAAACAATATCGAATCGGTTTTTGTTCCATAAAAAAGGTGGAATGTATTTCGTGATCCAAGCAAAAACCACCCGAGTTTTATATGCTAAATATGCAAAAGAACTCGATATGGTAATGAAAAGTTTCCGAAGAGAACCTCGAGCTAAAAACAGATGGCGTAACGATAGTTTGGCGTATTTAGATCCAATCAAAGATGAACGGTTGATACAATATGTATCCATCACAATTCGTCCTATTGATACTTTCCCTCACGAACAAGGTGTCTCTCAAAAACAAGAAGATGGTTGGTTGTTTTCGGTAGAAGGAAACCACAAACCGTCTACTTCCGATTTTGATTCCAGTAGACAAAAACCAAATGACCATGGTTATACTCCAGCGGATGTCAAACCAGACACTCCCACTTCTGACGATCCTGTGGTCATCCCAGATGGATCTGGGATCTAATCTAATGGTAATTTTGCCAAAGGAAGGATTTATCCTTCCAAAATTCTCATTTGGTAGGAAACCGTAATCTCCGAGACAATCTCGGAGGTTCCTACTCAGGGTTTACGGCGACTCCCCATCACTATAATCTTATCACTAGTCACATTTTTCCGCTTCCTGTGCCTAGAACTCTCTTCCGATGGTCTCGGCAGTCCAAGATTCCCCTTGACAGAATTTTTAGATTTATTTAATCGTATATTTACGATATACTATGGCATCCAATAAAAAATCAGAATTCCCGGAATCGATCCAAAATTTTGCAACGTTTGCGAAACTTTTATCTCACCCTGCAAGGATTGCTATATTAGAAGTGTTGGCTAAACGCCAAACATGTGTTTGTGGCGAGATTGTTGAGGTTTTACCCTTAGCCCAATCCACGGTATCCCAACACTTAAAAGAACTAAAAGAAGGTGGGTTAGTGAAAGGATCAGTAGAAGGAACTAGTTCTTGTTACTGCATCGATTGGGAACATTTTTACCAAATGTCTGATGGGTTTATCAAATGTATCAATTCAATCAAAGAATATCAAAAGGAAAATGAGGGCTGTTGTTAAGATGAAAAAAAATATATTAATCCTTTGTACAGGGAATAGTTGTCGGAGTCAAATTGCTGAAGGTTGGATGCGTTTTTATGCCAAAGATAAAGCCAATGTCTATAGCGCTGGAATTGAAACTCATGGAGTGAATCCGAAGGCAATCACAACTATGAAAGAAGTAGGAATTGATATTTCAAACCACACTTCAAATCACATTAATGAATATAAAAACATTAACTTCGATTTTTTAATCACAGTTTGTGACCATGCAAAAGAAAACTGTCCTTACTTTCCTAGTGATGCAAAACGTTTTCATCATAACTTCAGTGACCCATCGAAAAAACAAGGAACTGATGAAGAAATTTGGAAAGCATTTGCAGATACTAGGGAAGAAATTCGAAACTATTGTGAAAACTTTGTAAACAAGGAATTAAAGTAATATGGAGAACTCGATGAAATCTTTAACTTGGATGGAATTTAAAAAATATCTGGAATTATATCCTGAATTACAATTGAAATTCATTTATCAAAACAATCAACAGATCTACCCTAACTACCATATCACGGAATTTAAATTGGCAACGATTGAATCTGTTGATTGTGGTGGTAACCTAGATACATGGAAGGAAATCATCTTACAAGTTTTAGAACCAAACGAAAATATAGAAACAGAATCGATGAGTCTAAAAAAAATAAGTAATATCTATGCTAAGGTTTCAAAAGCAATATCGATCCCGGAAAATGCGATTTTGAGGATCGAATTTGGTAATTCATCATCAGCAATGAGACAATACTTTGTTTCCGATATTAAAATTGAAGAAACAAACTTGGTGGTATATTTGATCGATGGTGCCACAGAATGCAAAGCTAGTTCTAAATGTGGTTTACCAAAGTTAGATAAAGACATAAAACAAATTGCGAATGAAAATCTAAACATCCAGCTGACTTCATCTTCTTGTTGTAATACGAGTGGATTAAAAAAAGAAAAAGAATCTGCAGGTTGTTGCTAAATGAAACAATTATCCTTTTTAGATCGATATTTGACAATTTGGATCTTTGGTGCAATGGCCATTGGTGTTTCGCTTGGAAAATATATGCCATCAACAGTTGAAGCGTTTTCAACTTTCAATGTTGGTACAACGAATTTTCCTTTAGCCATTGGGCTTATCCTAATGATGATTCCTCCTTTAGCCAAAGTGAAGTACAAAGAAATGGGAAAGGTGTTCCGAGATGGGAAACTATTAAGCCTATCACTTCTTCTCAATTGGATAGTGGGACCTATCCTTATGTTTTTTCTTGCGATTCTTTTTTTACGAAATGAACCAGAATACAGAACAGGTCTCATTCTCATAGGACTCGCACGTTGCATTGCAATGGTCATTGTATGGAATGATTTGGCAAAGGGTGATAGAGAATACGGTGCGGCACTTGTTGCCCTGAATAGCATATTCCAAGTATTCTTTTATAGTTTTTATGCCTATCTATTCATTACAATTCTTCCACCATATTTTGGTTTGGCGGCAACGACAGTCTCCATCGAAATAGTAGAAATTGCAAAGACAGTGGGGATTTATTTAGGAATTCCATTTCTTGTCGGATTTTTATTACGATTTGGTTTTGAAAGGTTTGGTGCCAAAGACTTTTATGAATCAAAATTCCTTCCTTTCATTTCGCCAATCACACTGATTGCCTTACTCTTTACCATTATCGTAATGTTTAGTTTCAAAGGAGAAATGATTGTAAATCTTACAGATGATGTTATAAGAGTAGCCATTCCTCTACTAATGTATTTTATCATTATGTTTTTCTTAAGTTTATGGATGGGTTACAAACTAGGAGTGGACTATTCGAAAAATGCAGCTGTGAGTTTTACGGCTACAGGTAATAACTTCGAGTTGGCCATTGCTGTTTCGATTGGTGTATTTGGAATCGGAAGTGGTGCCGCATTTGTTGGTGTCATTGGACCATTGATCGAAGTACCCGCTTTGGTATTCCTTGTGAAAATTGCGTTAGTTTTCCGAGATCGATATTACAAACATAAGGTCATATAAGGATTCATTTGTATTGGTGAGTAGACCAAAACAAATTGGTCTACTCTTGGTCAATGATGAGTAAAATCCTTCAACCGATTGCCTAGTGTAGGGTTGAAGTATCTAAATTCGCCATCCAAGCTCGGTATCGTTTTGTTAATCGAAACAATCGGATTTGGTCCATCAACAATCGAAACCAAGGAATGAGTTTTAAACTCGGTTTTTTCCCCTGCGATAATCTCTGTAATTGGTAGCGCACCATTACCATGGTGGCTAGTCCTACAAGTGTTTTGGATTTCCATTTTGGGATCGGCAAACGTACGAAAGATTCGCGGTTTTCTTTCCATTCGAGAGGTAAATTTGGATTGAGTGCAAGGGCTGTCGCAATTCCAACTAGTGAAATTCCAGATTCCAAAACGGATTCGGCAATCTGTTTTCTTGAAATTCCTCCTGTTACCATAATGGGAACGGTAGCCTTATTTGTTATCTGCCTAGCAAAGTCTAAAAAGTATGCTTCTCTTGCTAAAGTAGATCCATCTCGAGAAATTCCTTGCATCGCAGGAGCCTCATAATTCCCACCTGAAATTTCAATAAAATCAACACCTAACGTTTGTATCTTTTTAATGACTTCGATGGCATCTTCCAACTGAAAACCACCTTTTTGAAAATCACTGGAATTGATTTTCACTGCGACAATAAAATTTGGATTCACATTTTTACGAACCGATTGGATTACTTCAATGAGGAATCGAGAGCGATTTTCCAAACTCCCACCCCATCGATCGGTCCTTTGGTTTACAAGTGGAGAAAGGAACTGACTGATTAAATATCCATGTGCAGCATGGATTTGTACGCCATCAAAACCTGAGTCTTCTGCTAATTTTGATGTATTGGCAAAACGTTCAATCGTTTCCAAAATTTCAGATTCTGTCATCGCTTTTGGTTTTCCCAATAGTTTAGAAAGATTTCCTAAATCAACTGAGACTTCTGAAGGGGCCCAAACATTACCACCTAACTTTGCCAAGATTTGTCTACCTGGGTGGTTGATTTGCATGATGATTTTTCCACCAGCAGCTTTTGCTTTGGACGACCATGTTTTAAACCCTTCCAAATTAGTTCCTAACTCTAATACAACTCCTCCAGGCCCTGTCATAGCTCGATGGTCCACCATCACGTTCCCCGTGATGATAGTTCCGACTCCACCTTTTGACCAAGATTCGTATAATTGAAAAAGCGCTATATCTGGCTCTAAATTTTCATTGGATAGATTTTCTTCCATCGCGGCTTTGACCAAACGATTGGCCAGCGTGATTCCATTTGGGAGGACAAGTGGTGAAAATAAACTCGAAGTGTGATGCATCTATAATCGTTAGACCAAACCAAAGAGGAAGATCACAATTCCAAATCGTGAAAACTAATGATCCATCGAATGGATCATCTTGAACTTTATCTCGTTTGGTTCTTTTTTCGTTCCCGTTTGTCTAAATACATCCGTTCATCTGCTTTTCTGATAAGAGACTCCAAGTCTTCCCCATCTTCAGGATAATGTGATACTCCTAAGCTGGATTTGATTTGGAGTGGAATGGATTCAAAGAGCACTTCGCCTTCTACAAGTTTTGTGATATTTGACAAAAAAGAAAAGACGGATTCTTTTGGTTCAGGACTCATTAGAATCAACCCAAATTCATCACCACCTAACCGAGCTAAAATATCATGGTCTTGTAAAAGATTAGAAAGCCTTTTTGCAAATTGATAGATATAAAAATCACCTGCAGCATGACCATAAGTGTCATTCACTTGTTTTAAACCATCTAAATCAAACATTGCAACTGTGAGTGAAATAGGATTGGACTGAATCCTTACAATTCCTTTCCTTAGATAATCATAAAACGCAGATCGATTGTAAATCCCTGTGAGTGTGTCATGACTTGCAAGGTATGACATTGACTGTAATCTTTTTTCTCTTTCCGCCCATCGATAAGCATTGTGTAAAATTGCAGCGATTGTACTAGACAACATATTCAGAGAATGTACATCAGCGTCTGTAAAGAACTTTGGTTTTGCACTTAATACTTTTAGAACACCTAAAACTTCCATGTCAAAGTATAATGGTACTACAATCATAGAGCGGAGGCCGACAACTCGACAAGCTTCGCGGTTGACTCGGTTGTCTTCTTCTGAATCTATACAATTCAAAGACTCTTTTAATTGTAAACTTAATCCTGAGAAACTTCCTGTTACTTTTAAACGAAGTCCAATTTGATTGGATGCTGAGCCACTTGCAGCACGATAAACTAAATCTTCCCCTTCCACTAATTCAAAAACAGCACCATCACCTGAAACTAATTCTTTGGAACGGAGTGTGATGAGATCTAATAAGAGAGGAACTTCAGGTTTAGCAGCCGTTAACTCAGTTTGAATTTTTAAAATTTTTTCTAATGTAGACTCTGAAGGAGATGTTGCCATATCGTTTCAGAGTTAACATATTGTATGTATCTTTATAGTTCTAGCTTAATTTTGAAATTCCTTGCCCAATACAATAATTTGCAATCGCAAGAAGGATATGAAAGATATCAACGTTCAGGATTGGTCCTGTAGAGCCTTTTGTTCCGATGACCAATCCTGCGACAATAAAAAGAACTGCACCAACGATACCTAGAATCGCAGCATTTGCATGTTTAGGAAACCGGATGATTGAACTAACGAGTACAATCACCATCGCTATTCCGCCGACGATTGTCGAGTAAATAGGTAACGGAAACAAATAGGAAAACAGTAAATACAAAACAAAGAGAATCGCGATGAATAGAAAAAAAGTTTTTTCTGAAATGGAACGAAATGAAAAATGAAAATAGGCAAGACCAAGAAGAGGAACACCCAAACACCCTGAGAGTCCCACAAAGAATCGATAGATATCATCTAATGAATGAAAACCTAAAAAATGAATCGAACCTAAACCTGCGGAAATTCCAATGATCGCAAAACCGTATAAAGCGGAACGCGCAGGGATCGCGGATTTGCCAACAAAACGAAACGCTACGTAGAGCGAAACTAAGGATAGAAATAAATCGGATACAAATGTGGAAAGAACCATGGTGACAGAATTAGAACCAAATTCATAAAAGTGGCAAGTGAAAATCCTTAGGTTTTGGAATTAAATTCAGGAGGAATGACTTCTTGTGATTTTCTGACAATGTCACCAATCACATCATCCAATTCATTTGCCGATTCTAAGAGATATCGTAAACTTTTCTTTTCTTCTTCCTGAGTCAAACTTCCGGTTCGTATGAGTTCAATGATTCCCATGATCCTTGCTAAGGGACTCCTTACAACATGTGATTGTGTCCAAGCGATGGACTTTAACTTTTGGTTTTGGGTTTGGATCGCTTCCATTTGTGTTTCTTTTTCAGTCACATCATGAAAATTGTCTACGATCCCACCGATTGATTCGTCTGAAAGCATATTAGTAAGTGTCGATTCTACATATCTCCAAGATCCATCTTTATGTTTGGCTCGAAAAGTTTGGCTTTGTAAGGAGGCGCCAAGTGGGAGTGCCAAAACTTCAAAAAGTCTTTTTTTGAGTTTAGGGGCGTCATCGGGATGAACAACATCAAACAAACTAAGGCTCAAAGCTTCTTTTTCAGTATATCCCATCACTTTCGTAATCGAAGGTGAAACATATTTTCCTTGGCCTCTTGGGTTTAATATCATGATGACATCAGCACCATTCTCAACTAAAACACGAAATCTTTTTTCATTTAACAAAAGTTCTTTGCTTTTTCGCATCAGACTCGAGATATCTTTTGAAAAACAAACAAGGCCAGTGATTTGACCGTCAACATTTCGGATTGGTTTAAAAGAAACCTCCCTATGTTCCTCTTGATTTGTGATAGGACTGATAAAATTTTCGTATGCTGTGAATACTTCACCTGAAAGGCCTCTTTCATAATACTCCTTCCACTTGTAATAAAATTCTTCTCCAGCTGTTTTTATAAGTACATTGTCTCCTTCTTTTCCTGGAACTTTTTGCAAAAAACTTAAAACATCTAAAAACGATTGGTTTGCCGCCACTAAACAATAATTAGTGTCAATTGACCAAATAAGATCAGACGTACTATTAATTAGTGCTTCTTGGTTTCGTTTGATACGAATTAATTTTTCTTCGTTTATGACTTTATCTGAGATATCGCGCGTTAAACTTAAAACAGATGTGATTTCACCATTTTGATTCGTAAGAGGCACTGCAGTACTTTCCATCCAACGATGTGTTCCTTTCATTCCAATCATCCGAAATCGTGCACTCGACTTAATTCCTTTCAGTGCATTTTCATGTATATTTTGGTAATACTTTAGATCCGATGGTTCGATGAGTGATTCAACTCGCTGACCAATCGCATCCTCCGCTGTATCAGCCTCGATCATACTAAGTCCAGCTGGATTCATTTCGATGAGAATTCCATCGGGAGAAACAACTTTCACACATTCTGGTTCAGATTGTAATATGGAACTTAGCCTAAGTTCCTGCTGCTTAAGTTTGTAGTATGATTCAGTTCTTTCAGTTACATCTTGGAAAATCCCGACGATTTGTAAAGGGATCCCGGACTCGTCACGAATCACTTCTGCTTGGCTATGGATGAATTTGATGTTTCCTTTTGCTGTTATAAGCCTACATTCCAAATTATATGGAATCCTTTTGGTGATGACATCTTCCATATGTTGTTTGGCTTTTTCTCTATCATCGGGGTGTACTGAATTGTAACCTAACTCTAATGATACGGGCATAGTAGAAGGGTCCATTTCTAAAATGGTAAATACTCCTTGGGACCAGTGGATCGTTTGGTTGATAAAATCAAATTCCCAATGACCAAGTTTTCCTAAGGTTTCCATTTGTCGGAATATGAGTAGGTAGTTTTCATTTTTGAGTGAATTGTCAAAATTTGGATCATTAGAGGAGGAATTCACTGTTTTACTTCCCGCACCAAAATGGGACTTAGAGTTTCTCAAAATTAAAGATTTAAGTCAGCCATTTTTTTTAACAAATGTAGTATTGGAATTTGGATTTAGGAAAAAAAGTTCATCAGTTGTCAACACTACCTGCCAGGGATCCGGAGGGTTTAGTCCATTGTTTCGTGATAACGAACAATGGACGGGAGCGTAAGCGAACCCCGGAGCGAGCCCGCCCGGGCAGCCAAAGTAAAATTAGATTATTTTTTTCTCAAAACAAATGGCTGTGGGATCGGAAACCCATTTTCCAAATGCAGGGATTTCTTTGAACCCAAAGTTTTTGTACAGTACTAATGCTTCGGGTTGAGGACTTCCTGCTCGGAGAACCATCGAAGTAAACCCATCCAAGCCAGCTTGCTTTTCTATTGCAACTAACAGTGATGTGGCGACCTTCATCTTTCGAAATTTTGGAAAAACATATACTGCATCCAGTTCGCACTTAGCATCATTAAACTTTGAATAGGCGGCCGATCCCATGGCTTCGTTTGATTCATTCTCTTGCGCAATAAAAAACTTACCATTAGGAGGTAAAAAATCGGAGAATACCATTGGATTTGGCGCTTGGAATTCATACCTTGTTTGGATTTCTTCCCAAAGAGAATCGATACAAAGTTGGGAGTGGAAATTTGATTCGGTTACTAATCGGATTGTAAAATTTTGGTCCATCTATGGAGAAATATGAACTTCTTAAAAATTAAATTTGCAAATTCAATTTTTGGATGGAGGAAATTTGTAGGTTGTGGTAGGAGGAAGCCATTGGGTGGCGGGTGGACTCACCCCACCCAATCAGGGCGGGGATACCTACATCCCATTTGTACCACCCAAAAAAAAAAGCCCCCATTTCTGGAGGCTCCCTTTCAAAGATAAAAGTGAAATTATCTTAGTCTTTTTTCGATGCTGCTTCTTTGATTACGTAAGCGGCAATTTCGTTCTTTTGGATTTGTGTCGTTCCTTCGAAGATGGTGAGGATTTTTGAATCTCTCATTAACTTCTCAACTGGATACTCTTTTGTGTATCCGTATCCACCAAAAATTTGAACTGCATCAGTAGCACACTGAACTGCACATTCAGATGCATAAGCTTTTGCAATTGCAGAGTATTTTGGAAGGTTAGGATCGTTTGCATCAGAAAGACGAGCTGCTTTGTAGGTGATTTCTCTTGCAGTTTCTACTTTGATAGACATATCAGCTAACATGTGTTGCACTGCTTGGAATGTTCCGATTTTCACACCGAACTGTTCTCTCTCACGCGCGTAACGAGCTGCATGGTCAAGTGCTGCTTGTGCAACACCCACTCCCATAACCGCAACGAACGGACGGGAAGCATTCAAAGTTTGGAGAGCGTAAACGAAACCGAGGTTTTCTTTTCCAACGAGTGCGTCTTCACCCACTTCACAATCTTCGAAAATCACTTGGTGAGTAGAAGAGGCACGGATTCCGAGTTTGTCTTCTTTTTTACCGACAGTGAGACCTTTAGCACTGCGAGGAACATAGAAACAAGAAACTCCACGTGTTCCACGGTTTTTATCAGTATAAGCAAATACGGTAAAGGCTTGGGCATCTGATGCACCAGTGATCCATTGTTTTGCTCCGTTGATGATCCATTTGTCGCCTTTTTTCTCAGCACGAGTGGTCATACCAGGAACGTCAGAACCAGCACCTGGCTCAGACAAACAAAAAGAAACTCCGAACTTTCCGTCCGCAATTTCAGGGAGCCATTTTAATTTTTGTTCGTGAGTGGCACCTTTTAGGATAGGTAGAATTCCAAGACCTGTGTAAGCAAATCCTAGTGCGATCCCAAGGCATCCACGGGATAATTCCTCGATGGCTAAACACTGTTCAATCGCACCTAGTCCCCATCCACCGTATTCTTCAGGAATCACAAGTCCATTGATTCCAAGTTCGGAACGCATTTTGTTGATGAGTTCCGTTGGGTGTTGGTTTTTTTCATCCCAGTGCAAGGCTACTTCATGCGGGATTTCTTTTTTGACGAAGTTACGAACTAAATCTCTGATTTCAAGTTGTTGCTCTGTGAATTGGGTATACATTCCGGGATGTTCCTTCTGAGAATGGGTATTTACTACCTTTTTTCGTACGTCCCTTCCTGTGCCAAGGGTTTTTCTCTCTTTACAAGAAAGCAAAAACACTGTAATATTTTCCATTTGTATGGCTAAATCGTGTTCTTTATTCCACAACCTCCGACAGTTCACAACTGTCTTTCTTTTCACTGTAACCTTTGTTCTAGTTTCTTGCGCAGGAAGACCCAATTACCAACCGAAAGCAAACTTGAGTTATGCGAACTTTGATGTTTACTTCCAAGAGAAGTTACAAGAAAGTAAACGTAAAAATCACAGACCTGGAAACGAAGAACGTTATATCAGTTTTGGGAAAAAAACTCCCTTAGCTTTTTTATACATCCATGGATACGGCGCTTCTCGTGCTGAAGGCGAAGAGGTAATGGAAAAATTGGCTAAAAAATATAAAGCCAATACCTATTTACTTCGTCTTCCAGGTCATGGAACAAACAAAGAAGACCAAAGAGACCAAAATTTTAATAACTACTTAGATGCATCACGAGAAGCATTATACATGATGCAATCACAAGGAGATCGAGTGATTGTATTTGGAAGTTCTATGGGAGGATTACTTGCGACATGGCTTGCATCGGAATTCCCGGAAGAAGTAGATGGACTAGTACTTGCGAATCCATTTTATGCACCAGTCGATGGAAGTTTGAATATTCTTAATTACCCTGGTGGACTTACTTTTATCCATCTTCTCAAAGGGAAAGTAAGAGCATCTGTACATAACAATCCTAAAGTATTGCCTGAACGAAATAATTACTGGTATCCTGAACAATACTTCGCAGCCCTTGTTGGTGTGAACGATTTAAAAAACTATGCAGCAGTTCCAGATGTGTTTCGAAAAGTGACATCGCCAACACTTCTTTTATACTATTACAAAAATGAAAAAGAACAAGATCCTACTGCAAGTGTCCCCAAAATGTTAGAAGGTTATGCAAACTTTGGATTAGATAAAACACCAAACCCTCTTAATAAAAAGGTGGCTGTTGAAAATGGAATGCATGTTTTACTTTCTAAATGGGTGATTACCGATAAAGTTTTTATCGAAGCACAAATTGATTCCTGGTTAAAAGAACTTTCTAAGGCAAAATAAACTATTTATTAGTAAGTCCAAAATCAAAATGTTGTAAAGGAGTTTCCCATGAACCAGTCAAATGAAAAGATAGCGCTTGTTACAGGTGCAAACAGGGGGATTGGGAAACAAGTTTCCATTGATCTCGCTAAACAAGGGATTTATGTTCTGATTGGTTCAAGGAATGAATCGGATGCAGAAGAAACTTTAAAACAAGTTAAATCAGTTGGCAAAGGAGAAATTGTTTCACTCGATGTCTCCAAAGAACAAAGCATTAACGAAGTTTTGGATATGATCACGGGAAGTTTTGGTAGATTGGACATCCTTGTGAATAATGCAGGGATTTTTATGGACCCTGGTTCTTATTTTGAAACAACTTCTGAGGACCTTCATAGAACTCTACTTGTGAATCTTTTTGGTCCTTTTCGATTGATTCAGGTTTTTTTACCAATGATGATCCAAAATAATTACGGCCGTATTGTCAATGTTAGTTCAGGTATGGGACAACTATCTGATATGGGAGGTGGATACCCTGCTTACCGGATTTCAAAAACAGCGATCAATGCTCTCACCAATCTTTCTAGTATAGAAGGTGTAGGAAAAAATATCAAAATCAATTCGGTATGTCCTGGTTGGGTGAAAACTGATATGGGTGGTGCGAATGCAACAAGGCCTGTTGAAAAAGGAGCAGAGACTATCGTATGGGCTGCAACACTTCCCGAGAATGGTCCAACCGGTAAGTTCTTTCGAGACAAAAAAGAGATTCCTTGGTAGGTTGGGAAGGATTGGAATAATAGAAAAATCAAACTAAGGCTGATTTTGAAAGTAACATTTTTAGTATCAGAATATCATAGATTTTATCCTGAGAATTCCAATCAAATGATATGAATCATTATTTTTCAAATTCTATAACAATTTACATCGAAGATTGAAAATCGCTCAAGAAGCAGTCCTATTAATTTATGATATCAAAAATTTTATTCATTCTACTTTTTTGTCTTACAACACATCCGATTCTAGGAAAGGAAATTGATACTTCCAAATTGAAAGAAGGAGATATTATTTTTCATGAATCGAAATCCGAACAAGCTACTGCTATCAAATTAGCAACTAATTCCAGATACACTCATGTAGGAATCATTTTCAAATATGGAGATAAATTCAAAGTTTTAGAAGCAATCGAACCGGTTAAATTGACTGACTTACATTCTTTTATCCTACGAGGTAAGAATCTTCACTATGTGATCAAACGGATTCACCATTCAAATAAAATCCTAACACCAATAGTCATTCAACAAATGAAAGATTATGGCAATTCATTACTCGGAAAACACTACGATTTGTACTTTGAATGGTCAAATGATCGAATCTATTGTACTGAACTTATCTGGAAACTATATGAAAAGTTCACGGGTTTAAAAATTGGAGATTTAAAAACCCTCAAGGAATTTGATCTTAGCTCTAAACCAGTTCAAAATTTGATGAAAAAACGATATGGAAACCAAATCCCCTATTTTGAGCCAGTGATATCTCCCATCGATATGTTCCATTCAAAAGAATTAAAGACAGTAATCGAAAATTAATGATCCAATTGAAATGAATGGATTGCGAATAAAGGAGAAGGTACTATGCAATATTGTTGATTTTATTGTTTCCTTCTTACTTCTAATTCTCTTCTTACTCCATCTTAACCAATAACTTGTCCAATTCCAAATAACATTCTGCCATTCCATCCGCTGCACCAGTTTCAACCATCATCTGACATACCTCTGGTGACGCATAACGACAAAGATGCGTCATAAGTGTCCGTTTCCCTTCTGTGGTAAAAGTGCGTGATTCGAAAGTCGCATTAGGATCTTCCGGTGCATCTGGATTAAAAATTGACATATCCAAAATATAATTTTCTGAATTTGCTAACTTCTCAGGTACTACGACTTCACGAAAAGTTCCATACACTCCAGATTTGTTTCCGTTTTTATCTGCATATAAATATAAATATTTCCCACCAACTCGTAAGTCCTGCTCACAAGTTTCAAGAACCATACCTTCAGGTCCAATGAGCCAAAGACGCATTAAATCCGGTTTGGTGTGGCAATCAAATACCAATTGTCTTGGTGCATCAAAGTACCTTGTAAACACAACTTCTGTTTCTCCTCTTCTCTCCATCTTCACTTCATTTTTGTTAGGTTTCATTTTTTCTTCCCTCTTTTGGTTTGCATTTTTTGTAATTCTACTAGTAGTCCGTCAAGGGCCCTGTAACGAGTCTCCCACATCAAACGGTATTTCTCCATCCAATCCACTGCCTCTTTCAGAGGTGCAGTTTGCAAACGACGCAAGCGCTCCTGAGCTCGTTTTGTCGTAATAATAAGTCCAGCCTCTTCCAATACTTTTAAGTGTTTGGAAATCGCAGGTTGGCTCATTCGAAATGGTTTGGTTAGTTCCATTACGGTATGATCTTTTTTTGCAAGGTACATTAAAATAGCCCGTCTTGTGGGATCAGCAAGGGCAGAAAAAGTGGCATCAAGTGTTTGCATAACTAACTAGTTATATAACTTATGAGTTATTTACTATTAATTGTCAAATTTATTTTTTAGCCAGATAAAAAAGAAAATACATACATAGAAAGGTTTTTGGATTTACATCTGCTCGGTCACACAAAACCAATTGGAATTGGACATAATATCTTTTGCAATAAAGGACCAAAACTTAGTTAAAACCAGATGGCTAACATCAATGGAAACTAATCAATGAATGTTCGTAAAATTAACCTAAACAATATTGACATCGCAGTCGTTGACTCTGAAGAAACATTAATTACAGATGGATCCTCGGCTCTTGACTTATTTGCCACCATTCAATATGAATCGGGTTGCGCTCGTTTTGTTTTGAGACAATCTCATTTTGCCGAAAGTTTCTTTGATTTAAAAACAGGAATTGCCGGGAACGTGCTTCAAAAAATAATCAACTACCAAATGAAACTGGCAATCATAGGTGATTTTTCAATTTATTCTAGTAAAAGCCTAAAGGACTTTATCTATGAAATGAATTCAGGAAAGGATGTTTTTTTTCTAAATTCAGAAGAAGAAGCGCTCTTTCGTTTAACAAATATTCACTAAAAATAATTGATACCCAGTAATTGCCTGTTTATGTATGAAAACTTAGAATACCAACAACTTTAGTTAGTTGGAAATCCTTTTTCCAAAATAGCTATTTTTGACAATAGATCAATATTATTTTTTTCGATTGTAATCGAAAGGCTGATTCCCATGAGTTCAAAAACTCTTTGAAACAATTCAGTCGATTCAATTGTTTGATCTTTAAATCCATAAAAACCCAATACACCAATGGTTTGATTATGAACTTTAAGTGGAAACTCCATCAGACATGAAACTTCTAAATCTAATAAATGGTCTCTAACATATAGAGTAGTATCTTCTGAAATTTTACTTAGGATTTGAGCAGCAGATGGAGAATTCATTGTAAAGGATTTCAATGCTTCATTTGAAAATCTTTGACCTTCAAAAATCCCGTGTACATTCCCTTCTACAAGACTATATTCCCATTCATTCCAAATTTTTGATGCAATTAAACCTAATGGTAATCCAAAAAGTTTCAATCCTGTTTGTAAATAATTTCTACAAACAACTGTTAAGTCACTTGATTTAGAAGAAAGAAGCCGAAATAATTCTGCCAGTGAATCTTTTATGAATGAAGCTGTATTTAATGTGTCAGCAATTAGTTTCTCATTTTTCAATCGAATCAATTCTTGGCTGAGTTGGTCTGCAATTACATCGATTAGTTTTAGATTTTTAAATTTATGTTTAAATTTATCTTCTACCACCATTCCAATCACTCCAATCACAGTTCCAATATCAGAACGAATTGGGTATCCCAAGTACATGGCTGATGTTTTTTCAAAATTGTTTCCACCAAATGTTTTGTAAAATAATTCATCTCCATGTAAGGTCATTTCAAAAATCATGTTAGATTCCACAACGTGATGGCAAGGAAGAGAGTTTTTAGAAACTATTTTTGGAATTTCAAATCCAGTTTGAGAATTAAGAGCGAGCAAACGAAAGTTTTGCGACTCAGGGAGATATTCCAAAATCCAAGTTGTTATGATCTCAGGAATCCTCGCATTTGTTTCCACAGTCCTTTCCCAAACTTCTTCAGCAGATCCAATCGAATGAAAAGAATTTAAATCATCAGCCAAATCACGAGTTAGCGAATTTCCAGAGAAATAAAGGTTGGGGGCCAATTCAGAAAGCATAACAAACAACCTCTCTTGTCCATCCCACCGAAATCTCTGGAAGAAACGAGAATCTAATTTTGTGATACTTACATTTTATTTAAGATAACGACTAAAATCTTTTCCGATTCGTGCAATTGTTTACTGTAGAAATTTTGATTATCGGGAACAGCTCTTAAATTTCTATTGTTGTCAATCTGAGATTTGATGGTCGCCTGACTTTCCATAGGCGAATAAATATTCGATTACGCAACTTCCTTCCCCCTTGCTACTTCCAAAAGCGAAAACCACTCTACTCGTGATAGAGGAAATGAAAAACAATCTGCAGCCGACTGTATTCGTTTCAGATCATTTGTACCCAGTATAGGAACAAGTCCAGCTGGGTGATTTAGAAACCAAGAATAAAGGATTTGATCGATCTTACATCCTTTTTCTTTAGCCATCATTTCTAACTTTTGATGAGTCTTTGATTCTGTCTCGGTTTTAGGTGAAAAAATTCTTCCACCAGCCGTAGGAGACCAAACCATGGGATGAAATCCATATTGAATTGCTTGGTCAAAGATACCATCAAACATAGGTTCGGTGCGAAATAAACTAAACTCCACTTGGTTTGTGAAAAGTGGTCGTTTATACACTGATTGTAGCATTTGGAAATGAGATGTTGTGAAATTCGAAACACCAAAATGTTTCGCTTTCCCTTCTTTAATTAGGGTTTCAAAAACTTCACTCATTTCCTGTGGATCCATTAGCGGATCTGGCCTATGGATGAGAACAACATCCAAACAATCAACTTTTAACTTACGTAAGGATCGTTCTACAGAATAACGAATGTGTTCTTTGGATGTATTATAATGTTTGGTAGGAAATTTAACTCCTGGGACTTGGATCCCACATTTTGTGATGATTTTGATTTTTGATTTGATTGCAGGGTGTTTATCTAAAACGGTACCAAAACTTTCTTCATTTTCATAATCTCCATAAATGTCGGCGTGATCAAAGGTATCGATTCCAAGATTTAAACATGTTTGAATTTTTTCATAAATCCTTTCTACCGATGCTCCAAGTGGATCTTCATGCAATCGCCAAATCCCAAACACCAATCTTGAAATAGAAAAATTGTGTTTTGGGAATTCAATTTGAGGTACCATCATTTTCTTACTCCTGTAGTGAGAGGTGTAATAGGAATTTCTTTTGGTTTCCTACCTTGGGCTTCCGCAAAATTAACAGTTTTGATTTGTGGTAAAACTTTATTTGCAAATAACTTTGATTCTTCGATTAAAGGATAACCAGAAAAGATAAAAGCTCGTATTCCCATTTTGATGTATCGTTGGATTTTTTCATAAACTTGTTCAGGTGTGCCTACGATAGCAGAACCACAACCAGATCTTGCGAGACCAATGCCCGACCAAATCATAGGTTCAATAAAAAGTTCTGAGTCTGCTTGTTTTCTTAGTTCATCTTGGCGTAATACACCTGCTGAATGGGAATCCAAAGCTCGATGTTTGATATCATTGGCTTTATCAATATCAAGCTTTGATAACAGACGTTTTGCGGCTTCCTTTGCTTCATTTTCTGTATCTCTTACGATCAAATGGATTCTTAATCCAAAATCGATCTTTCTTCCAAATGTGGCAGCACGTTCACTTAAATCTTTCATTGTATCAGCTAAACGTTCTTCTGTCTCCGGCCACATAAGGAATACATCACAAAATTCTGCGCATAACGCCCTTGCATCTGGAGAGATCCCACCGAAGTACAATAATGGTCCACCGTTCACTTGATATGACTTTACTGGATCTGATGTTAAATCAAATTGGTAGTGTTTCCCTTCGAATTTGATATGATCTCTTGTCCAACCTTGCTGTAAGATTTGGATCACTTCTTTAGAGATTTCAAATCTTGTTTTGCTATCTTTAATTGTGCCTGGCAAATCAGACGAAATAATATTAATATTGAGTCTACCTTTTAACATATGATCCAATGTTGAAAGAGTTCTTGCAAGCATAGGAGGATGGATTTCCCCACACCGAATCGCAGTTAGGAGAGAAATTTGTTTCGTGAATTGAGATGCAGCGGCAGCAAAAGTAAGAGTGTCTTGCCCTGTTTGGTAAGAAGAAGGTAAAAGAATATTTTGATACCCCAATTCATCAGCTGTTCGAATGATATCGGCGCAATGTTCAAAACTAGAACGTAAATCCCCATCCGGGACTCCTAAAAATTCATAATCTCCATTGCAAAGGTCACAAAACCAAGCAACTTCTACAGAGTTATCTTCGGATCGAATGGCGGGTGCGTTTGGAATCGGATTCATTGTTGCCTATGGAAACGGAGATACCAAGAGAACACAAGAGGATTTCAAAAAATCTATCGCTTGCATTTATTTTTAAATAAATCGAAGCTGGCGATTCCATTCTAGACCGTTTTATGATCACAACGATTGATATCCTTTTTTTTGGCCTTACCTTTCTCCTTGTATTGGGTGTTGGAATGATTGCTGGTCGAAAAGAGTCCTCATCAAACGATTATTTCCTTGGTGGCCGAAGTCTACCTTGGTGGGGAATCGCAGGATCACTTTTTGGAACCAATATTTCTGCAAACCATTTGGTAGGAATGTTAGGGATTGGTTTTTCGGTTGGGTTTGCTCAGAGCCATTACGAATTTGGTTCCATTCCTGCGATTGTTTTATTAGCTTTTGTATTTTTACCAATTTTTCGACGTAAGAAGTTTTTCACCTTATCTCAATTTTTACAGGAAAAATTTGGAAAGGAAATCGGTAGGATTTATTCTGCCATCTCACTCATTCTCATCACAATACAACTTACAGGAGCTTTATACATTGGAGCCCGAAGTTTTTTACCGTTTTTACAAAATCTAGGTCTATCAGTTACTTATACCGAACTTGTCATTTGGATTGCCTTTACTTCAACCATCTACACATGGTTTGGTGGCTTAAAGTCGGTTGTTTATACAGATGTCATTCAAACTATTTTGATTTTAGCATCGGGGATTGTCCTCGCATACCTTTCCATTACAAGACCAGAAGTTGGTGGACTATGGGAATTACTTGCCAAAGAAGAAAATCGAGTTGATGGACTCAGCAAAATGAATTTATACCTCCCTTCAAACCACCCAACCCTTCCATGGACCGGAGCCCTTAGTGGACTTTTTTTATTACATACATTTTACTGGAATACAAATCAATATGTAGTTCAACGAACATTAGGTGGTAGGTCGCTTAGGGAAGCTAGATTTGGAATTTTAGTGGGTGGTTTACTCAAACTTACCGTTCCATTTTTTTCTATATTAACAGGAGTTGCTGCCTTTCAAATTTGGTCTTCTCTTGGAGAAACGGCTACCATTGCACCTGACGAAGCATTTTCCAAATTAGTTGTCCTTGTTGTACCAGTTGGTTATGGATTGATTGGTGTGATCCTTGCTGGTTTACTCGGTGCTATTTTTTCGAGCATTGACTCAATGTTACATTCGGCTGCCACTTTGTTTACCATTGATTTTTATAAACCTTTTATAGAGAAAAAAGGAATCACATTATCAGATAAAAAAGAAATGCAATCAGGTAGATTTTTTCTTTTAGGTTTCTCTTTGATTGTCACTTCATTTGCGATCCTACTTATTGATCCTAACTCTAAGAAAAACTTCTTCATCGAATTATCAAACCAAAGTTCACATTTTACTCCTGCTTTACTTGTGGTATTCTTATTTGGAATCTTCAATCTACGAATGAACATTCGAATTGTCTGTGGGACTATTTTATTAACTCCGATACTTTCTCTATTAAGCCCATATTTGTATTCAGAATTGGCGCCCCACTTCATTAAACTTACTTTTGGTCAGGAATTGAATTTTTTACATCGTGTATTTTTAATTTTCCATTTTGCACTGATGGTTCTATCTCTTGCAGTCATTTTGGAAAAAAGAATCTTACAAAATGGAAAAGAATCCGAATCTTCTGCTTCTGCAATGTCCAAATCAAAGAAACTAAAACTCAAACTTTCAAGACAAACCAAATTGATTTTATACTTATTTCTTCTCACCTTTCTATTTCTAATAATTTTCAGGGTCAAGTGGCCCTATGTAAAACATTGGATCGCTATCTTTGGTTTTTTACATTTTTTTCTGTTTTTTTGTTACCTGACATACCAAAAAAAATCAACGAATCAATCTTTTGGTGGTGTATTTCGAAAACGAGATGAATGGTTGTATGGAATCTTACTCGGTCTTACCTTTTTCTTTTATTTGTGGTTCTAATCCATCACTTCGACTTACGAATCGAACAGGTCCATAAAAGAATTGGCAAATTTCGCATAACCAAATAGATTTGGAAAATAATTTTTACTCCACCATGTTTGTATTTGAAAAAGCCAATCATAAACATTCGTTTCCGATCATCACACTCTGTTTGATTTTTCTCACATTGTGTACTCTGAAAATTGATAACATAAATACATATGTTTTTATGCCAAAAAATGAATTTGGAATCATTTTATTTGCTTCATGCTGTTTTAATACTTCCTTTGTTGAGTGGACTACTAATGCGATTTACCTATATATGTTTGCGGACAATGTGGAAGATGTTGTTGGACATATTAATTTTTTCTTCGATCGAAAGGGAAATAAATTTCTTCCTTAACTTCAAATCTTCAAATCATTACTTAATTCAAAAACCTAACTTATCAATTTTTCGCATCGACAATTCTGTCATTTTTGAATAGAATACTCGCTTACTTAAACATTGGAGAAACTCTTATGAAACATATTATATTCTTATTAGTCTTTTCAATTATTGGATCATTCCAGGGACAAATAAATTAAAAGTGCGATTGTCTGAACGCAAACAAAACAAAAAGAACAATGGTCATTCGTCATTTCCGAAAGAAGCTGAAGTGAAATTGATCATAGGCCAAAAAGGTCAATTCCCAGATGAAGGTGTATTATTCGAACATTTCCAATGGGATGAAACCAAACCAATTAAGTTAGGAGAGTGGAAAGAAATTTCATTTGAACCTCCATTTTTACCTCCTAGCGGATTGTGGAAACAAGCTGAATCACTGAGCCTTACAAGCGAATTGGAATCTTCTGCCATATCCTTTCTTAAAGATTTCACAAAAGTTTTGAATTCGAAAGATGCTAAAAAAATATTAGCCCAAACTTTTTTCCGTGCCAAAGACACTTCAGAAGTACGCTATTATCCATATGTCGAAGCAGATGAGCTAAAGTCGATCCAAGGTATGACAAAAGTAATCGGATCAACTTGGAAATTGGATCCGATCAAAACCAAATATAAATTACTATGTAACCAACAAATCCTCGAAATCACAAACCAAAAAGGGGAACCTGTGATCTCATCAAAAAAAAGTGGATCCATACCAATTTATCTCAGTCGTATCAATGGGAAATGGGTCATCGTCCGTTAGGACAAATTGTATCTGATTCCATCGATAAATGACTTGATCGAAGAAACAAATTCGAAACAACTATCAAGGAGAAATAAATTTCTTTCTGAATCCATGAAAAAGAATCATCTAAGTATCGTCATACCTAGTTATTGTGAATTTGATCGTTTACCGAAATACTTAGATACCTTAGTCAAAACCTTTCAAGGGAATTCCAACGTGGATTTTATCATAGTTGATGACGGAAGTCCAAAACGTGAATTTATAAAATTAAAACAAAATATCCAATCACATCTTTCAAATCCAAAAATCCAACTTTTGCATTATGAATCGAACATCGGAAAAGGAGGAGCAATACAATTTGGACTTGATGTTGCAAAAGGTAATTTTGTAGGTTTTGTAGATGCCGATGGAGCTACGCCGGCTTACGAAGTCGAACGTTTATGGAATGCAATTGACACAAACAAAAAAATCGACCTGATTGCAGGATCTCGAATTCCGATGATGGGTAGAAACGTAAAAAAATCTTTCTACCGTCATATTGCAAATCGTCTTTTTTCTTATTATTTTAACAAAATCTTCGATGTCCCAATGTATGATCCACAATGTGGTTGCAAAATTTTCAAAAAATCTGCGTATACAAAGATCAAACATAAGTTAACCGATTTACGTTGGTTATGGGATACACAGTTACTTGTAATTTTTTATCGAAATCAATTTACAATTTCAGAATTCCCAATTGATTGGAATGAAATTGCAAATTCGAAATTTAATTTCCTAAAAGATTCATGGATCGTTCTCTATTCCGCTTGGAAATATAGGAACATACATTAAATATTTAAGTTCAAATCGACTGTTTTTTTTCGGAGATGGCAAATATCTTTTTAGGCGAACTGATTCCTTTCAATTTGTGTTCTCCCAATTCTTCCCAGCGAACAGGAATTTGGTGTGCTAGATTTTCAGATGCCAAAACAGCTTTACCTAATTCTCCGCACATACCTGCTATCCTACTCGTAAGATTCACAGCTTCTCCAATCACAGTGAAATCCAGTCTATCTAAAGATCCAATATTCCCGTATAATATTTCTCCAGAATGTAAGCCAACACCATGATGGATTGAAATTTTACCTTCAGATTCCCTCACTTTATTTAACCTAGACAACTCTTCGCCTAACTTGCGTACGGCAAGCAATACTTTTTTACCAACAACAAGTTTGTTTTTCTCTTTAAAAGGAAAAACGGCAAGGATACCATCTCCTAAAAGTTTCAAAACTTCTCCACCAAATTTTTCAATTTGTGGAATTGCGATTCCAAAATAATCATTTAACAAATGGATGACTTCTTTAGGAGTCAGTGTTTCACTAATTCCAGAATAATTGCGAATATCAGAAAACCAAATTACGGATTGAATATTATCTAATTCACCTAAATAAATTTTACCAGAGTAAACGGTAGAACCAGTCCTTTTACCTAAATAGATGCTTAACAATGATTCGGTGAGCTCCGACTGAATAAAGGTCCACCACTTAAGTGCAATTAAGTTTAATGACTTAGTTAAAAAATCTAATTCTGTAGTATCAAATCCAAATGGTTTTTTGGTTAACAAACTTAAAAAAGCATAACTATTTCCTTTTTGAATCACCGGGACTGCAATATAACCCGTTGCACCAGAAGGTGCAAGTTCTTCCAAAATTGGATATGGAAATTCACCTGTATAACCTTCTTCGAACTGATAATAATAAGTTTTTTTCGCAGTCAAAACATATTGGATTGGACTCGCAGTGAATTGAGAGGATTGGATAGAACCCAATCGAAATTTTGTTACCCGTATGAAAGAGTCAGGAAATTCATAAATGGAACTCGAATGGAATAAGGGATTTATCTGGATATCCACTAACTCTTTTTGAGATTTGGGAGCCCAAAGGTATGCTAAGGTTTCGACTTGAGGGTGTAATGTTTTAGTACCCATATTCCCTCGGATGATTTGAAAACCTAAAGATTGTAAATATTGAATATAGGTATGAAATAATAAAGCAGGTGAATCAATTTTAGGCATCTCAACTAGATACCAATCCATAAATGAATCGAGTTGAGATTTGGTTGAATCCGACATGGAATGTTTATTGGATAAGGAAAAACAAAGCTGGCAAGAAAATAAAGTGAATCACCCTGTCAAAAGACAGGGTGATGTTTGTTTGTTATTTGAGTTTTGCATCCAAACGTTTTTGTACTGCATCCATAAATTGGAAGGTATCCAATTCTGTTTTTTTAGCAGCTGTTGAAAGAGAAAGTAGATCTTTTGTCATTTCTCCTCCTTCAATTGTTTCGATGATCGCTTCTTCTAATTTGAGGGCAAAATTCACTACATCAGGAGTACCATCTAGTTCACCTCTTTTTGCAAGAGCACCAGTCCATGCAAAAATAGATGCCACAGAGTTTGTAGAAGTAGTTTCACCTTTTTGGTACTTACGGTAGTGTCGAGTCACTGTTCCATGAGCTGCTTCGTATTCATACTTTCCATCTGGAGATACTAGAACAGAAGTCATGAGTCCAAGAGATCCAAAACCAGAAGCAACCATATCACTCATCACATCACCATCATAATTCATGAGAGCCCAAAGTTGACCACCTTCGTTTTTCATGATCTGTGCGACAGCATCATCAATGAGGTAATAACTATATGTGATACCAGCAGCTTTCATAGCAGCTTCTTGTTCTTTAGCCATAGAATCAAAGATATCGCGGAAACGAGCATGGTATTTTTTAGAAATGGTATCTTTTGTTGCAAACCAGATGCTGATCTTTTCTGATAACGCATATGTGAAACATGCTTTCGCAAAAGACTTAATTGATTCATCCAAGTTGTGCATAGCAAGGGCAACACCAGCACCTTTGAATTCATTTACGAGAAGTCTTTGTTTTTCTTTTCCAGATGCATCTGTGTAAACGAGTTCTACTTTTCCTGGTCCATCAACTAAAATTTCCACGTCACGATAAATGTCACCATAGGCATGACGACCAATAGCAATTGGTTTTTTCCAAGAATTGACTGCAGCAGGGATGTTTTTGATGATGATTGGTTTACGGAATACAGTTCCATCTAAAATCGCACGGATAGTTCCGTTAGGTGATTTCCATTCTTGTTTTAGGTTGTATTCTTTGACTCGGTCTGCGTTAGGAGTAATCGTCGCACATTTTACACCTACTCCGTGTTTTTTGATTGCGTTTGCAGAATCAACAGTCACTTGGTCATCCGTTTTATCACGATATTCGACACCGAGGTCATAATACTCTAATGTAATATCTAAGTAAGGGTGAATGAATCGATCTTTGATTTCTTTCCAGATGATTCTTGTCATTTCATCGCCGTCTAATTCAACTAACGGTGTTTTTACTTTAATTTTTCCCATTGATTTCTCCTAAACTCTATCCATTTTGATTCAAATTTATAATACTTAATTTGTATTTGTCATGTACGCATTCCAAAGGTAGTGACAAAACTCAGTCGAATTATTAATCGCTCCTGAAATAGTATGAATTCCAGTGAGGGATGTATATCTTTTTCTGTACGCATCGGTTTCAGAAATGTGAGAAAGTTTCAATTCCAATTCTAACAAAACTTCCTTCCATGACTCACAATGTTGTTTCACGATTGGATCTAATGCTTTGATATTGATTTCTTTTGCATCGGAAATATGGATTTCCCAAAAATGAGGAGGAAATGCTGGTGGAGTGTACCGATCCCGAATGTTTTCAAGATCCTTTTCAATTTCTTGGTCTTTGAAACTATGAAAAAAGAAAAAACTACTAATCTTCAATGATATGGGAAGGTAAAATCGAAAGGTTTTATCATAGGAGACCATTTGTTGTAAAACCCATTCAGGAGATTTTCCACTGGATCTCTTTTTTTGGAAGGATTTGGCATCTAAAGTAGCCAATTCATCAAAACAGTATTGGGCGAAACGAAGTTTCTCTTTCCAGAATATTTCTAATATCTCCGTGACCATGTCCGTTTCGTTCATCTTGGATAGGGGAAAGTATTTTTCAAGTGCGAATCCTTTTTTAGAACCATGTGGCGCTTTGGTTTACCACTCCTTTGTATGAACGAAGACGACCTAACCTGGCGAGAACTTGTGACTAAAAAAGAAGAATTTCTCCACATCCTGCGAATTCTAAACCATTATTACGAAATGAGGGGCGAAACGAAATCCAACCAATTTGCTTTTCGCAGACAACTTGCCGATTCTGACCCAAACTCGGTGCAGATTTTTTTTGCAAGGCTTGGACCATTCGAATACCAAGTCGCTTGTCGAATTTTGCCAAATGAAGAAACGCAAACATGGATCCATATTGATGGCATTGCGGAGGAAAGGGAACGCCTCAAACAAATTGGCAATAACGAACATCCGGTGTTTTCTCTCGTTTGTTTGGGGGATCTTTTTGGGATTTCGGTTCCATCCCTGCTTTCAATTTAAAGGAAATCCCCAAGAAAAATCTTGCTTCTTTTTCAGGGTCGCAATAGGATTTGGCGGTGCATTGGCGTATCGTTTTCCTAGGAATCAATCTATTTGGTTGCTTATTGTTTTTCCCAACAAACAAGATTTCTGCCGAAGATTTCAAAACCCAACACTTCTTAGACGAAGGTTATTTGCAAGGTTGGAACTTTACATTTCGAAACGAGAAGTATAATCTTTTTGCTACTTTTTTAGTGAGTAATTTTGGACCCGGTTCATTTAACAACGGTATATCGCTACTACTAAAGGCAAAAGACCAGCCTGTTTTTTATTCCACAAGAGAGTTTGATGCCGAGGAATACGAATTCAAAAAAGGTCAGTTTTACCAACGAAGTGGTGAAAATTGGATGGAATATAAAAACGGAATTTATTCCTTTTATATGAATTATGGTGATTGGGAAATCAAATTAGATTACAAACCAAGACGTGGGAATGTTCCGATTTCGAAGGGAAGGTTTCCCTTGATGGAAAAAGGAAAATTTGTGCAAGCAGATATTCCTTTTTCATACTCCACTGTCACAGGCACCATTCGATACAAGGATGTAATCGAAGAAGTAAAAGGTGTAGGAGGTTTGGAACATATCCTAACCAACGAGGCCGTGTACCAATTTTCAAAAAAATGGGAACTAGTCAGATCACGAACAAATGATGGTTACCGAATTTTCACCGGTGGTTTTCTTGGAAATTCCAATTTCCCTGGAGAATTTTATCGTCGAGTCGCCGTTCTCAACCCATCTGGGACAATTATTTTAGAAGGAACCGTTGAACGAGTTGAAGTTTTAGAATGGGAAAAAGAACCTACGTCTGGTTATACGATCCCTAAATCAGAAATTTTATACTTTCAGAATGACACTTGCAAATTGAATGTGAAACGAACTCGGCCAATTGCAACCATGAGTGCACTGGAAAATATTTCGTCTTTTTTAAGATTTTTTATCCAATTGTTTTTTGCAAAACCTTACCAGATCCATTGGCTCGCCGAACTAAAGTTAGAGTGTCCTGAATACTCAGGAGAAGCAAAAGGGTATCACTCCAACTATCTAATCAATGAATAAATTCTTTTAGATTATAAAATAAACTTTTGCCCTTCATGTGCGATATGAACTTGCATTCCACCCGGTTTTTGAAGCCTTGCTTCATCCAAGATGATCCTTGCAACTTCATGATCGGTATGGTCTGGTTCATGGTGAGTTAAAACAACAGAACGAATTTCCATCATCTCCGCAAATTCAACAGCTTTGCTAACAGCTGTATGTCCCCAGCCAATTTTTTTCTCAGCTTCCGAAGTGCTATACTGGGCATCGATGATAATGAGGTCTGCCCCTGCGATTTGTGGTTTCATTTTTAATAAATGTTCTCTATCCTCTTCGCGGTATTCAACATCTGTACAAAATAAAAAGATTTTATTTCCTTCTCTGATTCGGTATCCCGTGCAGGAACCTGGATGGCGAAGACCAAATGGAATAATTTTTAAACCACCTAACATATACGATTCAAATTCTTTCCATAAATGGAAATGTTTTTTAGATGCCATTTGTTGAAAGGTGATGGGAAAGTTTTCAGGGTGTTGTTGTCTTTCCAACCTTTCTTCTAAATTGGGAATACAGGAATAAAAATGAATATTTACTGAAGGTGAGTAACCAGGTTTAAAAAAAGGCCATCCTTGGATATGATCCCAATGTGTATGAGAAACCAGGAAATGAAGATCCATTTCCTGGCCACTAAATGCTTCCGGAGCCAGTTGGTTGCCTAGCACACGAAGCCCAGTTCCCATGTCCAAAATGACTCTTTCCCCACCTTCACCTTCAATGAATACACATGTCGTATTGCCACCTAAGTCTTGTGAAAGTGGGATGGGCAATCGATTGACAAACTCTTCTTCAGAGAATCCGTTTGGATCTTTTTTCCACTCTTCTTTTGCCAAGTGCAGAATCTTTACGGTTTTTTCGCGTTGTTCCTGTTTTGAAATCGGCGTTGGAAGAGAACCTCGCACACCAAAAAGAGTTATTTTCATTTAGTTCCTTTTTAAAATCCTGACATTAAATCATCGGAAGAAATACAATTGTTAGTTAATCCTGAAATCCAAGAAAAACTTTGGAAGTTTACTACCAAAACTTCCTATCAGTCAGACTATCTCCTGCAACCTAACGAACGTGGAAAAAAAATCGATCTAAAAAAATCTTTCCCAGATTCGATCCAACAGTTTGTTTTAGAGCTTGGATCAGGTTGGGGTGAAGTTGCCATTGAATTGGCAAAAAATGACCACCAAACAGGTTACCTACTGATGGAAAAAAAGGTAAACCGAATCATCCATACTGAAAAACAAAGAAAAACCTTGGGTTTAGAGAATATTCGTTATATGACCGTTAACTTCCAATGGTTTTTTGATGAGTTACTTGAGAAAGAAATTTTTGACAAAATCATCATCAACTTTCCCGATCCTTGGCCCAAGAAAAAACACCGTAAAAATAGACTAATGCAGTCCTATATGTTACAACAAATATACACTTTGTTAAAACCAGGTGGAGAACTTTTTTTTGCAACTGACTACGGTCCCTATGCTAGAAAAACCATTTCTCTGTTTCGAAAATTTCCTAATTTTATCTGGAAGGAGAAAGAATTTGAATTTGAAAGGCCTGGATTCCCCATTTCCTTCTTCGAAGCTGAAAAAAGAAATGAAGGGAAAAGAATCTACTATCTAAAACGAACCAAACCAATTTGAATGATTGATCATTAATAGATCTCCCCGTGATCTTTGTGAATCCGGGGATTTAATTGAGCAGTTTAATCGACCGTGATGGTACTGATCCGGAGTCCATCTCGTTCTCCTTTCCATGGAACAGATGTTTTTTCTCTTCCTTTGATCAGGAGTAATTCTTTGGATCTTCCTTCTACGACTAATCCATCCATTGGGAAATAAAAGTCCCCTTCTGTTTTATAGGAATCTTTCCATTTCGATCCACCTTTCCAAAGATAGGTTGTGTCTTCTGTATTCACAAGGAGTGAGTCTGGATTTTTCACTACAGACCGAACAGAATCAGTTTTCCCAATTGCATATAATTTTGCTTTTTCGGTACCTTCGTAGATTTGACCACCTAGTTGAACCAAACAAGATTCTTCTAAACAACCAAGGAAGTTTGCCGATTCTTTTGAATCTTTTTTGATGATTGGAGGTGATACCTTTGGTTCTTTTTCGTTGGGAACACTTGGTGTGAAAACTTGGACCAAAAATTCTTTTTTTGTGTCTCGAATTACAAATAGTTTTCCTTCACCATTTATTGAAAATCCAATGAAATCATTTCCATTCCATTCTTCTTGGATTTCCAAATTTGGATTAGTTCGTACCAATTTTCGATTTGGCGATTTGTCTTTTTCTAATAGAAGATAAAATCCATTGGAATCTGCGGAACCTTGTTTGACTTTCCAACCAGCTAATATCTGTTTTTTGAAAGTCATTTTCCCTGATTCAGGATAAATTTTAGTCGCAGTATCATTCGAAATTCCAACCAATTCCTTCCCTGCCACAAGTAATTGAAACGGTGTGGAAGTGTATTGTTTCCATACCAATTCTTTTGTCATTCGGTCATAACCTACAAGAGCAGTCCCATAATTTACAATGATACGGTTTGGATAAACAATGGGAGTCGAAACTGGTGTTCCTGATAAATTCAAGTCAGTGACATGGAGTGGTTCATCGTCCAAAGCATCAGAAGGGAGAAGTCTTGCGTATTTTGTTTCACCATATTCACGTAAGATTTTTTCTTTGACCGCATTACGTTTGGATTTGTTTTTTTCGGACGGAGATTGTTTTTGTTTTGCATCCAAAATTCGGAACTGAGCAAACAAAGCTTCTGCCGAAGGTTCTTCTTTTAAAACACGATCAATTGTTTTTTCGGCTTCATCCAATTTGTTTTCTTTGAAGTAGATATAAGCCAATTGGATTTCACCATCCATAAAATCTGGGTCGGACTTCCGAATAGATTCCAGGATAGATTTTGCTTCGTTTGTTAAGTCTTCATTAAAATATGCAATCGCTAAGTTATATGAAGAAAGTCCAAATTCAGAATCCTTAACCCTTGCTTTTTCAAACTCACGTTTGGCAGCATCCATCTGGTTTAATTTGTAATATGCAAGTCCCTTCGCGACATTACTTGGAGCAAAGTTTGGATTCACTAGGATGGCTTTGTCAAACTCACCAATTGCCGCTTCATAATTTTTGCGTTTCATGGTGACAAGACCTAACATATAGTAGGCGTAATACGAATCTGGTTTTTCTCTCAAAATATCGTAAAATCCATCTTCAGCTCGTTTGAGTTCACCTTTTTTATAATAAAAAGAATAAATCCCTTCTTTAAAAGAAATTGCATTTTCTTTGTTTGATTTGACTGCGTTTTCTAAAATCGAAAGACCCTTTTCTTCTTCGCCTTTTTCGATATAACACTCAGCAATTTTTACGAGCAGTGAGGCTTTAGGAACACGGTCATAAGCCTTTTGATATGGAGTTACAGCTTCGATATATTTTTTACGATTAAAAAGAGTATTTCCTTCTTTGACTAAAGGTAAAATTTCCGCAAAACGAGAATTTTCCGAAACTGTTTTTTCAGTTTCGATTAATTCAGGAATATCCTTCGTATACTTTTTGGATTTTTGAATAAACTCATTTGCTTTTGTATAATTTTCTTTTGCATTTTCTTCAACGGCACGTTTGTAATACAAACTTCCTAAACGGTAATCCACTGCATCGTTGTTAGGAAACTTTTTCTTAAGCCCCATATAAACGGATTCTGCTTCATCCCATTTACTTGCATCTTCTGCAATCCGACCAAGTGTAATCGCACTGAAAGGGTCAGTAGCCGATAAGGTTTCTAATTTTTTAATGAATTCTTTTTCTTTTTTGGATTCACCAGTCTTTGCATAAACACGTGCAAGGCCTTGTAATGCACCAGGATTGGTATTGTCCAATCGGTATGCTTCCAAATAGGATCCTTCCGCTTTTTTATATTCACTAAAGGCGAAATAGGCACGACCATAAGCATTTTGAACCGCTGGGTTTTCTGGATTAACACCCATCGCCTTCCCATATTCATCAAACGCTTGTTTGCGTTTGCCTTGGCGTAAAAAAGAATCACCACTTACGATGAATTTTTGAGATTCTGCTAGGATTTTTGCCTTGCGAATGTCTTCTTTTTTTGCTTTAGGGTGTGTTTCTGCTTTTTTAAGTACATCTAATGCTTCATCGAAACGACCTGAATCAATGAGTACATAGGCAAGGTTCATTTTAGGTTCAATGAAGTTGGGATCCCATGCAGAGGAATCTTGAAAACTGAGTGTTGCTTTTTTAACTTCACCCCATTTCCATTCGCATATTCCTTGTTTGTTGCGAATTTCTGCATTTTTAGGAATTTTTTGCAGAGCTTGTTTAGAAGTTTTTAAACAATCTGAATAGTTATGAGTTTGAATGAGAACATTACACAAACCTACATACGCATTTGCATTTGTATCAGAAAGGGAAATTGATTTTTTAAAACTCTCTTCACTCTCTTTTAATTTACCATTTAAAAGTTGCGCGTTTCCAAGAAATGACCAAACAGAACCATTTTGTGGTTGTAACTCAGCTGCCTTTTTAAATTCGGCTGTTGCTTCCGCGTAATTTTTTTTGTTTAAGAAGTCATTTCCTCTTTGGATGAGAGAGGCAATTTTTGTAGATAACTTTGCGTCTTTTGCTGATTTTAATTCTGGATTTAACTTTTCAGCCCTTGCAAAATAACTTTCTGCTTCATCATATTTTTTTAGCTCTAAACATACATCACCTAGCTGGTTGAGTAACTCTACAGGATAAGGAAAATCTTGTTTGTCTTCCAACGACTTGAGAGTCACCAAACTCTCTTGGTAACGGCCTAAGTTTTTTAAAAGGATACCCGTTTTGTATGTATAAATAGATTCGTCTGGTTTTAATTTGTTTAACGTTTGGTATGTAGAGAGTGCTGCTTCGTTTTCCCCAAGTGTCGATTGGACAGTTCCTAAACCGATGAGTATTTTTTCATTCTGGGGGTCTAAGTTATTACCTTTTTCATATGCAATTTTAGCATTTTCATAATCACCAAGTTGGTATTGGGATGCGCCAAGTAATGCATAACCTTCCACAAGTTCAAATGTTTGGATGGATGATTTTGCCTTTTCCAATGATACATCCATGTTTCCTTTTTGGAATTCGTTACTTCCATCCGCAATGAGAGCACGTGCTTCTTCAATTTTTTGTCGATCAGATGCCGCCGATTTTTCTACTACAGTATCCTTTACTGTGACTGCCTGGAAATCACGGGAACGACAGCCAATAAAAGTTAAAAGCAAAACACATAGAATGCTAAATTTTCTCATTTTTGGAACCTTTGTTCGAACTTAACCATATCTGGGTATTGAATCTTTAAACCTCTGAGTGGAACACCCACCAAAGGAGCATTATGTGGAGTAAGAACACCTAAATTCCAAAATGTTTCAAAACTCCATGGAAATTCTTCTACCATCTTATTACCCAAATATAAACGGATCATTTTTTTCTCGAGATCAGTTGAAAACTTGATACTTCGACCTTTTAACTCATCTTCTTTGTTCCATCGAAAGGAAGAACGAACAGGAGCTTCTAAGTCATTTTGTGAAAATTTTATAATATGAAAATCGGTTTGGTCTACATAAACCAAAATTGAATTATGATTATGGTCATGGATCGATAACCCAACCGCCCCGTTATACTCTTTTTTTAAGTCTAACACAAGTTCGGCTTCCAAATAATCAGGAATCAAATCTTCCGAATACACACCATACCATCCTTTGGGAAGGTCCTTGTTTTTTGCAAATGTCAATTTCCCTGGGAACGTGGCAGAGAAGTTAGGTGAAGGTGAAGTGAGGTTCCAAAACTCTTCCGATTCCCAACCAACTCCATCTTCCAAGGAAATTGGTAAGGCTATCGATGTGATTTGTTTTGGACGGATTTTGATTCCAGCTTTTGCATATTCAAAATGGGAATCAGGTGTTGTTCGAATGAATTGGATCGGATAACTACCATAAGGTACGCCGGATTCGGCATATTGTGTTTTTCCCTTTTTTTGACCAGCAATCACAACATCTAAACCTGGAGGGAAACTAGATACCACAACGGTTCCTTGCGAAATATCATCATTCCATTCTTGGAACACTCTTGTTGTTTTTCCAGCACGGATCAAAATGTTTCGTTTCACTTGGTCTTTACCTGGTTTGGCAAAAGATAAAGTATGTTTACCATTGATTAGCGAATAATTTAAAAGGGGAGCCTTTCCCACTTCCACTCCGTCGAGGTATATGATCGTTCCGGGGGATGTTGAAAAAACAGACACCTTACCTTGTAAGGAAGAAGTAAAATAAGACCGCAAATCATCGTTAGATGGAGAGGAAATTTCTAAAAAGTATGAAGGTACGAACTCTGTTAATGGAAGCAGGTGTTTTTTACCATGAAAAACATCAAATGACTTTATGGATTTGGACTTTGGCTCTTTTTCTTCTTGGTATACAAAAACAGCCTTACCGAAGTTTTGTGAGAGAACTGGGTCTTTGTATTGGATATCTACGGTCAAACGTTCTAATGCTTTTGACAATCTGAGTTCCAACACTAAATCGATATCGTTTGACTCGAAAAATTTAGCATCGGGTTTAGGCGGTGATTTTTGGTACACTCCTAATTTTGAGTGTGGAAAAAGTATTTTTTCCTCAATGAGGGCTAAATCTGAAGTAGAAAACCCCTCTGGAATTTGTTTCCAGAGGAGAGTGAAACTTGGGGTGGGTTTATTTACCAGTCGTTCTCTGTAATCTCTACCCGAAGGAAGGGGTTCAGACTCTCCAAGATCTGGAGTGACAAACTTAGGTTTTGTAAAACTTCGATTGAGTGTTTCGATCTTTGTGACCGAAGAACAATAACCGACTAAAAAACAAAGGACCGGTAAATAAACATATCTCATTTCGTCTTATCAAAACTCTCTTTTGGAGCTAATTTTAGTGAATCTTTTTGCACATCTTTTTTAATGTATTTAGAATCTTCAATTGATTTTGCTGTTGTGATCACTTCGTCTGACTTTGATTTGGTGATTTCACGTGTTTTTGCAGCTTTCTCTAATTCCTCTACAGAAGAACCAAGGTTCATCTTTTGAAGTTCTTCGTTGTTAGACTTGAGTTCGTTTGCAAGGGACTCAAATTGTAACATTTTTGTATTTTCAAACACTAACATTTCTTTCATTTCACCTAAGGATTGTTTGTCCATCGGTTTGATCATTTTGTCAGAAAGTTTTGTGTCAGTAGATACTTCAGCTGACTTTTGTTTGTCGACTACGATTTCATTATCAGAGTTCGATTTACGGATAGCAACGGCTCCGTCAAGTACAGTGTATTTTACAACACAGTTTGAAGATCCACATGCTACGTTTCCACCTTTAGCAGAAGGGTTTTCTACATTGGTTAGGAAAATGGTTCCACGAACACCCGCGATGGAAGTTGGAGTCACAACACTAAACGATTCTGTTTTTCTTTCTTTGCGAAGAACAGTCACGAGTTTTCCGTATTGCATGTTCACTTCTGTTTCACGTGATCCATCGTTTGCGGCAAACGCTTGGCTTACGCTAAGTGATGTATTTTTGTTGAGTTTGAGAACACCATCTTCTCCCACCAAAAGTTCAACCGATCCGTTTTGACCAGTCACAATTGTATCTTGAGAAGTTAAGGTATCACCTAAACTTGGTTTGATTTGACCATTTTCTCTTAAAACTACCACATCCCCTTTTACGAAAGCGATGACGACATTACTGGCTGGTTGGTTTTTATCTGTAACTGTTGTTACAGTCTCTTTTGAGTCTTTTTGGCAAGCTGCGGCAAACATGGCAAAAATCGCCACAAATCCCAAAACCGACAATTTTTGTATGATTGTACGTTTCATATTCCTTCCTCCGGAAATAACTTTCTTAAAATAGATAACAACTGAAGCCTTGGCAACTCTTTTCCCTAATATCTTTTTGTGACTGCTTTTGTCCAATGGTCCCTGCGGGTGACCCGGTAAGGATTCTCCAAACTTTCGATCATGGATTCAAGGCTCTTTCTACGGGTTTCATCCATAGATTCGTTCATACATTTACGCATTGGACATTCAGAACCGAGTTCACAGCAATAAATTTCCTGACATGTTTCCCTAACTTTTCTCAATTCGGGAAAACTTTCCCAAAGTTCAATGGGAGACAGATGGAGGATGCCCCATTCTTTGACCCCTGGGGAATCGATTAGGACCGTATTTCCTTCTAAAAAAAGTGCAAATGAATTGGTAGTGGTATGTTTTCCTTTTTTTGTTGATCCACTGACTAAATTTGTCCTTTGCACCGTTTTTTTGTGAAGGTGGTTCATCAAAGTGGATTTTCCAACACCGGAATTTCCGCAAAGAAAGGTACGTTTGCCTTTAATTTTTTCCCAAAGTGGTAGGATAGATTCTTCTGAGAGGAGAGATACACTCATGACATCATAACCTAACTGACTATAGTAGGTTTCCCTGTCTTCGATTTCCTCTTCGTCTACCAAATCTTTTTTGGTAAAGATGATAAGGGGAGGAATATCTGTCTGGTAGGAAGCAGCAAGCAACCGGTCAATAAATCCAGGTTTGGTTTCTGGGTCTTTACAAGAGGCAAGAATGGCAACTTGGTCAAGGTTTGCACATAACACATGACTGTCGCCTTTGTCACTTTTACGAGTGAGATAATTTTTTCGCTCCAAACGTTCTGAAATGACCCACTCTTCTCCAGAAGATTTTTCCGCACGAACAAGATCACCCACCACAAACGGATGGCGTTCGTTTGAATTTTTAAGGCGGAGTTTGCCTTTGAGTACAGCCCTGGCATACGATGTCTCTTCCGAATAAATCTCGTAATAAGCACCGAAGATACGAGCGATTGTAAATAGTTCTTTACCCAAGTGGAATCTGCACCAAAATTATCTAGTTCTTACATTGTATACAATCCACATGCAAATACAAGTTTTCTTTCGTAATAGTATCATTCTACTTTCTTCTTTTGGTTGGTTTGCAATTGCTTACGGACTGATTTTATTTCAAGTTTCCTATTTATTCACAGTTTCTGTCTTAATGATGGGATTTATTACTTTATCACTCTTCCTTTTCCACCTTCCCAAAGGGCAAATCGTGACCGAAGAAAAACCCAAAAAAAGAGATGAATTATTACAAAACCTCTTTGCCCTTGAAAAGTTCAAAGAAGAACTCATATCGTTTAATGACCCTGACCAAATCAGCGAAACGATCAGCCAATTTTTAGCCTCAAAAATTCCTGCCGAGTTTGTACAAGTGTACACATGGGATGAAAAAGAAGGCCAATTCCGACCTAGGCCATTCCTCGAATCCAAAAACCAAAAACATTCTGACTTACCTTCGATCCCAGTGTTCAATCCATTTTTGTTATGGTTATCTGAAAGAGAAGGAATCCATATCAAAGAAAATTTTATCAATTTTGTGTCCTCCAATCATGAAAGAATCGCAAAAGAAGCCTTACATTTTTTTTCAGACACGAAATCGGAGTTAGTTGCTACACTTTCAATCAAATCTAGTTTAGTCGGATTTATTTTACTTGGAAAACACAAGGAAGGAAAAGTTTACGACTTAGAAGAAATTGAAATCATATTAGAAATTCTGTCGGTTTCTCTCATGTCACTTTCCAATTCCATGATTTACCAACAGTTATTAAATTTAACTGAAACACTTGAAGCAAAAGTGAGAGAACGTACCAAGGAATTGGAAGAAACACAAGCCCATCTGGTTCAATCCGAAAAAATGGCATCACTTGGGGTGATGGTAGCAGGGATTGCTCACGAAATCAATACACCAGCAGCAGTCATCAACGGTGCAGCTGATAATTTGGATGCCAATTTAGTTTTCGTATTATCTCACTTAGGTGACATCACTCACCTCATCCAAAATCCAGATTTTCGATCTCTTTATTTGGATATTTTATTTAGTTTTGTAAAAGAAGATCCAACGACAAAAATCGATCCCAAAGACAAATTTAAATTAAAACGAGAAACAAAACTAAAATTCATCCAAGATGGTATGCCAGAAAATGATGCCACCGATCTTGCTACTTTTCTCATAGACCAACATTTGATGCATATGCAAGAAGAACTCTTAAGGATCTGGAAATCTGGTGGAAAAGAAACATTTGAGATGTTAAAAAATACATTAAGTTTACAACGAAATATAAAAAATATCAAATATGCGATTCGTAATATCGTTAGAATTGTAAAGGCTTTGAAATACTACTCCCACTTAGGTCAAAATTCATATGAAGTTGCTGACCTTCATGAAGGGTTAGAGAATACATTGGTCATCATGCAAAACCAAATCAAACATGGTGTGGAAATTGAACGTAATTATGGTAGCATTCCACCTGTTCGTTGTAATTTGGATGAACTAAACCAAGTTTGGACAAACCTGATCACAAATGCTATCCATGCGATGAAAAAAACTGAACATCCAAAACTTATCATTTCCTCAAGTAGGATTGGAGAGGAATATGTGCTGGTTAGTTTTGAAGACAATGGATCGGGTATCCCCAATGAAATTAAGGATAAAATTTGGGATCCGTTTTTTACAACAAAAGACCAAGGTGAGGGAACTGGGCTTGGACTTGGGATCGTAAAAGGGATCATCGAAAAACATAAAGGTAGGATCGAAGTAGAATCTACACCTGGTCGAACTTTATTTATGGTGTACTTACCGTTAGTTGGTCCAGGTGATGTACCAAATCTCCCTAAAGAAATATTTAGGGAGGTAAGAGGATAAAGATTAGTAATAAAGTGGTCTACTTAAAAGTTTTTCCCAGTTTTCTTTTGTAGATTCAAACTTCTGTTTCGATACTCCAGCTTCTGTTTCATTTGCAGTTTGTTTTGCTTTTGACCATTTTTGGAATTCAGCGATTGCAGTTTCTCTTAAATGTGCCAATTGTTCGGACCAAGATTTTAGTTTTTCTTCCCCGAGATTTGCATACAAACGAATGGTTTCTTTTTCTTTGATGAACATTGTCTTTTGTAAGATTTTTTCTTCTGAAACTTTTTTTAAGTTATAGGTAAGACCAAAATAAGAAAGGAATTTGATCATCCATTTGGATGGATCATAATCATACCATCGAATCCCGTTGCGATAATCCATTTGGAATTCATGATGGAAGTTATGGTATCCCTCACCAAACGTAAAAAATGCGATGATCCAGTTGTCACGAGCAGTTTGTTCTTTGGAAAATGTTCTTTCTCCCCAAACATGGCATGCGCTATTGATAAAAAATGTAAATTGATGGACAACGAATAATCGTAAAAAACCAGCAACAAAGAATCCTTCTAAAAAACTTCCCCACAACATTGTGATGAGTCCTGGTAGGATAAAACACATAAAGATAGAAATTGTATAAAAATGTTTATGTTGCCAAAGTACCAAAGGATCATTTACTAAATCTTGGACACCATGTTGGACATAGTTACGTTTACGAAACAACCAACCAATATGTGCATACCAAAATCCTTTTTTGATAGAATATGGATCTTTATCTGTATCTACAAATTTATGGTGGATTCTATGGTCTTCACTCCATTCAAGTGCTGTGGATTGGAAAGCAGCAGCACCAAACAACAATAACAAAAGTTTGATGGGAGCTTTTGCTTCATAGGCTTTATGAGAAAATAGTCTATGGTAACCTACAGTAATCCCCATTCCGGTTGCAAAAAAATAAAACAAAAAGAGAGCCCAAGTGCCTAAGTGGATTGTATCGTAAAGGTAAACATACAAAGTTCCGAAAATACCAACGAGTGGGGAAGTGAGTAAAAATATGGTCGTGACCCAATCTATTGGGTTTTTGACTTTGAATTCAGCTTGTGTCGTCATAGAAAATTCCTGTTCCATGGAATTTGAGTCCTTATCGGGGATTCTGGTTGCAAAAAAATGAGTACAGATCGTTACAAACCGGGAATTTTAGAGCAATGGGGACGCCGTGTCCTCATTTCCTTGCGTACAAACGCGAAACAAGAAAGACAAAAACCTGTCAGCTTTTCCCAAACTTCCAGAAAAATCCTTTTCCATGGTTGGTTTTGGTCTTTTTGGATTGGTTTTTTTCCTTCCATCACCTTTGTGTATCTTTCCCTTTATTTACCAGCTTTTTCATTTAGTTCGTTTCCTTCCTTATCCTACCAAGGTTTGTTTGGGTTTCTTTCTCTGCTAACAATTGTTACTGTACTGGAATTTTACTTACTATTTCGATTGGGGTTTTATTTGTCGTATCAAATGGCAAAGGCTGCCGATGTGGAACTGGCTGACGAACCAGAACTCATCACACCAATCCCTGGTATGATGGCAAGACTAGTCTTGGAAATCCCCGACCCAAGGATCCGTTTGTATGGAATTGATCCGTATAAACATTTAAATGAGAGGGCATTATTTTTTAGGACCATACTTTATAAAAGTAAGGTATTTTTGTCAAATATTATCGCAAAACTTTTGTTAAAGGTAATTTTGGGAAGGACAAGTTTACGTTTTTTGATTGAATACATTTCAGGACCCATTACAGGTTTATGGGATAGTGTTACAACCTATCTTATACTATTTGAACTCAGAAAACGAATCATCACAAGAAAACTTGCAGATTCAATATTACATCAAATCAAATCAGAAGATAGAAATCCAAAACTAATTGAATCTGTGCTTCGGTCGGTTGCACTTTCGATTGTGTATACCAAAACCTTCCATCCAAATTTTGAATATTTACTCTTCGGTTTACTTAGCCTTTTGAAAAATAAAGAACACCTACAAAACTTGGATGATTGGGAATCATTTGTAGGATCCTTTTTACTGTTAAATGAAAAGGAAAAAAAATGGCCGATTTCTGTATTTGCAATCTGTTCTTCCTTTGATGGAAAATTGAACGAAGAAGAATTACATGCTTTTAGCGAGCTCACCCACCTATCTCCAGCTACCATTCTTACCCAGGTAAGACATTTAAGCGAAACCATCCAAAAGGGAGAACTGGCAGAATCTTTCCTTTGGATGGAAAAAATCCTTCCACAAGAAAGAAACACTTAAGAGAATGAATCCCAGTCTAAAAGAAACATAGGAGAAAATATGGCACAAGTAACACTCAAAGGAAACCCAGTTCCTCTCGAAGGATCGATCCCAAAACCAGGAGACAAAGCACCTGATTTTAGGGTCGCCAAACAAGATTTAAGTGATATTACATTAAAAGATTTAGCAGGAAAGGTAAAAATCCTTGTGGCGGTTCCAAGCCTCGACACTCCCGTTTGTGCCATTGAAACCAAAAAATTCAATGAAAAAGTCGCAAAGGAAAATGGAATCACAACGCTCATCGTCTCAGGTGATTTACCATTTGCGATGAAACGATTTTGTACAACAGAAGGGATTAACTCTGATAATCTCATCACAGGTTCTCAGTTCAAAGACTTTTCTTTTTCCAAAAACTATGGAACTCATATCTCTGGAGGACCACTCGCTGGACTTTCCGCAAGAGCTGTGTTTGTCGTGGATAAAGATGACGTCGTACGATATTCAGAGTTAGTTCCAGAAATTGGAAGTGAACCAAACTATGATACCGTACTAGCTGAAGCTAAGAAACTGGTTTAACTAGCGTATTGATTTGGCAGGGAAGGTTTAACTTTTCTGCCAATATTTTGATTTTTGAAACCAAATCCTCATCAAAACTAAAAAATACAACATGCCAATCATTATCTGCGTTCAAAATGCATTGTAATGTGTATTCCAAAGCTACATCTCTTCTTGCCACATCCATATGTCTAAATGGCTCATCTAACAATAAATAAGGGATATTGAACTGATTTCCAATCCGAAACGCATATTCCAATCTTAATACAAAAGAAATTTGTTCTTTCGTTCCCGTTGACAATTGACTAAACGAAAATTGTCCTTCTCTCGGATCAGTTGTGACTTGTATTTCATCTGAAAAACCATTCCATTGAATTTGTTTTGATGGTAATGTACCTTTGATAGAATCCATTCTCTCTTGAAGGGAACGAACTAATGAAGACATTTTATCTGTACTCTCAGCTTGCATCTCGGCAAAAATATCGATGAGAATTTCAAAGGCTTGGAAATTTTTTTCCAACTCAACTTTCTTTATTTCTTTGGACTCTAGATTTTTTTTAGCGTTTTCCCATTCTTTTTGGCCGGGAACCATTTGGGATTCTAATACGGCTTTCCCAGTATCCAATTTTTTTTCTAGATCAATAATCTTAACTTCCAAACTACGAATCGATTCGGATAGTTCTCCAATACGATTTTCGATTCGTTGTTTGGTGGTTCGGTCTTCTGGTTGGAATTGTTTACCAATTCCATTTTTCTCCCAATCACTCATTTTATCTTTTAGTTTGAGTTTGAGTGATTCGATCCCTTCAGTTTCCCATTTTTTAACTTCCAGGTTAAGTGTGTCTTCTATAGTTTTGATTTTATCCGTTTTCAAACGGATTTGAACCAATGATTCACTGAGTTCTGTTAATGAGTTCACACCTAATTTTTGAAAGAGGGAGGAAAGTTCTTTTTCCTTTACTTCCAAAATATCTTTTTCTTTTTTGAATTGGTTTTCGTGGATTTGTAATTCCGCATCGAATTTGGATACCATGTCTGCTAAATTCTGTAATTCAAATTTCAGTTTTGTGTATTCTCTTTCATACCTTTGGAATGATAAAAACAAAGAATCCAAATGAAGAGAATCAGGTTTCCATTCTCCTAATGTTTTGGTTTCCATTTCACTGGCGATTCGACGGATCATTTCATTCCATTTGGATTCATCCTTTTCCAGTATCGTTTCTTTCATCTTCATACCAAAAAACAATGATAATCCAAAAAATAAACCAAGTGGAATATAAAACCAAGACCCTAAATCAGAAAAAAGTATCACAATCATTGTGATAAGAGTTATAAAAAACGATATAATCGCCAAACTTCTGTATAACGGATTCCAAATGGTTCGTGGTATGACAGGGAAATCCTCCTGGAATTTACGCAAACCTTCTTTCCAAGTTTCAAAAAATGGAAAGTATGATTCTAGTTTTAGGAATTTAGATTCTAAACTAGACAAATTCAATTTAGAAGCAGTTTTCCTTTCTTCTAATTCTCCTATCCTTTCTTTTGTCGAAACAATTTTTTGATTACTAGACCGAATGGATTCTTCGAGTTGTTTTGTTTGTTTTTCAGAATCATTTTGTAAAAATTTTGAATCGTTTTTTTTCTCTAGGGACAACATCTCCCATTGTAAAATCTGATGATAAACTCGATCTGCTTCTGCATGTTGTTCTTTTTGTTTTAACTCTTCGAATTGTTTTTGTAGTTTGATTTTTTCAGATACAAAATTTTCAATTTCAACTTTTTTGTTTTGCCTATCCAATTCCCAAATAGGAAGTTCAGCAAATTGGTTTGAAATTTGATTTAAGTTTCTTTCTGATTCATCGAGTTTTCGTTTGGCGGCATCTAACTCAGATAAGGTCAAATTCCAATCCTTTGCCACCTTTCGCACACCAGTTTTTGAAACTTGTTGTTCTGCCATTTCCTTTAGGTGGTTTGGATTGTAACCACTGTCAAAGATTGATTGTTCAATGACCGATGTCAGTTCACTATCTGAACCAACTTCCATATTCCCTTCACGAATCACTAATGAATTTAAAAATAAATTCGGTGCTAAATTTTGTTTTTCGATCCCCAAATCTGAATTTCTATTTTCTTGGTATCTTTCATTTAATAGTTTTCCGTACTTTTTTGTACCAGTGACTTTTACAAGAGCAGAAACAAAGGCATCCAAAATGGTAGTTTTTCCTGATTCGTTTGGCCCTGTAAATACGGTGATTTTTTGAATGGGAAATTCTTTTGAGCTAAAAATTCCAAAGTTTTCAATTTTTAACTTCATTTCACTTTCCCCCCATCCAAGATAAATCGAATGCCTGTGACCCGAGTGTGTCGCCAGAGATCAGGATCCATATGGTTTTTTCTTTCGTTCATTTTATCAAGAAATTGTTTGATGAATTGATTTTCAGAGATATGATGGATAACAACAATTTGAGATTCATCAGGATCAAATTCACAAATCCGAAATTTGTGTTTCCAATTCTGGTTTATGATTTCTTGGAATTTTTGTTTGCCGTCCATTGAATCGACGTAACCAACAAATCGAAAACATATCCAATCATTGGGAGATGTGTCTTTCAAATACTCATCTACACTTAGATCTGGATTTCCATCTGTATCTAAAGAAACAATAATCTCACGGTACTGGCCTGCTGACTTCCAAGTAACAAATTCTGTTCGAACATTTCCCTTCTCGATCTCGATGAAGATTCCACCTCTTGGACCAAACTCACCTTTTCGCCAAACTCGTGAAGACCCCGCATAACCCACATTACATTTTCCTACAGTCCCCATACGGTGACGATGTAAATGTCCTATGGCTAAATAATCCAAATCCAAACTTTGTAACAAATTGGGATCTAAGTAAGATCCACCTTCTTCCTCTTCTTCTTGCAATCCAGTGAAACTCATTCCCGAAACGGTTCCATGTGCAAATCCAATTCGGAGTGCGGTTTTTTTGGGTAAAGGTGGGTTTAATAAAATTTCAGAATAGTTATCTTGGTGTGGGATGGCTACAAATTCAATTCCATCTTCTTCCCATAATGTAAAGGGAGTAGAGTCCAAAACAATCACTTTCTTTGACCAGTCGTAGGCCGCATAAGCATTGTTATTTCCTTTTTTATCTAAGATTTCATGGTTCCCTGGTAAAAAATAGACAGTGCCAGAGTAATTTGACACAACTTTTAAAAAAGGTGCACGGAGAGCTTCCAAATCAGGGAAGGTATTGAACAAATCCCCACAAATGAAAATTTTTTGAACCCCATTGGACTCGGCAGTTTCAACAATCTCATTTAGAACCGCTAAGGAATAAATTTCTTCTTTTTTTGTGGAAATGGAAAGATGTAGGTCAGATACTTGTAAGAATTTCATATAGCTTCGTGTAAGGGAGAGTATACCTCTCCCCTAGGACAAAGTACAGAAGTTCGCAAAAAAAAGCAAGACCCGGTTAAATGACTCTGTCTTTTTTGAAACCTGAAATACTGTCTTTTGAAAACCCTAATTGCATTAAAATTTCCTCCGTATGTTCTCCATGTTCTGGTGGGTCATTTCGGTACACAAAAGGAGTTTCTGAAAAATGAAATGGCGATCCAAATTGTAGAATCGGTCCGTATTTAGGATGATTCCTTTCTAGCACCATCCCTCTCTCTTTCATATGTGGATCTTCTGACACTTCTTTCATATTCAAAATCGGAGAAAGACAAGCATCCGTATTATCAAAAATAGGTTGTAAATCGGCAAAAGTTTTGGATTTAAAATAATCAGTTAACTTTTGTTTAATGATTGAAAGATTTTCCTCAACCATCGGATGTTCCTTTGTTAAATTTTCCATCCCCGCTGCACGTAAAAAAGTTTGGAAAAACATATCTTCCAAAGCACCGAGTGCAACATAACGACCTTCTTTTGTTTCATATACATTATAATTTGGTAATTTACCAGAAAGGATATCATTTCCTGCCTCTGGAGAAACACCAGATGCTGATAATATTCCACCATAAAGTGAGATGAATTGGACAGATGCATCTGTCATGGAAATGTCGATGCGTTGTCCTTTGCCTGTTTTCTCTCGGTAGTATAATGCCGCAAGGATCGCCGAAAGTGCAGTGAGTGTTCCACCTCCAACATCTGCCATTTGGAATCCTGCAGGTCTTGGAGGATTTCCTGTTTGGTCTAATACTCCAGAGATGGCCAAATAATTCAAATCATGTCCTGCAAAGTCTACGTACTTGCCACTTATCCCGTAGCCAGAAATTCCACAGTAAATCAAACGTGGGAATTTTTCTTTTAACACATCATATCCAATTCCCATTTTATCCATTCCATCTGGACGAAATCCTTCTAAAAGAATATCAGCGTCTTCTAATAGTTTGAATAAAATCTCTTTGGCTTGTTCTCGTTTTAAGTTCAACGTGATCGCTTTTTTGTTTCGGTTAAGCATCATAAAGAGTGCAGGGTAACCTGTTTTCCCTTTGAACATGGCTCTCGAACCGTCATAGGCACGCGGGTTTTCAATTTTGATAACCTCTGCCCCCATATCAGCAAGGTGTTGGGAACAAAGTGGACCTGGAAGGAGTAAAGACAAGTCCACTACTTTCACTCCTGAAAGTGGTCCTTTGGAATTCGAATTCTCAATTTGTTGTTTCATGTTTTATTGCATATCCTGGAAATTTTTTTCTAAATCGGGGCTTTTTTCTCGTAGAATATAGAGGGAGAACCCTAAATGGGATTCATTAGAGGACAATTCGGATTGCTGTTCAAACATAGATTCTTTCATATCCTCCTCTTACTCTCCACGACTTTCGTCTCCTGCCAATCGGTAACTCCTGTTAATTTACAGATGTTGTTCGGATCTTTTTTTGTTTCGGCCGCCGCACAAGGTTCTGTCATATACGAAGCTCCCAATTTTTTATTCACGAGTGAAAATGGAAAACAAGCAGAATTCATACTTCGTTTGAACATCGAACCAAACAGTTCAGTGAGAATTGGACCAATTACCATCTCCGACCCAACAGAGGGTGTACTATTGTCTGATACTTTTATCAATTTTACGGAAGATGATTGGGATTCTCCACATATCGTACGTTTGGCGGGTGTAGATGATATTTTATCTGATGGAAATCAAAATTATCGAGTGCAGCTTGGAAATATTTTAACATCAGATATACGCTTTTCCGCAGGGAGTCTACCTGTGCTCCTTTTGGTAAATACAGATAATGAATCTTCAGGAGTTGCTGCAAGCCCATCTTTTGGACTTCTCACTTCAGAGACTGGCGAAACAGGTCAAATTTCTTATGTTTTACAAACACGACCTATGCAAGATGTTTACATCCGTAATTTTGTTTCCAATGATACAACAGAAGCTACGGTCGAATCCATAGAGTTAGTTTTTACACCTAACAACTGGGATGTGCCACAATCTGTGACCGTCACTGGTGTTGACGACTTTAGTGTTGATAATAGTACTTTTCAAATCTCTGCTGATGCAACAATATCTATGGACCCAGCATATTTAGGAAAGGTTGTACCTGTCATCACAGGAACCAATGTAGACAATGACATCGCGGGTTTTACCGTTGTTAATCTTTCAGGACTCACTACGACGGAAGCAGGTGGAGCGATCAGTTTTGGTATTGTATTGAATACACTCCCCACAAATGCAGTTACCATTCCTTCGATTCTTGCAACTCCAAGTACTGAGGCAACTACAAGTCCAAATACACTTACATTTGCACCAGCGGAATGGTTCACCCCAAAAATCGTAACTGTCACTGGAGTGGATGAGTATATTGCAGATGGGCCGCAAACGGTATCTATCGTTTCAAGTGCCGCAACTTCTGCCGATACAGATTACAACGGTTTGGCGGGCCCCGTTTTTCCATCTATTACCAATACAGACAACGATGTCCCAGGATTTATACTCACCTCCCCTGGGAGTCTGACTATTTCTGAAAATGGAGGGATCCTTAATTTTACGATTCGTCTTTCTTCCCAACCGCCTCCTGGATCTACGGTTACTTTAACGGGTATAAACGAAAACAATACGATCACTAATGTAAATACAAATACATTAGTGTTTACGAATGCCAATTGGAATATTGACCAATTAGTACAAGTGACAACTAACAATAACTATACTGATGAAGATACAAGGACTGTAACTTTACAATTTGGATCTGTGGATACAGGAGGAAGTGCTGATCCAGTATACAATGCGATCACTCCACCTACACAAGTAAGTTTCTCAGTCACAGATGATGATACTGCAGGGATTACAGTCACACCGATTGGAGGACTTGTTGTACATGAAAATGGAACTCCTTATACCGAGACATTTACAGTGGTTTTAAATTCACAACCAACACAAACTGTCTCCATTCCAACAATTTCATCTAGTAACACTTCAGAAATCACAGTCTCCCCTACTTCGTTGTCTTTCACGACTGCAAATTGGAATACTCCTCAAACCGTCACCATCACTTCGGTGTTAGATGGAATTGATGATGGAGATCAGAATGTAAATATCAATTTCTCGAATTCATCCTCTACCGATCCTAAATACAATTCCATATCGATTCCTGCAGTAACAGCGATAAATACTGATAGTAACGAACCTTTAGTGCGAATACAAAACTTATCTGCATCTTCTATTGTTGAAAATGGAACATCAACCATCACATTTGAATTACGATTATCTTTAAAACCAAATGCTAACGTCGTTATTGGTCCTATTACCTCTTCTGATGGTACCGAAGCTGTATTACTCAATAGCTCATCAGGAGTGGCTGCTTCCCGTACACTCACATTCACACCTACTAATGGACAAGTGGGAAGTTATACGGGAAACAATAGTGAAAGTGGTTGGGACGTCCCTCAAACCATAACGATCAGGTCAGTAACTGACTCTTTTGATGATGGAGATATCCCAGTGACGATCCATATCCCACAGGCAAGTGGTTCTTATTTTACTGGATTGTATCCCACAGGGGCAGTTCCAGGTTATACAGACACAAACGGAAATTTGGTGGTCACAATAACAGACAATGATACAAAAGGATTTACTTTTTCTACTAACACAATGAACCTAACAGAAGGTGATGCCGATGGAACATTTACCGTTCGATTGAATGCAGCGCCCTGTGATACTCCAGGGAACTTGGCATCGTGTGCAAGTGGTTCTATTACCATCCCGATTTCAGCTGAGACATTTTCCTTACCCGATTCCACTCAATATACAGTTTCCCCAACAAATCTTACTTTCACACATACAAATTATGCAACACCACAAACGGTGACAATTTCTGTGGTCAACGATTCCATTAATGAATCCAACACAAGGACCCATACACTTACATTAGGTGCTATTTCTGGTTCGGGGACAGACTATGAAGGTCTAAATCCAAATGATGTTACTATCAACATCACTGATAACGACAATCCATCTCCTAAAATTTTATTCACCTTGGATACAGGACAGCCTTACTTTACAACAGAATCTGGTTTTTCTACTTTTTATAGTTTGCGCTTAGGGAGCAGGCCTGTCTCAGGAAATTCTGTCACCGTGACCTTAACGACATCTGACTCAACTGAAGGGATGATCAATGACAGTGGTACACCTGTTAGTTCGAAACAATTTGTCTTTAATGAAACCAATTGGAGCACATCTGTTCCTGTGGAAATTGTTGGAGTATCGGACATATTAAGCGACGGAAATATAAATTATAATATTACCGTTTCAGGAGCCGAAACGGGATCCTTTCCCGCTTGGTATGATAGTTTTGTAGGAAGCAATGGTACTACCGCTAACTTAATTAACTATAGTGTCTCAGAAAATCCTGTAACCGTTATCACTCCACAGTCTATGGTTCGAGCAGAAAATGCCGCATCATTTTCCATTTATATCTTACTCAGCCAAGCCCCTACTGATGATGTTACGGTACCAATTTCGATTCCATCAAGTTTTCCGTGTACTTTATTTACAGGACCGACAGTTACACAGTACACAATATCAACTAACACTCTGACCATCACAAATGCCAATTGGAATACGATCGGATCGCACAACACAATCACCGTCACACCATATGATGATTCTGTCGATGATGGGAATGTAGTTTGCCCAATTGAGGTAGGTGTTCTTTCTTCGACTGATGGATTTTATAATGGTGTGAATCCTTATCCCTCGTCAAATTACCCTGAACTCACATTAAATGACAACGATGCTTCTGGACTCACCACCTCGGGATTTTCTCCGACCACAGTGATCACATCTCAATCTGGAGCAAGTTCTGAATTTTATATCCATCTCAATTCACAACCAACAACTGATGTGACAATTAATTTTGCAGCTACACCGGGTGGGCTTGTCTCATTTCCTACAGCGCCTTTGACTTTTACTCCCACTAATTTTGGAACAGGTCAATTGGTTACGATTGTTGGCCAAAACACTTCTGATGTATTGGATGTTAACTATAACATCACACCACAAATCACATCAAGCGAAACAGGGACAGGATTTTCACCATCCACCATTTACAGTGCACTCTCACCTAGTCCCATTCCAGGTGTCCACATTTACAATTTATATGATATCGTTCCCTGTACAGATCCAAATCCTATGGTTGCTTGTGGGACGTCACCAAATGTTTCAGGTGGGCTTGTCACTTCACCTAACTTAATCACAACGGAATCTGGTGGCCAGTCTAGATTCCAAGTCCGATTACGAGCACGACCAACTTCAAATGTGACAATCAATGTAACAAGCTCAAATGTTTCAGAGGGAACTACTTCTGTCCCAAGTTTCACTTTTACTTCCACCGATTGGAACACCTTCCAAAATATTGTGATCACAGGAGTGGATGAAGGTATCATGGATGGAAATACAATTTATTCGATTTTGTTTGGATCTCTTTCCGGTGGTGGGACTGGTTTTAATGGGGAAACTTTACCCAATCTTTCTGTCACTAACCTGGATAACGATTAGAAAATCTTGTGAAATACAGACTTCTTTTAATCGTTTGATTATTGGACGTACCCTTGTTTTTTTAAGATATCAAGTGCATCAGTTCCCAATTCTTGTTTGTTTTCATAAGATTTTTTTTGTCCACCTTCCTTCCAAAAATGTACCTTTGTATGTGGGTTTATGATAGGGCGAAAGGATTGTGATTCGTATAACAAATCACAGTCTTTTGAGCAAGCAGAAAGATTCACTCCAAAATACCCAACAAGGATCTCTGATTTTGTTAGTTGGTTTGTACCCATCCAAACTTTAAATTCAGGAAAACTTACATCAGGATATACTTCAAAACTAATCTGGAAGGGAACTTTCTCCTTAGATTTGAGTTTTACTGATTTTCCTTTTTCTTCTACCGCCACGGTCGATGGAAGTGCCGCCAAGCGGATGATGCCATTCGGAATTGTGATTTGAATTTCTGTTTCTGTTTGACTTGGGTTGATCCAAAGATGGTATAATGGAAGTTTTGGTTCCATCGAACGTATTTGTTTCCAAAAGCGTTGGATTTTTTTTTCCAATGTGGCATTTAACTTCAGTTCACTGATAGATTCCATTTGGTTGATCCGAATGGGATGTTCTTGGTTTGGATCGGTCCTTGTATCAAAATACAAATAAAATTCCTTTCCGACTGACCCTTGCCAAAATTTTCCCAATTCATGAAACCGGTAAGACCTTTGTAATAAAAATTCATTCCCTTCACCATACCCTTGCGTAAAGCGAGTTTCTCCATAGTATGTTCGTTTGGTGGTCTCTAAACCTTCTAAAATTGGTCGTAGAGACAACCCATGAATGGATTTAGGTATTGGAATTCCAATATAATCAAGGATAGTCGGATACAAATCAATAGAACGAGTCATAGATTGTACTGCTTTTTGTATTTTGGAATTTGGTAATTTGATTAGAAGTGGCACATGGATGTTTTCTAAAAACAAATCCTGACCATGTCCATAATAGGTATTGGTTCCGGTGAAAGGTGAAATTGCATGTGAGGTATGCATCACTTCCCCATGATCTGCAGTAATGAGGATGAGGGAGTTGTCCCAAAGTCCTTTTGATTTTATGATTTCAAAAACTTTTCCCAGTTCTTCATCCACAAAGGCTACTTCACCAAGATAGTTTAACTTTCGTTCGTCTAAGTTTTCCTTTGTTTGTATGCGACTTGTGAATCCTGGTGGTGGGGTATACGGTTTGTGTGGGTCGTTATAATTTAAAAACAAAAAGAAAGGATTTTCTTGAGAAGAAATTTCATCGATAACTTCCAACGTTTTTTTTGTGATTTTTTTTGTATCTTCAGTATAATTGGAAAAATCATATAAAAAATCAAATCCAACATCCACACCAAGACCAAACTTATCTGTGAGAAATGGATTATTTCCCACCATATAAGTAGAATATAAAGCTCCTTTTAAAAGTTTTGGTAGTGGTTTTTTTTCTGATCGATAAAAGGCTTCCACTTCCGATTTAGTTGTAGGATAATCCCAAAAATTAACTGGATTTGCAGATGCAAATTTTCCCGTAAAAAAAACAAGAGTGGAAGGTCTCGTCCAGGCAGCATTCACTAAATGGTATTTAAATGTAACTCCTTCTTTTGCAAACAAATCTAAGTTAGGTGTAACATTATAATTTCCAATGATATCACCCCTCAGGCTATCAATCACAATCCATATGACATTTGGTTTTGATTGGGGAAGATTTTTTGTTATCTTTCCCTTAGTTTCTGGTTCATACTTTCCCTGTTCCAAATTCGATTCCGAAACAGAATTTTCTTTTTTGCAAAAAGTAATGAAAACGAATACAAATAGGATAAAAACAAAAAGAGACTGAAAGCGATTTAATGTAGATAGAGTTCTAAAAAAACGGCTTGGGTTCAAGAGTTAACGTCAAACATTTGCAAGGCGGTGAGCCACACACCCACTAAAATAAAGGAAATTCCAAGCCATTGGGTAAAGTTTAATCGTTCTTTGAAAAATATAGAAGAGGCAATCAGGACTATGATAAATCCACTCGAAGTGAAAACTGGGTAGGCAAGTGATAGCTTTAGACCCTTTCCTAAAACATATCGATAACCTAACAATGCCAAGCCGAAACTGGCAAGCCCTGCGATGAAATAAGGATTGAATACAGTAAATACCAGTTTCCAAAACCCTTCTCCAGGTACAACTTGTTTGTCCTGCATGGAAGAAGTTTTGATTAAAATATTCGCCAATGCATTGAAGAATACAGCTATACAGAAGAAGAGGATGACTTGGAATTGCATGGGATAGAGACAAAATCCGATAGAATTCGGGAAGGGTCAAATAGAAAAATGAAATCAAAATCCTTTCGCTACAAAAATTGGGAAACCGCTTATTTAGATTCAGAAACAAGTGGGCCCACACTCATCTTTTGTCATGCTAATGGTTATAGCGCCGGTTGTTATCAGTATTATTTTGAAAGATTAAAAAAACACTTCCGAGTCATCGCACCAGACTTTGTAGGTCATGGTCGTTCCGAATTCACTTTGCAATTCAAGAATTGGAATGTATTCCGTGACCAAATCCTTTCACTACTCGACCATGAATCGATCACAAACACAACCATCATCGGACACTCCCTTGGAGGAGCATCCTCACTTCTTGCCGCAAAAAAAGAACCCGAACGATTTGCGAAAGTGTTAGCGATGGACCCTGTGATCCTTGGTTGGAAACTCATCCTACTCTCCAAATTTTTAGAGAACCCACTTGCAAAGGGTGCAAAAAAAAGAAGAACTCATTTCAAATCCATAGATCTTGTTAGGCGGACTTTTCGTAAATTCCCTGCCTTTGCAAACTTTGAACCTTCAATCTTCGAAGATTATTTAAACTCTTGTTTTGTTCAAACAGGTCATGAAAACGAAGTGAAACTTTGTTGTGACCCAAGAGTCGAAGCACAAATTTTTGGGCATGCCCACTTCCATGTTTTTAAAAATTTTTACGGTATCAAAACTGAAAATCACATTGCCATTCCTGAAAAATTCGAAGTCTGCAGTCCAAAGTATGCCAACTTACTTGCGAAGGTCCATCCCAAATCAAGTGTAAACATCTTTCCTGGTTTTACACATTTTTTTCCCTTCGAACGACCAGAAGAAACTTGGAACTGGATGAAACAAAGTTTAGAAATCAATTGAATCATAGATTGAAATGACAATTTTAAGAAAGAGATAGGGCGCCTCGCACTTGTTTGGTGTACGTTACTCCAATTCGAAAAGCGACCGCGCTTTATGCTCCAATCTTTCGCGTTGCGAAAGGATTTCCGCAGCAATCGCTGGCGCAATAGAAAATTGAATTTCAGCAAATAGAGGTAAGGTGGCATTCTCAAAATACTATTCATGATCAATCAAATCCGGTATTTGATTTTGATTTTAAAGAATCCTTGATCAAGAAGTCAATATTCCTTAGATTACATTGTTTAAAAATGAAAAGAAGATATAAAAAGTTAGAAATTTTGAATTGACTAAGTAGCTATAATGGCCACTATTTAAACATGAAATCAGTGGGTATCAAGGATTTAAAAAACAACCTAAGCAATTATTTGGATTTTGTCCGTAATGGCGAAACGATTATCGTAATGGATAGAAATACTCCCATTGCAGAATTGAAAAAATTGAGTAAATCTCAAAATTTAACTCAGGCCTTCATAGAAGAATCGATTGCTAACAATTCCCTGATACCAGCAAAAGAAAGAAGCATTATCAATGTTCCTAAATCATTGCGTCTAAATGAAAAACATAAAGATGCAATCTCAAAATCATGGAAGAAGGCTTATCTAGAGGATCGAGAATAGTTTGGCACTTTACATTGATACTAGTTTTCTACTCAATATCGTTTATTCAGAAAATGGTTTTGAAAAAAATTTAGAAAAAATAAATAAATCGAATCATCTCTTTAGTTCCATTTTAATCGAAATCGAAGCCTTTCGAAGCTTAAATTATACTTTTAACCAAAACAAAAAATATCTAGAGAATACCTGGTATCAGGAGACTCACAATTTCATTGAAACATTAATTTCAAATATAAACCTCAAAAATATTGATTCAGATATAAAAAATGAATTCAAAAAACAAAAGAATATTTCTGAGTTAAAATCACTAGATGCGATCCATTTATCGACAGCGATGTATGTGAAGAAGTTGATATCTGAAGATTTGATTTTCTGCACCTTGGATGAGAAATTAAAGGAAGTTGCTTTGAAAAATAATTTTAAAGTAAACTAATGTGACTCAATTCGGCTTACCGCATCGCTTCGGCACAATAAGTCACTTTGTAGGAGACAGATTGGTAACACTTCTATGTTTTTAGTCACAGGGGATTTTTCACCCCCTTCCTCGGACAGACATTAGGTGGATATCAATCCCACTTGCATCCAAGCTTGTAAATCTCCCCCTCCCCACTTCCAAATTTTTTCGTTTGCCACTTCCCATTACCTTCAATTCCTTCTTGCCACTGTAAAATTCATCTTCCAAATTTGATCCTATGAAACACGGCAAACAAATGAGACCTAACGGTATTTCTTGGTATTTCTTGTTTTTTTTAGTGCTCTCTTAGGTGCTTGCAAAACTTCGAAAGATAATAACGACGACACCACCTTACTCGCTCTCCTCCTCGCACAAACGGCTACCGCTCCTTGTTCCACAAGGTGTCATATATATTTAACTAGTTCATCACGAAGTGGTTTCATTGGAAGCGGTGGGATTGTCGGTGCTGATGCATCATGTAATGGTGACACTGATCGAGTTCGTGGCAAAACATATAAAGCAATGATTTCCATCCCCGGTGTGAGAGAGGCATTGGGAAATCCGACTGGAACAATGACGTATACCGATTGGGTATTCAAAGCCAATACCTTCTATTCGAATAGTACTGACACTTTGAATACTACGGGTGCAACAACCACTTCCAACAGAATCTTTAGAGATTCCAATACCACCATGCAAATGAACTTTGCCCTCGGTACGAATGGCACTCGCTTTTGGACAGGAATGACGATTACCGGTGGAAACTTAGCCAATGATGTGAATTGTACGAATTGGACTAGTTCCAATGTGGGAGTGAGTGGAGTCACAGGAGTTGTGGGTGCGAGTACAACAACACTTGTTGAAACCACAACTGACACGTGTAATATTGCAAAGAAAATTGTTTGTGTAGAACAGTAAGTTACGTAAACGAACAAACTCTCTTTTCACATTTCAACACTCCGAATCAGGATTTGATTGTTTACGGAAACGATTGAATCCTGATGGATCCAGACGATTCAAAAAATGAGACAGAATCCGTAAAAAAAAATTGACTTATGCATAGAAAGGAACTAATTTATGCATAGAATGAGAACTACAATTGATATTCCTGAAGAATTGGTTGCAGAGGCTATGAAACTGACCCACTCAAAAACAAAAACAGATGTGATCAAAGAAGGGTTAAAAATGCTAATTCGAAAAGAAAAATTAAAAAAATTAAAAAATTTCAGAGGGAATCTTGATCTCGAAATCAACTTAAACCAACTCAGAAAAAGATGAGTTTTGTTCTTATCGATTCATCGATTTGGATTGAATACTTTCGAAATTCAAATTCAAAGATCTCAGAAGAAATAGATAGCCTCATAGACAATGGAAATATTTATACGAACGAAATCATTTTGACAGAGCTAATTCCGTTCATAAAAATCAAAAAAAAGTCTGAATTGATTCATCTATTAGAAACCATAGAATCTTTCAAAATGAATATTGATTGGAAACAATTGAGAGAAATTCAAATACTCAATCTTAAAAATGGAATTAATCATGTTGGAATTCCAGATTTAATTATACTTCAAAATGTGATTCAAAACAAATCCTGCTTATTCACTATGGACAAACATTTCAAAATGATGAGTCAGTTTATTCCAATTGATTTATATTAATTATACTTTACTCAAATTCCTCTCTTACAACCAAGCAAGCACCTGCACACCAGGCGAATAATGAGTTAGATCTGGCTTTAAAAAATCAGTAAGACCAACAAACTTCGTATAACCAATATTTAGTTTCTGGATCTCCACCTGAAACAATTCCCAAGGTTTGTGGTGCACATCCATTGCACTTTCCTTCACCTCCTTCCCTCGATACAATGAGTAACGTTCTGTCAGCCAAAGTTCTTTTTGGTTTGGATGTTTGATTGGATGAATCACTTGAAAATTCATTTCAATCCGACACCGTTTCCCATCCAGCTGGACCAAATTCTTTGCTCGTTGGATTTTTGAATGCCGATAAGGTAATCCTGATGTCATCCTTGCAAATTGAGTTGGGATCCATTTCTCTGCTTCGATACTCAAAAAATACACACCCACTTTGCCGTCTTTTTTCACATAGGTGCGTAAATTCACTTCGTGGAAGGTAGAAAGGAAATGGAAGGGGAAACAGTGCCTTGGATGCACATTGTCCATTGTAAAGGCAACGACAGAAATCCAATGTTCCCCGTTAATTTGATCCAATTCCAAATGCATTGGAACTAAGGAACGAAGTTTACTTGGTTCCACTTGGTAGTGTAAAAAAATAGCGTCATTCCATTCTTGGTACCAAAACCATGGATGCTTCGGTATCGGCCAAGGACGATGTTCAATCGTATCTAAGATAGTCTCAATAGGTTCTTTCATCAGATAATGAATCTAACAATCGCTAGAATCTATATGAGAATACACCTTGATAGGCAAAGTTCGATTAGAACTCAGAAACTTTTGTATTCCCATACTTGGACCACTCGCTTAAATATTGATTGCCTCACCGAGAACAGCTGCAGCACTTTCCATAATCCCTTCTGCCAGCGTAGGGTGTGCATGTATGGTATTTGCGAGTTCCTTCACTGTAATTTCCATATTGGCACCTAATGTAAGCTCAGCGATCAGTTCAGTAGCACCAGGGCCAATGATATGAGCTCCTAAAATTTCACCATGTTTGGCATCGGAAATGATTTTCACCATACCCGTTGTGTCCCCTTGCGCTTGTGCTCGACCACTAGCTGAAAAAGGAAATTTTCCCACTTTGATTTCATGACCCATCGCTTTTGCTTTGTCTTCACTAAGGCCCACACTTGCCACTTCTGGATGGCAATAAGTACAACCTGGAATATATGCATAATTAAGGGAATGGATTTGGATATGATGAGGATTTCCCAATCGAACCGAAATGTCTTCTGCTGCCCGAATCCCTTCGGCACTTGCAACATGAGCAAGTGAAGGAGTCGGAATACAATCACCTATAGCATAGATATGATCAACAGTAGAACGGTAGTTACCCGAAAATTCAACAAATCCATTTTTTAACTTAATTCCAATTTCATCTAGGCCAATCAAACTTGTATTGGGTGAGATCCCAACACCAACTATCACTTTATCAAAGTTTAATTTTTCTTTTTTGGCAGAATTTCTGTCGAGTAACGTAAGTTCCACACCTTTGTCTGAAACAGACGCTGTTTCCACACCATAACTCAAATACTGCTCAATCCCTCGTTTTTTAAAACTTCGTTCCAAAATTGCTGAGATTTCTTTGTCTTCATTAGGAAGAAGGTGGTCTTGGTATTCAATGATGGTGACTTTTGATCCCATACTAGCATAAAAATCCGCAAATTCTACACCAATGGCACCTGCACCAATGATCGCTAAATTGGTTATGGCTTTTGGCTCTATCATCGCCTCTCTTGCTGATAACACACGTTTGCCGTCAAAAGGTAAAAAAGGAAGAGCTTTGTTTTTGGCTCCAACTGCTAAAATAAAATAATCTGCAGACAACGAAGAAATTTCGCCAGTATTTGATTTCACTTCGATTGTTTTGGAGTTTAAAAATTTAGCATCACCATTCACCACAGTGACCTTGTTTTTTTTCATTAAAAACTCCACACCCTTTGCCATTTGATCGGCTACAGAACGTGACCGTTTGATCACGGCTTCAAAATCCACCTTGATATTTTCAGCAGAGATACCAAATTTCGAAGCTTCTTTGAGATGCTCTAAAACATGGGCGCTTTCTAACAGAGCTTTGGTGGGAATACATCCCCAATTCAAACAAACTCCACCTAATTTATCTCGTTCTACGACACATGTTTGTAAGCCGAGTTGGGCTGCACGAATGGCTGCGACATAACCACCAGGCCCTCCTCCAATCACGATCACTTGGAAATGGTTTGAATTGGACATACGTTCTCCCGATAGAATGAGATAACGTACAAAAAAAGAAAGTCAAGACCTCTTTTTGGCTACGATGAGCATCCTTGCACCAGTTTTGATGTATTTTTCACCATCGTAATTGCTATAAACATGTAAGATGTCAAATTTGTTTTCGTCTAAGAAATTTCTCACTTGAGGAAAATGAAAAACTCTCATCGTATGTTTGTCTTTTAAATCTTTTTGGTTTAAATTATAAACATAATTTACTTCTACAATGGCCACGTCATCTGCTCTTGTTAACCGAAATCCACGGTTCCTGCGAATGGAGGTTGTACCTTGTCTTACATTGCTTACGGTAGTAATGGGTTTACGTTTGATTCTATGGATAGGATCTGCATTCCATATTTCCAAAACAAGAAGACCTGCTTGTTTTAAGTTTTTTTGACAATTTCTAAGAAAATTTTGTACTAAATCGTCATTCACCAAATAATTAAACGTTCCATACAAACAAATTACAGCATCTACAGGTTGTTTAGCGATGTAATTTTCCATTTTCCCAACTTCGAATGAACAATGTGGGAATCGAACTTTTGCAATTTCCAACATTCGAGGTGATCCATCCACACCAAGTGGTTTGAATCCCATTCCTTGTAATTCTTTGATGTGTTCGCCGGTTCCGCAACCGATGTCTAAGACAGTATGTATTTTATGTCGCTTAAATGTTTCCCTGAGGAAGAGGATTTCTTCGGAAAACTTACGTCCAGGTTCTTCAATGGTAAAATAGTATTCTGCTAATTCGGAATAGAGTTTCATTTGCTCCTAGCGGAATAGGAAAATCATTTCAGAGAATCCCCATTTTACCCGTTATATTAAGTAACGGCCAAGCTACCATGAAACGATATACAATTCCTACAATTTTTTTTACGATTGGTGTGACCTTACAATTTCTCTTCTATTTTTCTTGGGTAAGTTTTACCCTACTCGCCGTTTCATCTTTATTGCTCACACTTTTTTTATATAGTTTGGATTTACAATCCTTACCAAATGTTTCCAATCCAAATCTTTCAAAAGAAGATTCGATTACAAACAATGATGTTGATCCATTGAAAGAACACCAAATTCAATCGGAACCAGATGCCTTATTTGATACCAATCAGACAACAGCACCAGATCTTTCCATTGCCAACGAACAAGAAACACAAACAAAAGAAATCATTTGGAAAATTGATCCGATTTTGTTCGCTCGAGAATCTGTAAGACTGGAAGAACGAAATCTTTTTTGTGATACGGTGAAGGAATTCCCTTTTTCTTTTACAAGCCCCAAACTTTCTTCGATTCAATATGTATATTTTGATGGAAAAGATTTCAAAGAATGTTTTTGGCAAAAATCAGAGATGCTCGTCGAAACAGATGATAACCCAGTAGAATGGAATGATTGGGAAGAAAGTCGAATTAGAGAATCACTGCCTGTGATATCAAAAAACAAACGTAAGTTATATGTACCGCTCACAATCAATGCAAATTTGTTCGGTTTTTTGTGTTTTGCTACCAAGGAAAGTTGGTTAGAGGAAGAAGTTCAAGTTTTTTGGGATGAATCAACCAATTTGTCAGAAAAAATTTTGGCAAAAAGAGAATACGCAAAAGTAACAAAACACCCATTCACGAAGTTATTTACTGTCTCTCACTTTTATCAAATCGCAAAATCGTCATTCGAAGCTTCTGAAAACAAAACTCTTGTTTTGTTTAAGTTCATCGATACGAATTTTCAATCAGAACTTGCCATTGGTCTCCACCATCTTGGCATCAAACAAACAGTCATTGGACTTGGTTTATTCCAATTGGAAGATAACCTTTATGCAGCTCTCATTCCAAATGAACGACTTGATAACTTTTCATCCTTTTTCCAACAATTCATAGAAGAGCTCGATTTGTTGGGTTATCCTTCAGAAGTCGCACTTGGTTATTCCAATCAATCTATTCCAGATTTAAAATTTGATAGTTGGATCAAAAGAGCCTATACATCTCTGGAAGAGAGTATTCTCTACCACGCAGCTTAAATGGATCCACTGATCGATGAAAAATTTATCCTAACGGTTTCGCAGGTTTTACCGGAACATTTTTACAAAACCTTACTTGTTTTTGCCGAAAGAGAAGCCTATGGACCTTCCAAGAATGAGGGGCTTTGTTTCGAAAATTGCACCCTCGTGGAATTTGTGGGAGATATTAATGGAAAACTTTATTTAGCACTTGATGGATATACCAAATTAAAACTTCTTCCAAAAATAGCCAAAGCATTCCAGATTGATCCCACCTCAAGAGCCCATTCATCATCTATCATGATGGAATTTGCCAATCAAATTTCAGGGAAATTGATTACAGAGATGCGTCTGGGTCGTTACGAAATTGATATCTTACCACCCGAAAATTTAAATCATAAACTTGTTCCCATTTCTCTTGAACACTTCCGCCAATACATCCTTATCTTTAACTTAAAGGATCGGCGAGGGGATGAATATATGGGAAGGTTGTATCTCATTTTATTGTTGGAAAAATTCCCTACTCCCAAAAACTAATGTCGAATGAAACCCTATGTTTTAGCACTCCCACTCATTCTGAGTTATGCCGGACTAAAACAGAAACAATCCCTCACTAGAAAAGAATTTACCTTTTCTAAAACAGGTCGTCGCAGTTTTCTTTTTTATCCAAAGGATCAAGATCCAAAGTCTTTGCCTGGTGTTTATATCCAACATGGAATGAGTGCAATGGGAATTGATGATCCTAGGATCATTGATTTAGCTGAAAATATAGCTAATACTGGTCACAGTGTGATCTTACCCGAGTTACCAGAAGTCAAAGGTTTAAAAATTGAAGAACAAACCATTTTTAATATTCAAAACCTGATGTTGGAAATATATGAAAACAAACAATTGTTTGATGGAGAAAATTTAGGATATTTATCTGCAAGTTTTTCTGCTGGTATGGGTCTTATTGCTGCATCAAGGTCGAATACACGAAACAAAATCAAAACCAGTATGCTCATCGGAGGATACTGTAATTTTTTCGATGCAGTTCCATTTGTTTTCTCTCACTATGAAATGGATCCCTATGCAGTGTTTGTGATTTTATACAATATGCTCCATCGGTTTGAACCAAATCTTGCGGAAGAACTAGAAATCGTTTATTATGAAGCAGCACTTGACAATGGTCTCAAACGAATGGGAAATGATGCCAAATCTGTTGATTCCTTAAATCGATCATCAAAACAAGCACAAGAGTTTTTTCACCAAGTAGAGGCCGACAGGAATTTCAGGATCGGCTTGGCAAAAAAAGTTCTCGATACGGTTCCAGAAAAATTACCGGAAAAACTGTCTCCCTATTACCAATTGGAAACTTTGGCAGGACCGGTATCCCTGCTCCATGGAAAAACGGACCCTGTTATCTCAGCAACAGAATCCGAAAAACTAGCCAAACTCTTAAAAGGCAAAGGAATCCCTTTTGTCCATAGGACGTCCACCGCCCTCACCCACGGTGACAGCCTCCCCCTCCACTCCCAAATCTTCGGAGTCCCAGCCCTACTCCAAACTTTTGGAAGTTTTCTACACTGGCTTGACCAATAACGCTACAGAAATTGTCGTTTCTCCTAAAAAAACTGCCGATACTATAGTCAGAATGGACGTAAAAAATGCACCGGACTTCAATCCGGAACGGGGACTTAAGATCCAAATCTCCGAGGATCGTTTAACAGCAACTTTGGTAGCAAAACCGATTTGGTTGTTAGGAGGTTCGATGAGCAATATACTCATTTATGAAGCCCTTGACAACATGTCCATTCACCGTGATCGCATTTTGATGAAAGATGTGGACCAAGCGGCTCAAGAAATTGATAAAATATTAAAAGATCCAACAAAAGTAAAAGAAGAATTCACATTCGTAGTAGGTAAGGGAATCCCCGCCAAACAAGGGGAAAGTGGTTGGGTTAAATTTTATTTCCCTAGAGCACAACGTGTTGTTTTAAAAGAGGATGGATCCGCTGATTTTCGTAACATTAATAAATATGTACATGTCAAAGAGGGTGAAAAACTTGCTACCTTATTTGAAGGAGTGGCCGGCGAACAAGGTACAGATGTTTTAGGGAATCCGATTTACCCCAATCCAATTGATAGACCAAGACTCACCCTAGGTAAAAATGTATTACCAAAAACTATTGATGACCCTGAAAAACCTGGAAGGCAACTAAAGGAATACTTTGCCTCTCTCAGTGGAGTTGTATTTTCAACTGACACATCGCTCACAGTATCTCCAGAACTTAATATCGAAAGTAACATCGGGCTTGGAACTGGGAATATTAATTTCGAAGGGACCATTCGCGTAAAAGGTACAATCGAAGAAGGCGCCATCGTCAAATGCCAAGGTTCTCTTTATTTAGATGGAAACGTGGAGTCTTCAGATGTTGTTGTAGGCGAAGACTTAGAAGTGAAGGGTGGAGTCAAAGCAAAAGGAAAAGGTGTTATCCGAATCAAAGGTGATCTTCGTGCCAAATTCGTAGAAAATGCAAACCTTGAAATTGATGGTGATTGTATCATTGAAAACTTCATTTTAGGAAGTCGTATCCTTTGCCTTGGGAACATTATTTTAACGGGAGAATCTTCCTCCATCATTGGAAGTGATCTTATATCGTACCAAGGCATCACGGTCTCTTCTTTGGGTTCATCTGCACAAATGGATACAGTTGTTGAAGTTGGTTTCCATTACAAAAACGATAGGCTCCTCACAGAAGGAAGTTCACGTCTTGCTGAAATGGAAAAAGAATTAGAAGCCCTTGTCCCCGAAATCCAAAAAATTAAAGAAGTTGTGCAACGTTCACGTGGAAAAATAGATGATGCACGAAAAGAAAAATTCAAAGAGATCTTTGATGCGTATCAGAAAAAAAACAAAACTGTCGAATTATTAAAATCGAAAATTGAAGAACTCAAAGGTGCTCGTTACAACCAAGACAACGTGAAGGTTGTCGTACGAAACACCGCCCATCCCGGCGCAGTCATCAAATACCGTAGGCAAGTGGAAAAAATCACAAAAGCTCAATCTTCGTTTGTCATGAATTTTTTTCCAAACCAAGATAAAGCAATGCTCACTGCCTTCAAAGGCAAATAACAAATTGGCTAACTCATCGTTAGCCAAAGTTTAATTTAACTTTAATCCCAATTTCTTTAATTTTGGAAAAATCACGTAGTGGCAATACGGGTTCTGTGGGTTTAGTGTAAAATAATTTTGGTGGTAATCTTCTGCTGGATAAAAAGTCGGAGCAGGTGAGATTTCCGTGACAATAGGATCTGGAAATAAATACGCATGTTTGCGTTTTGAATCGACAGCTAATTCTTTTTGTTTCTCGTTTAAATAAAAAATCACAGACCTATATTGTGTCCCAACATCATTCCCTTGTTTGTTGAGGGTAGTAGGATCGTGGGATGCCCAAAAAATCTCGAGAATTTTTGAGAAAGATATAATCTCGGGGTTGTATTCAATTTTGATTACTTCTGCATGACCAGTAGTACCTGTACAAATTTCTTTATAACTTGGATTAGGTGTTGTTCCTCCCGCGTAACCAGAGACTACAGAACTAATTCCTGGAATTCGTAGATAAACTGCCTCCGTACACCAAAAACAGCCACCACCTAAAATCGCATTTTCCGTCATACACTTTTTAGACGAACTAAAATCTCCCCAGGTACAAAACATCCCATTTCTGTGATAAAGTTTTTGATAAATTTTGCTTTTGTTATGTCAAAAGAAGGATTAAGAGCCCTTGCACCTATGGGTGAGGTTTTTCCTTCAGGCAATAAATACTTTCCATCGGCAGTTTTTAAAAAATCAAATTGTGTAACTTCTGATTCTTTTCGCATTTCGATAGGGATTTCATCACCCGTTTTTAAATTCAAATCAAAACTATCCTTTGTCGCACAAACATAAAATGGTACATTGTGTTCATGTGCGACTATCGCAAGATTGTAAGTCCCAATTTTATTTGCAGTATCGCCATTTGCAGCAACTCGATCACATCCAACAAGAACGGCATCGATTTTTCGATGGTTCATTAACCATCCAGACATTCCATCAGTGATGATATAACATTCAATGCCTTCTTCTAACATCTCAAATGCGGTGAGCCTTGAGCCCTGAAGGAAAGGCCGCGTCTCATCTGCATACACCACAACTTTTTTTCCTTGGTCGCGGAGACTTCGGATCACTCCAAGGGCTGTACCATGACCTGCGGTCGCTAATGCACCCGTATTACAATGAGTGATGATATGAATTTGATTTTGGTCTTTGGGGAATAATTCTGCTCCATTTTGTCCTAATGCCTGATTCGCTTTCAGGTCATCAACCATCATCTCCAACGCAAATGATTCCCAAATTTTGGCGATTGATTCCCAATCAGTTTCCTCCCCTACCCGTTTTTTTGCTTCTTGGAGTGCAAAGCTTAAGTTCACTGCCGTTGGCCTTGATTCAAACACTTGATTGATCAGTGAATCAATTTCTTCCGGAATTATGTTCCCAGATTTTTTTTTCGCACCCAATGTGAGTCCAAAGATTCCTGAAATGGCAATGGCGGGCGCTCCCCTAACAGCCATATCACGAATCGCATCAATTGTATCTTCAACTGTATGGATTTGCAAAAATTCCTTTTTCCCAGGGAGGGCCCTTTGGTCGAGAAGGGAGAGAAATGTGGATTTCCACTGAATGGGTAAAAATTCCGGTTGGGACATCTTTCCATTTTTTTTGTGCGGTGCGGGAAAAAAATGAAAAAACAGGTTGACGGATTGATGTGCATCGCACAAAAAAGAATAGTGCATTGCACAACAGAAAACCGAAAAAAGGAGAAATGAAAATGGAACAACAAGTAAAAGACGGATTAAACTTTATCTTAGGCGCAGTGAATACTGCAAAAGTAGAGGCTGAAAAGGCTTTCTCTACAATCAATGCAGAATTCCAAAACTTAGCAGCGAAAGGTGCTCAAGACCAAAGTGAAGTTTCTGTTAACCTTAGAAAATACGTTCAAGAAGGACTTTCTCAAGTAGAAACCATCATTGGAAAAGCAAACACTGTCGTAGCAGATGCAAAAGCAAAAGTAGCAACTGTTACATCAAAAGCATAATCCAAATCACTTATCAAAAGACCCGGATACTTCACCTCTATTCGGGTTTTTCTTTTCCCACTCTAATTTCCACTGATTCCATTCCGAACCAAGTTCTGAAGACAAATACCTTTCTACCGATTCCAAAGTTAAAAAAATATCATAATTGATTTCAAATGATGTAAAATTTTTTGAAGCAGAAGTTTCTAAGCGTATCCGAAATAATTCCATAAGCTCCAATCTGTTTAAATGGAACATGGTTTCTGTATTGAGTAACGAATGTGCAAAAAACTTTTCCACAGCATATGTAAAAATGTGATCTGCTGATAAAAAAGAAAATTCAATTGAATCTTTTGCAATTTCAACAAACAAATCCTCCCATAAATCGGCAAGGGCACCTTCTTTTGTTTTACAATCATATGCTTGGCAAATTGACGTTCCGTAAAAAGAAAAATTTTGGCTTTTAGGATCACCTGTAAAGATAGGATGGATCATACAACCTATTCTATGTTTGGTTTCATCAACATAACCCAAAAATGGACAATTATAAGTCATCTCATCTTTTTTTGGAATGGAACCTTCTTTTGTTTCTCTATCCTTTCGATAAATGGGAAAACTATGCCGAATACTAAAATCGACAGTTTTTTTAAATTCGTTGGTTCGCTCTAAGAGTAAGTTTGTATATTCTTTGGTTGTGAGTTTTAAATTGAAAAGTCCACAACAAGCGCCACAGGAAACATTCCCTTTTTCCGGATGGCATAAACTCAACTCTGCTTAGCTCCTAACACAAATGGGATGAGTCCATTGAACACAAGTTCCAAATCACCAGTTTCTTTTTTTTCTTTGAAATAAGTTTGGAAAGGGATTACCATTTTACGACTTTCGTGTAACAAAACCAAATTTCCTTTTTGATGAGACAACTGATCTAGTATCTTTTCTTTGGAACCATGAGAAACAGGGAATAGATAAGAAGGTTTGATCCCTTTAAAATAAAAATGTGGATTGTTGTTTTCAGATACTAGTAAAATGCTAATTCGTTCCAATTCAGCAAATTCGAGTAACATATTTTCTAAGAAAAATTGAAGAATGATTTGGTAGGACTCCAACTCTTCGGAATTGATGTCCGCTTGTTCCCAAACCTCCATCCATCCAAGTATTTTAAAAATTGTTTCTTTTTGTTCATGTAAAACAGGAAGAGCAGTATCAAATATACTTGTGATTTTTAACTTTTGAAAATCCCAAACACAACTATAAACAAGCTCCCACCACTTTCTAAGTGTGACCGCATCATCTAAATTATTTGGGATAGATTTGTTCATTGCATGGGAAGTATGATCACTAAAAATAATCATTCCGACTACTTGACTGATTGCTTCGAACAAACGAATCAAATTTAAAAGATTTGATTTATCAGTTGTTTTGGATTTGTTTAAATTTGCACATTTAGAATACGCAAGCGAGATAGGTGTTGGATAAAATTCTAAGACTGCAGTTGGATTTAGAATCTTTGCTGAATGGAAATTCCTTCTATCTTTCACAAACATCGAAAAGTCTGGATTTCCATATAATGAATAATTTGCCCAAGTCAAATCGTTGGCATGATAATTCCTTCGTGCGAATTCCTTGGAAAGAAATAGGGACTCACCTACTGATTTATCGGAAAACAAATAAGTATAAAATCGTACAGTAAAATCTATTGTCCTTTCATTGTCTAAGATTTCCCAATTGGTTCCAACAAACGTTTTGATCCCAGCTGTTAAAAAAGCACCTGCGTATTGATTTAGAATATTGGTGTTTAATTTTTTGCCTGCTGATTTTGCCGACATACAAGAGTTAGAGAATACTAAATCTGTATCAATTCCTGTAGATTTAATTTCTCTTGCTTTTAAAACTTTTCCATCAGACAATAACCATCCATTTTCAAGTGAGTCATCTGAAAAATGTAGGTGTCCGGAATAATGGATGATGTGTTTGTCCTTGATAAGTGAAAGTAACTTAAGTTTTGTGACCTGTTTGCCACCGATAAACTCTAATTCTAAAAGATGGTTTGGTACTTTTTGACTCAGTACAGAGAACAACACCTCCCCTTCCTTTTGGGCATGTGGTAAGTCTTCTGTTGGATCAGCGATGATAAGCATTTTGATCTTTCGGTTTTCATGGTGTGTGGATCTATGTAATCCACCTCGGATCGTTTTTCCTACACGAAATTTATCCGAAAGGAATCTAGTTCCGTCATGTAAGAGTTCCCAAGGTACAAGGGCAAGTGTGGGATCAATATTAAAATGGATGCTATGTTTGTTTGTATTTTTTAATTTTTCAATGATGGAAGTAGGGAAAAACTGTTGATAAAAGGTCTCACCTAACACCTTTAAGTCTTGTAATATATCTGCATTTAAAATCTGGTTTGGTTTTGATAAAACGGATTGTGATACATGGACAAGTCGTTCTACCTCTCCCAAGTATTCCAAAATTAAATCATCATCTAACGTAGATTGGATATGCGATTCTTCTACAGGTAAATTATCTTCCAAAACATTGAAGATATTTACATTGCCTACACGATCAATGATGAGAGAAAGCATTCTCTCATGAATGCTATCCTAGGAGAATAGACAAGTCAAACGATTTTGAATGGTTGGGTCCTACAAACTCGATGGTATAACTGCCTGGGGTTAACCCTGAAAAACTAGCACTGCCGTCCAAATTGATTTTGTTAGAGAGAATGAACCTTCCATCCCTTCGTAAATTCACCTGCTGGAACCCGTGAATTCCTTCAGCCTTTACGGAAAGGTAAACTTCACCTTCGTTTTCCTTCACAATTTGGTAATAGAACTTTTGGTTTTCTTTTGTCGTCTCTTCGAAGATAACAGAACTCGTGTCATCCGAACGAACTTCAGCAGAAGCAGACCGAAGTGATGGAGCAAGCTCCAAACTCTCATGGATTTGGAAAGATTCGATGAGGCTGTCGATTACCCGTATCCCCGACTGGGTTAGGCGGACAATGAGACTGTCTTTCTTTTCTGGTGAATTGAGGTTATTCTTTGTGTATTCTTTTAAGAAACCTGGGAAGGGCAATTGGGCACGGTGGAGTGTGGATTCTGCCTTTTGGAGGGCAAATCTTTCCGCAAGGGAATTGTCTTTGATTGCCTCCTTGCGTAATTGATGGAAGAAAGTCTCTTCACAATATAAATAGGCCTCCCAAAGTTGTGGGTGATCTTGCAACTCAGCCTCACTAGGATATTCGCCCTTAAGGAATAAATCCCGAGCCAATTCTAATGATTCTGCGTTAAAGTCCTGATTTTCCATGTGGCCCCTCCACTGTATACTGTATGACGAAGGAAATCACGACTCTTCTGCTACAGAATTCATTTTTTTTTGTATTTTTTCGAGTACCCGGAGCAAGGTTACGCTCACTCCACCTTCGGAAATCCCTAAGATTCTGGCAATTTCACGGTAAGGGGTGCGAACGAGGAAGTGGCCTTTTTGTTTTTTCTCGATGAGTTTTTTTCGTTGTTCGTACTTCTTCGCAAGTGCATGGTCCAATCGTTCTTTATAATATTGTGCTTCTACCGAATCCCCTTGCGCTTTTTGTTTTTTTTGTTCCTTCAAATCGAGAATATTCAAATACAAGGAAGTGATTTTGTCCTCCATTTTGAGATTTTCCTCTTCTCTGTTGGATAATTCCTCCCTAAGTTTTAAAATTTCATCGCGAATTTCAATTTCTGGGCGATTTGTTTTGGCTGCTATGTACTGTAATTCTTCGGGATCGAGATGCAGGTAATACACAAAGGACAATTTAAAAACAATCCTGTTTTCCAATTTGATTGTGGAAAGTACGGATTGGAATTGGTCAGTGACATCAAGGGCAATAGCCAAAGCATCGGCTCGTTTGTCAGGTTCGTCTTCAATGGTGCTGTATTCTTTACCTTCCTGGTTGACCTTGGAAATAGTCTGGGTTTTGACTTCTCGTTTGGTCCGTTGCCAATCGATGAGTAGATTCCGTAATACGGAAAAAAACCATGTTTTAAAACTGGATTTTCCAACGAAACTTTTGAAACGTTTGCCAGATTTTAAACGTTCAAAGGCGTAAATATAATAATCAGAAGCATCATCTTCCGTTAGATGGAAGACACGAATGGGGAAATTATAAATATCTTGAGAGTAGTGGTCAAAAAACTGTTGTAGCGCTTTTTGGCTTCCTGTCCCACATTCTTTGACAAGTTCTAAAATTTCTTCAGTTGAATAAGAAGTCTGATTCATAAACTACTTTCCTAAAAAAGAACCCACAAAGAGACTTCTAATAACATGAAACGTATTGTTGTGATTTTGACTCTTCTGGCAAGTTTTATTTTAGCGGAAGGACAGAAGTCCGAAGGGAAACTTGAATTTGTTTGGCCGATCCAAGGATTGGAACTTTCCTCCCTAATCACGAGTACCTTCGGCGAATCCAGAAAAGACCATTTCCACAATGGATTAGATATATCTTCTGTTTTGCAACCCGTCAGATCCATGGGCGACGGTTTCATTTTATACTCTCGTTATGCGGAAGATAACCCGTTTGAAGAAGAAAGGGGTTCCGGGAATATTGTATGGGTTGCACATAAAAATGGTTATGTGAGCGGATATTACCACTTAGGTGGTACAAGAAATGAACTAGTCAAAAATCATAAACCCGTGAAAGCAGGTGATGCCATTGGAATTTCTGGAAATACTGGGCATTCTACAGGTGGACACTTACATTTTGTACTTGGAAAAGATTATGGGAAAACCTTACTTGATCCTCTTTCCAATTTGCCACCGGTTGAGGATACAATGCCTCCACAAATCGCCAATTTATTCATCCATGTGGGAGAAAACTATACTAACCTGAATGATGGTGATAATATCAATGTTTCCAAAGCCTTTCCATTGACTGTGAGTATCTTAGATGGTGGAATCAAAAATAGCCAACGGAGAGGGATTAGAGACGTAAAATATTTCTTCAATGGCGAGGTTTATAAAAAAGCTAATTTTGAGTCTTTACAATTTGATGGTTCTAAATGGAAAACTAAGGACGGGCATAGTTTTGATGACTTATTTTTCAAAGACCGTTATCTTGTAGGAGTTCTAAATCTAAAAGCCGGAGAAAATACGATTAAAGTGCAAACCAAAGATTTTTCCGGGCATGAGTCAGAAAGAAACTTTAGTATCAACATTACAAGGATTAGTGGTGGAAATTAATTCCACTACCAATCCAAAGTAAATTTACCACGAAAGGATACTATTGATTCTCATAAAGTGATTTGATTTCATTTTTGTATTTGTCAGTGATCACATGTCGCTTGAGCGACAACTTTGCCGTGAGTTCATCTCCTACTTCAAACGCTTTTGGAATCACAATCACACCTACTACTCGTTCGAATGATTTGAATCCAGTTTGTGCATTAATCTTTGATTTGATTTCCGATTCCATTTTTTGAATCACTTCTTTTTGTTTGTAAAAATCAGTTTGGGAAATTCCTTCAAAACGATTTAAGTTGGGATACACAAGTGCACTAAGATACTTTTGGTCTTGACCAACCACCATACATTGGTCAATCCATTCCGATTCTAAAATTTTTGATTCGATTGGAACAGGTTCCACGTTTTCTCCACCAAGGAGAACAATGGTTTCTTTGGATCGACCAACAATTCTTAAATGGTGATTGGAAGTATAAATACCTAAATCACCAGTATTCAACCATCCATTCACCAACACTTTGTTAGTTGCATCAGGATTTTTATAATAACCAGCCATTACTTGTTTTCCTTTTACATGGATCTCCCCTTTCCTTCCATAAACAAACTTACCTAGTTCGGTATCTAGAAACACTTCTCCAGTATGTAAATCAACAAGTCGAAGTTGTGTATTCGGAAATATCCTTCCAACGGATCCTGGGATGATTTCTTCAAAAGTTCGCATTGCTAGAACTGGCGCAGTTTCTGTCATCCCATACCCTTCGAGTACAGGTATGCCAATCATGTTAAAAAATTCATCGACATGAAACGGAAGGGCACCTCCACCCGAAACAGAACCTCGTAACTCCCCACCAGTTGCTTTTCTAATTTTTGACAATACTAAAAAATCTAAAATTAGATAGGGAATACAAACGATAAAGAATCGAACCAAATGGTATAAATACCGAATCATTTGTTTCCATAACATAATGGGATGGATATCCAATACATTCCCTGTAATGATTTGTCTGGAATTGAAAAATTTATCGGCAAAAAACATTGAGATTTGAAACATCTTCTGTTTCACCTTACTTGATTTATTCAGTGTACCTAATATACCTGAGTAAATACTTTCCCATAACCTAGGAGCTGATGCCATAAAGTTGGGTCTAACAAACTTTAGATCTTCTTTGAGTGTACGGACACTGCTGTAATATGTACATGCTCCATAGGACAAACTAAAAATTTCAAAAATTCGTTCAAAGATATGCCAAATCGGCAAAATCGATAAAGTTTTATCTCCTTTTTTCAAACTCAATGGGAGGTGATTCAATTGGAATAAAATGTTTCCGTGAGTAAGCATAACACCTTTGGGTGTGCCAGTTGTACCGGAAGTATAAATCATTGTGAATAAATCAGATTCCTTGATGGTATTGTTTTCGAATAAAAAATCGGTTGGATCTTCTTTTGATTTTTGTATCCCTTTCGTGATTAACTCTTGAAAGGTAAAAATTCTGACTTTTTTGGCTTTGAGTACTTTACTTGATTTGGGTGGTTCAAACAAAATGATTTCTTTAAGATATTCCAAATCTTTTTCCAATCGAATGACTTTTTCAAAAACAGAATCATTTTCTACAAACAATACTTTCGATTCGGAATGATTGAGAATATATAAAATGTCTTGGTCAGTAACATCAGATGCACGTGGTACATCCACTGCACCAAGTAAAGTTGTGGCTATACTCGTTTGGATCCAATTGTAAGAATTGTCGGCAAAGATGGCAACTTTATCTCTTTCTGATAAAAATTCAGAAAGTCCATATGCCAAATTTTTTGCATCTGTTAACAATTCTTCATAAGTTTTGAATTGGTAAACACCAGACCCCACTCGTGTTGCAAATGCATTTTTGTGCCCAAATTTTTTGGGGAGATCTAAATAAAAATCTATCATGGTTCGCATTTAAGTTCCTCTTTAGGACAAAGGGTAACCGATAGAAATTCTTTTGTCGTCCCCTAGAATTCTTTGAGACTTCGCGTTAAGATAATTTTGATTGTTTGCGAAAATCAGTAGGAGTGATTCCCACCTTTTCTAAAAACACACGATTGAATGTGGATTTTGAATTGAAGCCCACTGCATCTGCTATGGAAAGAATGGTTCGTTCTGTTGGTTCCAATAAATAACGTTTTGCTTCTTCAATTCTGTATTGGTTAATATAGTGATAAAATCCAAAACCATATCGCTTGTGAAAGTATTCAGATAATTGTCCTGACTTTACTCCAACCATATCCGCAAGTTTGGACAAATTTAAGTCTTCGTCACAATAAACTTTTTCTATCATCAATTCATACAATTTCTGATCGATTGTCTCTAGCGGGACGGAAACCAACTTGGATTTTTCATATTTGTTTTTTTGTATATTATCTCTAACATCAGATACAAAAGGTTCCCACAACTCACGGGTGAAGTAATAAAAGTACATAAGAATTGGTAATAGGTAAGCACTTAACTTTCGAAAGAATGGAATTTGTAAACTAAACCCAATACTACCAATAAATAAATCAATCCAAACCAAAAGGATAAAAACGAGGGAATATATTGCTTTTTTGGTAAAAAAAATGGATAACATCACATTGGGAATCCATTCTCGTATGAGAAAAATACCCACTGACAAAAGGATAGAGAGTTTGATCCCTAAATTAAGTCCGCTTAAGATAGATCCATATTCTGAAACTTGAATTGTGTTTAAGATTTGAATCTTTCCTTCCTCTGATTCTAAATAATATGGAAATAATAATCCGATTGCAAGTAAGGACGGGAGAAACCCTATCCAATGGAATCGAATCTCTTTTTCTAAAAATAAATATTCTAGATAATAATATAAAAACGAAGCAGACAAAAATATGAAAGGAATATGAATAAATACTACTGAAGGTAAAAATAAATAAAATCCGGTAAACATAAATGCACCAGTTAACAGCCATAAGCCTGTAGAAAATAAAATGAATGACCAAATTAGGTCTGATTTTTTGTGATTGTTGACTAAATTAGATAAAGACCAAATGATGCAAAAAATTGCTCCAGAGCCCATCCATAAAAACTCAAATAATACATTTAGTGATATCGATTCTGTTTCCACAGAATTTACCCGTATACTCTCACTTCTTCCCCTACTGTATAACGAACAGCACCTTTCCCTAAAATATCGGTTAACATTTTCATAAGATCAGATGTGATCTCGATGGAGAAATGATCATGAGCACGTATGACTTTTTTTTCATCTCCGTTTCCAACCAAATGAAAAAATACCGATGAAGCACCTCTATGAACAGAAAGGATGTCCTGAAGTTTTAAAATCACATCTCTGTTTTTATCCTCTTTCATATTGATCGTCAAATGGAGTGTTTTTTCCATTTTCTTCTCAATGGTTACAGAGTTTAATTCTTCAAGTTTATTGACGATGATCTGACCTTTTAACTCAGATTCGTCGGCATCTATTCGCTCCAGAATTCCTTTGATAAAAACTGTATTGTCTTCGGTAAACAGATGTTTGAATTCTGCATAGGTTTTTGGGAAGGCAACACATTCTATCTCACCAGTTTGGTCTTCCAACATGAAGTTTACAAACTCTTCCTTTTTCTTAGTGAGTTTGACTACTTTCTTAGAAAGGACACCTGCAATTTCAACTTTTGATTTTGGTCGGACTTCTTCTAAGTTTTCGATGGAAGTTGGATTAAGTGTTTTTAATTGTTCAGTAAATTTATCCAATGGGTGGCCAGATAAATATAAACCTGTTGTTTCCTTCTCTCTTCTAAGAAGTTCGTCTCCACTCCATTCGATTCCATCTTTTGGTAAATTTAAGTTTTCTTCAGTGCCACCATTGGCACCACCAAACAAAGAAAATTGACCTTCTTTTTCTTCTGCCTGTTTTTTGTTCGCATAATTTAGAATAATATCTGTAGATTCAAAAATTGTTTTTCTCGAATAACCAAAAGAATCAAATGCACCACCTTGTGCTAGTGACTCTAAAACTTTTTTATTGGCCAAACGAGTATCCAATTTTTTTGTAAAATCACTCAGTTGTTTATAACCACCAAGTTCATTTCGATTGTGGATGATATTTTGAGCGGCCAGTTCCCCAACACCTTTAATTGATGATAATCCAAAACGAACCGTTTTGTCGTCAGTGATTTCAAAGGAAATTCCTGATTCACGTAAATCAGGACCGAGGATTCGAATTCCCATCTCTTTGGCGTTGTTAATGTATTTTACTACATCAGTGATTTTGGAATGATCCCCTGACAACAAAGCAGTTAAATATTCGATCGAATAATTTGCTTTTAGGTATGCTGTTTGGTAAGTTACAAATGCATAAGCTACCGAGTGGGACTTATTAAATCCGTACTCACCAAATTTCTCTAATTGTTCGAAGAGTTCGGTTGCTAACTTTTCGTTAATCTTTTTTTCGACGGCACCTTTAACAAATTTTTCTTTTAAGGCTGGCAGTTTGGATTTGTCTTTTTTTGCCATCGCCTTACGAAGAACATCCGAATCTCCGACGGAAAATCCACCCATGATTCTTGAAATACCCATTACTTGTTCTTGGTAAACGATGACACCATAAGTTTCACCTAAGACTTCCGCTAAACTTTCATGAGGGAATACTACTTTTTTCTTACCGTTCTTACGATCTAAATAATCATCCAACATCCCGGATCCCATCGGTCCAGGTCGGTATAACGCAAGCAAGGCGGCAATTTCTTCAAATTTTTGCACTTGAGCTTTCGCAAATAAATCACGGATCCCTGAGGAAGAATCTAACTGGAATATACCGAGAACATTTGCTTTCCGCAATAAACTAAAAGTAGCCGGGTCATCTAAAGGAATTTTATCCAAATCAAGTAAAATGCCATGGCGTTTTTGAATGAGTTGAGTAGCGTGATGGATTGTTGTTAAGTTTTTTAGACCTAAAATATCCATTTTAATGAGACCCACTTGTTCCGACATATTTTTGTCGTACTGAGTGACAATGGAGCGACCATCTCTTCCCGGCTCACTAACAGTTGATAGCGGAACAATTTCTTCCAAAGCAGTTGGTGCAATGACAACACCAGCAGCATGTCTTCCCACCTGACGATAGTTACCCTCAAGTTTTTGGGCAATGGAGAATACTTTTTTGTTTAATTCTGATTTTTCAGCAATATCACGCAGGTCTTTTGAAGTTTCTACTGCTTCTTGGATTGTGATTCCCAATTTTTTCGGGAACAATTTACTCATCTCGTTAACTTCTGAAAAAGGAACATTAAAAACACGTGCTACGTCTTTGATAGCTGCTTTTGCTGCAAGTGATCCAAAGGTAATGATCTGCCCTACTCGATTTTCACCATACCGGTGTTTGATGTAGTTGATCACTTCTTCTCGGCGTTCGACACAAAAATCTGTATCGATATCAGGCATATCCTTTCGGTCTGGATTTAGAAATCGTTCGAAGAGCAAATTGTAACGAATTGGATCTACGTTTGTGATTCCAAGAGCGTAAGCGATGATCGAACCAGCTGCCGAACCACGACCAGGTCCTACAGGGATTCCCGTTCGCCTTGCAAAATTGATATAATCTTGTACAATGAGAAAATAACCTGCGAAATGCATATTCCGAATGGTTTGCATTTCAAATTCGGTTCTTTCTTTGACAATTGGGGTAATCTCTTTGTATTTTTCTACAATCCCTTCCCAAACCAGTTTTTCTAAGTAACTGTCTGTATCATAACCGGGAGGAACTTCAAAAGCAGGTAGTAAAGGATTTCCAAATTGAAAATTGAGAGAACATTTATCGCGAATTGCAAGTGTATTATAAAATGCATCAAGGTGATTGGGAAAAAGTTCTTTCATCTCAGCAGGAGATTTCACATAGAAGTTTTGATTGAACCCAAATCGCATTTCATCATCAATGTTTTTTCTCATTCCGATGCGTAATAGGATGTCTTGAGCTTCTCTATCATCTTTTGTTAAAAAGTGAGAATCGTTGGTAAGGACTAGTGGGATACCAGTTCGTTTCGAAAATCCAATGACAGCTTCTGCGACAATTTTTTGTTCTGGAATTCCGTGGTCTTGGATTTCCATATAAAAATCTTCTCTGCGAAAGATTTCGTGCAAACGACCAGCTAACGCATACGCTTTGTCTTCTTTTCCTTCTAGGATTTTTCTATTGACTTCACCGGCAAGGCATGCCGTCAAACAAACAAGTCCATCGCTATGTCTTTCTAACAGATCATAATCAATTCGTGGTTTACGATAAAATCCTTCTGTGAAAGAACGACTTGCCAGTTTGATGATGTTTTGGTATCCAACTTCATTTTTGCATAAGAGAATGATATGGTAAGCACCTCCATCTGCAATTTCATCTAACTCTGTTTCTGCACTTCGAGATGGTGTTACATAAAACTCACAACCAATGATAGGTTTTACTTCGTGTTTGACTGCCTCTTTGTAAAACTCGATCGCACCATACATGTTCCCGTGGTCTGTGATGGCGACAGAACTCATGCCAAGTTCTTTCACTCGTTTCATCAAATCACTGATTCTGATGGCACCATCCAACATGGAATAAGTAGTGTGTAGATGCAGGTGGGCAAAATCTTCCATGGCTTGGTGACATAGTAAAGCCGATGCCTTCGTACGTAAAGCGCCCGAAGGGAAGGATTTTCGATTTTTTTCAGCCCAAAATGCCAATTCCCAAACCTGCCAAATCCATCCAAGCCCAAAAACGATGGAAGCCATAGACCCAATCGATAAACTGGTTTTGTCTATGTCCTTATTTTCCCTACCAAAAATTTCCCCAGTAACTCCCGTTTTGCGAGACCAAATTCGTGTAAAAATCAATACCAAAACAAAACCATTAGGTTCTTTGGGCGCTTTGGAATCAGTAGCACAACAAATCGCAGAAATCCAAAACACCATGACTCCAAAATTACAAAATCCGAAACTCATTTTGTTTGCTGGTGACCATGGAATCACGGAGGAACCTGTATCACTTTATCCTAAAGATGTTACGTGGCAAATGGTGTTTAATTTTTTGCGTGGTGGTGCTTGTGCCAATGTCTTTGCCAAACACAGTGATATCGATGTAGAAGTGGTTGATGCGGGAGTGGATCATGATTGGGATGATGTAACGAATCAGTTGATCCAAATAAAAATCAGAAACGGTACTTCTAATTTTTTAAAAACTTCTGCAATGACTAAAGAAGAAGCTTCACAATCTTTGCAAAACGGTATCAATTTAATTTCTGATAAAAAATACAATGATACCAATGTATTTTTATTTGGAGAAATGGGGATAGGCAATACATCCTCTGCCTCATTAATTTTATCTCATCTAACAGGAATTCCACTTTCAAAATTGGTGGGCAAAGGAACTGGTCTCAATCCTGAAGGAAAAAACATCAAACTCCAAATTTTAGAAAAAGCATACCAAAGAACAGGAAAACTAAGTGATCCATTAGAAATCCTCTCAGAGTTTGGTGGTTTTGAAATTGGCATGATGGCAGGTGCTATGCTCGGAGCCGCATCCAAACAAAATCTTTTTATCGTAGATGGATTCATTACGACAGCTGCCTATTTACTAGCATATCATCTAAGCCCTACTGTGAAAGACTATGCAATCTTTTCTCATGTATCAGATGAAGAAGGTCATATCATTGTCTTAAATCATTATCAAATTAGGCCACTTCTAACACTCAATTTAAGATTAGGGGAAGGGAGTGGTGCTTTGGCCGCTTACCCACTTATTGAACTTAGTGTTAAATTTTTGAATGAAATGGCATCCTTTGCCGACGCGGGAGTTAGTGATTCTGATACAAAGGCTTAATCTAAAATGAATTTCATCCTTTTAGAAATTCGATTGTTTTTTGTTTGTATGTCTTTTCTCACAAGAATCCCTTCACCAGGTTGGGTAGGTTTTAAGGAAGAATGGTTACACCAATCGATTAAATATTCACCTACTGTTGGCATTTTACTTGGCAGCTTACAGTTGTTTGTTTTTTTAATATTCCAATTTTTATTTGGAACAACGATTTCATTTACGATTTCGGTTGGTTTTTTGCTAATCCTAACCGGTGCCTTTCATGAAGATGGTTTTTCTGATTTTTGTGATGGGATTGGTGGTGGATGGAAACGTGAAGATATCCTAAGGATCATGAAAGACAGTCGTGTGGGTAGTTTTGGCGCTGTTGGAATCTCACTCCTTGTATTGTTAAAAGTATTGGGAGTTTCAGAATCGTTTCAGTTGTATGAAAAAAATGGATTTAACTTTATGTTGAATGCCAAAATTCAATTTCAATTGCTCAGTGTTTGGTTGTATTTTGTATCTGCACATAGTTTCAGTCGATTTTTATCTGTGTTTATGATGAAATTATTACCATATGCAAAGGAAGAAGGGTATGCAAAACCGATGGCAAAGGAAATCACTTGGCCACAAATCCTCTTTGCAAGTCTATTTGGAGTGATCCCATATTTGACTTTAGTGTATTTACATCCCAATTTTTTATTCAGTTTATTTTGTATCATTCCAAGTTATGTATATATGTTTTCGTTGATGAAAAGATGGATCCAAGGGTTTACAGGAGATTGTTTGGGTGCTGTCCAACAAGTGATTGAAACTTGTATTTGGATTTCAGGAGTGTTTTTATGGACCTCTATCTAGTTCGCCATCCAGAAACCATTGCCCCAAAAGGAACTTGTTATGGTAGAACTGATTTCCCACTCAAATACCCAGTAGAAGACACGGCAGATGTTACCTTCTCTTATCTGCCACCTAACTTTAATCATTTTATTACTAGCCCCGCCCCACGCGCTTTAAAACTGGCAAATGCCCTCTACAACAAATACTATCTTGAACAAAACCGATCAGTCATAGAGATTCACACCGATGAACGATTGTTAGAAATGAATTTCGGTGATTGGGATGGAAAACTTTGGGAAGAAATTCCCAGAAAAGAAACCGTTCCCTGGATGAAGGATTTTGTGAATGCCAGAACACCAAATGGAGAAGCCTTTACTGACCTCATCCACCGAGTGGACTTGTTTTTGGATGATTGGAAAGAAAATGGAATCTTACGACAAAGATGGGAAGAGACAAACAAACAAAAATTAAATGTGTTGATTGTTGTTTGTCATTCAGGACCCATTCGGGCAATGTTTTGTCGGCTTCAAGGAATTCCACATGAGGAAGCATTTAAATCCCCAGTGGAATTTGGATCTGTTCATAAACTAGAAATCTAAGAAGGTTTACACCTTCTTTTTTTCACCTAACGGGCCTAACTTGGCAAGAATCAATTCGTTTACAAGTTTTGGATCGGCTTTCCCTTTTGTTTCCTTCATCACTCCACCAACGATGGCACCGAGGACTCGGTCTTTTCCATTTTTCCAACTTTCCACAGATTCGGGTTGTGACTCTATCACACGTATGACAATTTCTTCGAGGGCTTTGTCATCACGTACCACTTTCAGACCTTTTTTCTCAACGATAGTTTCTGGTTGGTCTTTTGAAGTTAACATATCTTCAAAAATAGTTTTGGCAATTTTTCCTGTGATTTCACCAGAGTTAATGAGTTTCACAAGTTTACCAATTCGAACAGGATCAATTGCAAATTCTTGGATTGAGATATTTTCTTTATTCACAATCCCTAATATTTCATCTTTGACCCAATTCGAAGTTTTTTTTGCATCACCTGATATGACCAATGCCTCTTCAAAGTATTCTGCAATTTCACGTTCACTTGTTAAAACTTCTGCATCATACTCCGGAAGTCCAAGTTCAGTTTTATAACGTTCTTTTTTTTGTCTAGGGAGTTCAGGAAGAGTTTTTCGGATCTCTTCAATAAAAGAATCCGAAATTTGAATCGTAGGTAGATCTGGTTCAGGAAAATATCGGTAATCATGGCTCATTTCTTTTGAGCGCATTGGAATAGTTTTGAGTAAGGTTGCATCCCAAAGTTTTGTCATTTGTTTGAATGACTCTCCGCGAGAATACACATCTTTTTGCCATTCAACTTCATAATCAATCGCTTGTTTTACGGCTTTGAATGAGTTTAAGTTTTTAATCTCAACTCGTGTGCGAAATCCTTTTTCTCCTTTTGGACGAATGGATACGTTTGCATCACAACGGAGGGACCCTTCTTCCATATTACAATCGGAAACTTGAATGTAACGGAGAATGGTTTTTAATTCATTTAAGTAAACATATGCTTCATCTGATGAACGAAGGTCTGGTTCGGAAACGATTTCAATGAGAGGTGTTCCGGCTCGGTTGTAATCCACATACGAACGATTGATAGAAGGATCATGTGAATGGATGAGTTTACCCGCATCCTCTTCCATATGGATCCGTGTGAGAGGAAGAAACTTTTCTTCTTTCTCACCTTTCAATTGGATATGAATTCCACCTTTAGTAGCATACGGTTTATCAAATTGCGAAATTTGATACCCTTTAGGTAAGTCAGGATAAAAGTAATTTTTACGGTCAAATTTTGTAAACTGTGTGATTTCACATCCAAGAGCTACACCAGCTCTCACGGCTTTTTCAAGTACCACTTCATTTAACACTGGCAAGGTGCCGGGAAGTGCAACACATAATGGCGAAATATGAGTATTGGGGCTACCACCAAATTCGTTTGTGGCAGTGGAAAATATTTTTGAATTGGTATTGAGCTGGACGTGGACTTCCAGACCGATGATGACTTCGTATTCCATGGTATGATAACAGGATTTTCACAGAAAATGAACCTGGCAATTCAAATTCCGTCAGATTTTAATCCAGTGGGTCTGGGGCTGATTGTAAAACCAATTTGTAGAGATTTTTTTGCTCACGAGAGATGCCAATTTCGCCAGTTTGATGGAGTTTTTTTGTGAACTCGGAAAGTTCCCGCACTCTCGCCTCAAATGCTATCCCAATTTTTTTATCTTCTAAAGCAATGTGAGAAAGTAACCAATTCCTAAGATCCTGCACTAAATGTAATCCCACCCTTGGATTTCCTAATTTGTATTCATCATTTCTCATTTTGATAAATTCAATAAACCGTTTGTGTTGGTTCATATGTTGGACAACATCAGTATACCGAAAATATCGCATAATTTTATCTTCCACACTAAAATGATCTTTAGTATACTCTATCGCTTCTGCGATCACCTTATGGAATGTTTCGCTTGATCCATCACCTAACTTTAATGAGTGATCAAGTTCTACAATCATCTTTAACAACCAGATATGTTGCAAATCGATAATGGGAATTCCAGTCGATAAATTATATGTTTTCCAAATGTTTCTAATTTCTTGGATTGTATCAATTGATTGTTCATGTAGTGATATAGTTGTTGTATCCATTTGAACAATATTTTGATAAATCAAAAGTTGTTCTTTTGAAATTGGATATTTACCTGATTTCAATATTTGGTTGCAATATGATTTCAAATCAACATTTGACGCTTTAAAAAATTCAGCATAATCTGTATCATCATGTAAGATATGTTGGAATAACCATTTTTTTAAAATTTGCAAAATCCCAAGGGCAGCCATTTGGCTATTTTTAGCTTCATAGTATTTTTCTGTGAGTTTTTCTACAAATTTTCTATGACCTTGTACATGTTCTTTAAAATTAGGGTAATTAAAATGTTCTAATATATCTTCTTCGAGAGCAAAGTGTTCAGCAACGTAATCTAGTGCCTTTCGAAATGAAGAATGGACTTCCACATCTGTATCATTTTTTTCTGCATCTACTATCTCCTCTTCTAATTCCAATATGATATGAACAAGCCACACATGTTGGAGGTCAATGATGGGAATTCCAAGGTGAAATGGTTCACTTAACCATGTGATTCGAAGAGAATCTAAATGTGCGGAAGAATCCTTTTGCATGATTCCACAAAAAAAGGCTCACCGGTATTGTCACACCAATTGAGGAAAAACCCAGGTTGATATTTATCAGTGAATTAGAATCAAACAAAATATCTTTTTACCAAAGAGTTTTTAATTTAGTATTGTAGTGATTTTTAGGAAGTCACCCCCGAGAGTTCCCCGGGAGTGATTGGATTTTGAAGGAGTTTAATCGTTATTAAACAAAAAATTTAGTTGTTAATTTAACCATCAATCTCACAAAACCAGAGTAAGGTGGATACATCAATTTTGCAATGGATGCTTTTGGTGTTTGTAAAACAGATCTTTCATGAGAAAAAGTTTTAAATCCAAAAATTCCATGATAACTACCATGCCCAGAATGGTTTACTCCACCAAATGGTAAATTTGGATTCACAAGGTGTAAAATCACATCGTTAATCACTGCACCACCTGAACTTGTTCTTCGAAGTACATATTTAGAAGTGCTCCTTTTTTTAGTAAATATGTACAATGCCAATGGTTTTGGTCTTTCATTGATGATATGTATTGCATCATCTAACGATTTATAGGTGACAATAGGGAGCAATGGTCCAAAAATTTCATCTTCCATGATTTTTGAATCAAGAGGAACGTGATTTAGGATAGTTGGTGCAATAAAGTTATCAGAACTTCTTACCTCACCACCATAAGCAATTTTTGCTCCTTTTTTCACAGCATCATCAATATAGGAAGAAACTCTCGAAAAGTTTTTTGCATTCACAATCCGGCAAAAATCTGTACTAGCCGCAAAATTCTCAGGTTTTGATTTAAAGAAACTTTCCGTTGTATCTTTTGCGTGTTTTACAAACTCTTCTACTTTCGATTCCGGAATGAGTAGGTAATCAGGTGCTACACAAGTTTGCCCAGCATTTAAAAACTTTCCCCACATAATTCTTTCAGCCGCTACTTTTAGATCTGCATCTTCAGCAATTATTGAAGGAGATTTTCCACCTAACTCAAGGGTAACGCTCGTAAGGTTTTTTGCGGCTGCAGCCATTACAATTTTACCAACAGGAGTGGAACCTGTGAAAAAAATGTGATCAAAGGGAATCTCTAGAAGAGCAGTCGCAACGCTAACATCCCCTTCAAAAACTGCAACTTCCTCTTCTGAAAAAATCTCACCTAACATTGAATTGATTACATTCGCTGTATTAGGTGTAAATTCTGATGGTTTTAACATCACTGTGTTTCCAGCAGCAATCGCTGCAGCAAGAGGTGCAATGGCTAAATGGAATGGGTAGTTCCAAGGAGCAATGATGAGACAAACACCCTTTGGTTCGTACACAATTCTACTTGTGGCACCAAGAAGTGTCGGAGGTGTCATCACATTCTTTGGGCGCATCCAATGTTTGATGTGTCGAATTGCATCGTTGATTTCAGCAATTGTAGGTAAAATTTCTGTGATATCCACTTCCCCTGCAGATTTTTTAAAATCAGAATGGAGAGCTTTTTGTATTTCTGTTTGGTATTTTAAAACAACGTCTTTTAGTTTCTTTAGTTTTTGAATTCGTGTTTTGAAATTCGTCAAACGAAGTTCGAGAGCTTTTTTCTTTTGTGCTTTAAAAATTCTATCGATGTCTTTGGGAGTAAAACTTTTGGTTTGGATGACGGCTGTGTTACTAACATTTGCCGAAGAAAGAGTAGCTTGGGTCATGGGAATCTCCGTATTACTGACTCTCGTTCAGTTAGAGAGGGAATTCAAGAACTTTTTCGAGATTCTAGGCGATTCTATGTCTTTTTTATGCCAAAAAACCCTTCCCGAACCCTGGGGGAGGGCCATTTTGCACGTAAAGTTTGGCTCGTTCCAAATAAAGTAGAGCGGCTTTGTCGGATGGATCCCTCTCTAGTACCTTAGAAAATCCAAGTTCCGCAGCACCAAAGTCTCCATCCCAAAACAAATTGACACTTTCCTCAAATTGTTCTTTGGTTTGGATTTTTAAGGAAAAGGATTCTTCCACACCTTCTACCAAAACTTGAGCAATACCAATTAACTTCTGTTTGGCTGGTATTTTTATAAAATCCAATAATCGATGCGGATAAGAATCTGGTTCTTTCAATTCCAAAAGTGCATCCAAACTTAAAATAATCTTAGCCCCATATTTTTTGGTCATTGATTCCAAGGAATTGGCGACACCCATGGAATCAGATAATACAGCCGATTCAATTCGTTGTTCTTCTCCAACAATTCCTAACATCAATTCGCCAAAATGAATTCCAACACCAATTTGAATTTCACCAACACGATGGTTATGCTTAGCCTTATTCCACTTATCGATAGTTTTGTGCATTTGTATTGCGGCAGAGAGGGCATCCTCTGGTTGCTTCTCAAACAAAGCAAAGATGGCGTCTCCAACATATTTTTCAATAAAACCATTGTGAGAGCGAATGATAGGACCAACTTGTCTGAGATAATCGTTCAAAAATAAAAAAGTTTCTTCAGGACTCAGTGTTTCTGATATCGCAGTAAAATCGCGAATATCAGAAGATAAAACAGACATATGTTTAACAATGAAGTCACCGCGTTTTACCTTTGATTCATCTTTTTTAGAAAACAATTGGATGAGTCGCAAAGGAACGAATTTTGAGTAAACTTGGTTAGATGATTCAAGTCGATTGTTCACTTCAATGAGTTCAGTCGTCAAAGTGTCCATTGAGGAATAAAAACGAGCATTCCTTCTTGCGAGTAAAATACTTTGGAACAGAAAAAATACAAACAATGAAAAAGGCATTAGAGGTTGTGCTTGGAACCAATAATTACCAGCCATCAAATCGTGAGTTGATCCTAACATCAATATGAGAGATCCGTAAAAAACCAAACTACTATCACGTTTTCTCTGACGGTATATCCTGAGAATTACGTAAAAGGAACAAACACTAAAAAATAAAATAAAAACTTGTGAGATAATATTCGTTGTAGTAAAGAGTTTTGGATCGGTGAGTATCACAAACAAAACATATACAATGCTAAAACTCCAACAAAATTTTAACATCCAATCCGGCACTTCTGATTTACCAGGGAATAAACTTCTTAAATAACTTAAGAAAAAACAAACAAGAAGTGGAGCAGAAGTATAATCCAATACTTGCATCCAATTCCAAGAAAAATCTGGAAAAGCATAGATAATATAAAAATTATCTAAGACAACTAATCTTATTCCTGTGAATAAACAAAAAAAAGCAAAGAATAACGAACTTTTCTCCTGACGACGAAAGAAAAACACAGTGAGTTGGTAAAGTGCCATTGTAAGCATCGCACCAAAAACAAAAACTTCACCAGCGGAATACATTAATGATTCATTTTGGATGACTTCTTTGGTACCCATTTCAATGGGTTTGCGATATCCACCTCGAGCATGGTGAAAATTACTCACAACATATATGATTTCTTGCTCATAAGATTCTGGTTGAAAAGATACATACTGGATTTGGTATTTTGGTTTTGCAGACAGTTCGTCTGTACCAACAACACCTGAATAAGCAATTTTTTGGCGATTGATGTACAACTCATAAGCGCTTGTTGCAGGTTGTACTCTTAAATAATAACGAATGTTAGGATCTGGAACTTTCACTACCAAACGAAAGCTAGCATACCCATCCCCTCCCTCACCTTCAGGTCGACTGGAGTTCCATGAAGATGGAACCTTAACATAGGCTCGTTTATTCTCTTCTATTTTTTGAAATAAAGACTCTCCATACAATTCGTTCCAATAGTATTCCCACTCTCCATTTAATGATATTTTTTTATGTTTTTGAATATAGGAATCTGGAATTTCAAAATATCCTTTTTCTGCATCCTTCGCTTTCTTAAAATCACAAGAATTACCAAAAAATAAAATAGAAATTACAATCAAAAGAAATGATTGGAGTGGTTTTATTTTTCCCATGCAGAAACCCCATCCCAATCTTGTCCAACTCCAGCTGTTTGGTAATATTCACACCTTTCGATATAAATTTGAGCGGCTATGTCTTCCGGATTGTTTGTATGTACTTCTCGAAATCCATTTAAAGCTGAAACAAAATCTGCTCTCTCATAATCAAATATGGCCGCTTCAAATTGTTCTCTGTAAGCAATTTTCTGATCGGAAATAGAGTCAATTCCTGGAATTAAAACTTCAGCAATCATCACAGTTTCTTGTTTGCCTTTGACTCGAACAAAATCTAAAATTCGATAGGGAATTGTATCCAAATCTTCATGTAACATGAGTGAGGTTAAACTCACAAGAATTCTTGCATTATATTTTTTTGTTAATCCTTGGATACGACTGGCTAAATTCACTGTATCGGAAATAACTGTGGACTCTAATCTTTCTTCTTCCCCTAAAATCCCAAGCATAGTATCGCCTGAATGGATTCCAATGCCTGCATGTAATGGCAAATAACCAAATCCCCTTCGCCTCTCATTGTATTTTTCCAATTCCCACTGAATGTCTTCGGCAGCTTTGATCGAATTTTGGATTCCACCATCGAAGAGTGCCATCACAGCACTACCGATGTATTTATCAATGAAACCATTGTTTTTTCTTACACAAGGTCCGATTCTACCTAAATAGGAGTTGGTAAACAAAATTCGATTTTCGAGAGGAATGGAGTAAATGATATCCCAATATTCCCAAATGTCCGCAAACAAAACGGTCATTTCCCTTTCACTACTGTCACCTAACTTCACTTCCTCGATACTTTCTTTTCCTAAATGGGTTAAAAAATCTCTTGGAATGAATTTTGCGAAGAATCTATTTGTAAGGATGAATTGTTCGTTGATCGATTCGAACTCTTCTTTCAAAAGTACTTTTTTTCGGAAGGTCCTTTCCGTACGTAGTGTAACTATTGTGGATTGTACACCAAAGAACAAAAACACAGCAATTTGGGATAAGGATGATTCACCTTCACCTGCATACGCAAGGAATACATCATACGCAAATCCAAAAAACAATATCAGATATCCCAAAAAGAATATATGTGAATCAGGTAATCCCTTCACCACCATCTGGTACAAACGTATTCCTAAAAATACTGCGAATACTATTCCCAATACTTGGAATACAACTTCAAACTCAGTATAAAATTCAGGTTTGATGATAAGTCCATATGCTAGAATGAATTGAACAAAGGCACTAAAGTATCGAATGATTTTGGTTTCGATGAAACGAGGAAACAGACCATCAACAAACCACAAAAACAAAATTCCCAAAACAAAAACGGAAGCATATTCTACATAAATCACAAGTTCCCAAGGGATATTGGGAAACATTGCATAGATGGTTTTACTTCCTATAAATGGTAAACGTATCGCAAATACCAAACAAAAGAATCCAAAATAGAATGCTTCTCTTTGTTTGTTACGATAGAAAAACAAAATAAAATGATACAAACCAAACATAAACAAGGCACCTGTAAGGGCTATGTCTACCGTACTTTCTGCCAAAATATAGTTTTGAACAGTTTCTGCTGTTCCAAAAATGGGAACGTTCGGTAGCCCACCTTCCTTGTGATGAAAATTGCTGACTTCAATTTTGATTTGGATGTGATCCTTTGTGACAAAAGTAAAACTTTGTCCTTGTGCACTTGGAATCGTTGAGCTTTTATCTTTGCCAGGTAGGCCCGACAGTAATGTTCGATTAGCAGCAGTTACTCGAAAACTTGTTCTCACTTCTGGTAAATACAAAGAATAAATCTGCAAATCACTCGGAAGAAGAATATCTAATACATACGTACCATAACCTTTGCCATCTATTAGCCCGGAACGAAGTGGCACTTCATTCCAAAGTGCTGGCACAGGCAAAAAAGTATAATTCGCATCAGGTGCAATCTCCCCTAATTCATTTGGATAAAATTTCCACTCTCCATGGAGTGTGATTGCCTTTCCCGTTTTCCATGGGAACAACCGGAGGTCCAACGTTCCAGATGTTATCTCCTGGGATGGAGACACAAGTTGGCATGACATGGTTAGAAAAACGAGACAAAGAGTGATGCGATTCTGAAGGGTCATCCCTAACCTTCAGAGACATTTCCGACGGTTATTTGGAAAGGAAGTTTTCAAAATGAAAAAAATAATATTTTTTAGTTTGTACGAAGTACTCCTTAAGCTATTATGTCTCCTAAATGGCATCTTCTTCCGGACCCAACAAAGCTGCGCTTGCATACCAAATTTTAGGCCAGTACCTACCGGATGAAGTGTTCGCCCATTTAACAGATTCCGAAATTGAATCCTTGTTGTTGAAAGTGGAAACGAACCCTTCACCAACCAAAGGCCAAGAAAAAGACATCTTATTATCTTTCACCAATTTCCTTCAAAAAAAAGGAATCCAGTCAAACCAAAGGAAACCAAACCCAGCGGTTCGCGGCATGGGTAGCACTGTTTCTACTTCGATTCCTTATGGGAATCCCACATCCCACGGATATCCAAATGAAAATGGTATGAAAACCGAGTTTTCCCAAGGAAAAACACCAATCACTGGTGGAAATGGGAATGTTTACAATGTTTCCCGCAATCTTGAAATGCCGAATGGAGCCAACAGTGCACAAGAACCGCCGGAATCGAATGAACTGTACTCATTAATTGAAGAAATTCTAAAAGAAGAAGATGCCAAGCGGGTTGGACCAATTTGGGCAGAACTCCCAAAGTTTTCAACGGAGATGTTACGAAACCTAAGTTCAGATGAATCACCAGAGGTGGTGGCAAGAGTTCTGAGTTTTTCGGATCCAGAAACCGCATCGGAAGTGCTAGCGGAATACCCAGAATCCCTCCGCGAAGAAGTCATTTTGGCACTCGCTGGAATCGATTTCCATTCCGACAGAGAAAGGGACCAATTAGAACGTTTCCTACGATTCAAAATGGAACTGATCGAGAAAAAAATGCCGGTCTCCAAAATCCGAAGCCGGAAAGCCAAAACCGCCGGTGAAATCCTGACAAGACTTCCTTTTTTGCCATCTCAAAATTTAATTGAACGAATTCAGAAAAAAAGCCCAGAATATGCCGAAACTATAGTAGAACACTACTTTCGTTTGGAAGACCTCCTTCATTTAGGAAGGACAAGTCTCACTCGATTTTTTTCCGAGATCCACCCTCTTGTCATTGCATGTGCGCTAAAAGGGGTAGAGACTGAATTTCGTGACCAGGTATATTCCAATTTGGAATCTTGGCTTGTGAAAGAGATAAAGATCGAATGGGATTCGTTAGGTCCTGTTTCACTAGCAGAGATTGAAGAAGCCCAAAAGGGAATCTTGGATCGTTTGCGGGAAGCAATGGATGAAGGCAAAGTGAAACTTTGGAGATTGAAGTAAGGATATGGCAAAACTAGTTTTTAAACCCATTCAAATTGCCGACTTACAAGAAGAAGTTGAAATCCAACTTCCTGATAAGTACAAAAAATTTCATAAAACTGATGAACAAGAAGACTTCGAGATAGACCAAGAAGGGAATATCATCGAACAATACCAAGGTCCATCGATTGAAGAGATCGAAGCGGAGCTCCAAAGGTATCGCCAAGAAACTGAAGAACAAGTACGCCAATTATTAGAAGACGCAAAAAAACAAGCGAAGGCCATTGAAGAAGAAGGAAGGACCAAAGCCTTCCAAATGGTCCAAGATTCTAAAGAAAAAATCAAACTAGAAGAAGACTCTGGTCGTGCTAAAGCGGAACAAATCTTAGATCGTGCGAAGATGGAAGTCGAACGTATGATCAAAGAAGCTGAAATGAAACAGGCTGAGATCGAACACGAGGCATACCAAAAAGGGTATGATGCAGGTCGTGAAGTTGGATTCAAAAAAGGCCAAGGGGAAGTGAGACGACTTATTGACCGATTGGGAACCATCATAGGAAAGGCAATTGATATTCGTGAAGAAATGATTGCTGCTTCCGAAAAACAAATGGTAGAGATGATTCTTGTGATTGCTAGAAAAGTAATCAAAGACGAAATCATTGAACGTAAAGAAATTGTACTCAATAATATTCGAGAGGCGATGAAACGAATTAAAGATCGAGATCGTATCGATATTCGTGTGAACTTCGCTGACCTTGAACTGACAACTGCTCATAAAGATGAACTCATCAAATTAATGGAATCACTCAGAAAGGTAAATATCTACGAAGATTCAAGAGTGGATCGTGGTGGTGTGATCATCGAAACAGATGTGGGAGCTATCGACGCAAGGATTTCTACTCAGCTCAAAGAAATCGAAGAGGCAATTCGAAACGTAGAACCAATATGATTTCGAAAGCCCGTTTATTCCAATTTTTATTTGGGTTCTCTTTGTTTTTTTCACCAACTGTTTTCAGTTTGGTGGCTGAACCTTGTGGAACCATGATTTCCTCTTTTGAAAAACCTATAGTTCTAAAATCAGATTGGTATTTTCGCAAAGGTGACAATTTAGATTGGCGTGATGAGTCAGTTGAGGAAACATTTTGGGTAAAACGATCTGTCCCAGATTACGGCATATCTAAAACCGAGAACCTAACAGGATATCATTGGTATCGCTGTTCATTTTATTTACCTGACAATTATACAACTCCAGTCGAACCAATTGCTATCCAATTAGGGCGAATTCGTGATATTGATGAATTTTACCTCAATGGAACTTTGATTGATAAAACTGGATCTGTACTTCCTAGAATGGAAGTTGATTTTCAAAAGATTAGAATCTATTCTCTGCCAACCCATTTACTAAAACCTGGTTTAAATGTAATGGCAATTCGGATTTATGCTGCTACCAATTTGAATGGGCTAAAAGAAGCACCTACAATAGCCAAAGAACGTTTGTTACGTGAATCAGTTTTCTCAAAAGAACTGTTTGCTATGGTATGTGGGTATGTTTTTATTTTTATGGGAATTTACTTTTTAGTAGGTTCCATTGTTCGCGGTAGAGCCGGTGAAAATTTCTTTTTTGCACTCTTTTCCATTTTTATGGGTATTTATGTTCTCATTCGAACCCAGCACCGAGATATATTATTCCAAAGTTTTACATGGTCTTATGTTGTAGAGCTCTTAGTTCTCATATGTTTACCTGTTTTTTTCATCAACTTTATGCACCAATACCTAAAAATGAAACGAAATATGGTATTACTTGTATATGAAATATTCCTTTCAGTTTTATTTATCATCACTTTATTCTTTAGAAATCCTAAGACATGGATATTAGTCATTGCACTCTTCAATTATGCCTTACCGATTGCAATGGGACTTGTGATTTATTTGTTTGTTAAAAACGGAACTAGAAATATTAAAAAAGTAAAATTTATTTTAATTGGAATCGCATGTTTATTACCTACGATCTTAATAGATAGTCTTTCTGCACTAGAGATTATTATTTCGATGCCAGGAACTTTATACTTAGGATTCTTAATATTCTTAGTTATGATTTCGATTCAATTGTCGAATGATATCGTTCTAGGATTGGAAAACTATATAGGCCAAGAAAAAGAACTCATCCAAATGGAAAGGGTAAAAACTGGCTTTCTCATCAACTTGTCTTCAGAATTTAAATCCGGAATGGAAAAAATCAAAACTGCGATTGATAATATTACAACCAATCAGGGTAAATCGCAAGTTAAAGAAGCAACAAAACCATCTACCAAAAAAGCTGCTAAGAAAAAAAGTAAAACTGTTTCTACTCCAAAACAAAGTGGAGATCCGATCAAACAAGCTGAAGACCACATATCATACATGAGTTATATGGTCGAAGAAGCAATATTACTCAGGCGACTAGAGGAAAAAACATATATTCCTTTTTATGAAACTTTTTCTGTTTCTGAATTGATTAAAAATTGCGTTGCTAGTGTTGAAAATCATCTAGGTCAACATAGAAAAAATGCTTTTATTGATGTGAGACCAAATGATTTGGAAATTTATTTTCCAAAAGAATTATTTTTCTGTATTTTAAGAAATTTAGTCGAAAACGCATACCAATACACTGATCCCAAAACTGATATTCATATAGAGTTTTATAATCGAGATGGCTTTCATCAATTGATTGTAATGGATGAAGGTATGGGTCTTAGCCAATTGGAAATGGAAACAATTTTCCAAAAATTTGTCAGAGGATACCGAGACAAAAAAAATGAAATTCCAGGAGCAGGAATTGGTTTAACTTTAGTTGAAGCTTCTACAAACTTTTTATCGGGTACTGTTAGTTTAAAATCAAGCGAAGGAATGGGAGCTAAGTTTACAATTCGTATCCCAGAAAAGCCAAAAAAATGAAATCCTTACCATTCTATCGTATTCTCTTATTTTTTCTATTTTTGATTTCGTTCAATTGTTCTCGTACAACAGACGAAAACACCGTCGTACTAAGGCTAGACGGAGAAGACTGGGGAATTTATTTCAATGATAATGCAGATCTTCTAAATCCAGAATTCAATCCGAATAATTTAGATATCATAACGGTTCCTAATAATTTTCGCAACATAAACAAATCTTATAGAGGATCCATTTGGATAAGAAAAAGTTTTGAAATTACCACGGAACAACACCAAAAATCATTAGCACTTCAATTGGGAAAAGTATACCAATCCGATGAAGTTTTTGTGAATGGAGTTCTCATTGGCAAAAATAACTCTGCTTTCGGTAAAGACCCAGAAGAATATGCTTTTGGTAGACCTCGAATTTATCCAATCCCTCACGATTTATTGCTCGAAGGTGAAAATGTTCTTATTATTAAAATTGATTCTTCATTATCCACATCAGCAGGTATCATCACTGGCCCAATTCGAATTCTTACATATGAAGAAGCCCTAAATGGTAACTTATATGATTCATTGGTAGAACTCATATTTGTTGGATTCTATTTATTCATCGCATTATTTTTCTTTATCAATTTCTTTAACTTACGAGATAAAAAAGAATACCTTAGTTTCAGTGTTTTAGCACTTATCTTTTCCGGTTATGAACTTTGCAAAAACGAAGTCCGATTTTTAATTTTTAATCATTTCGCCGTTTTAAAATTTCTGGAATATTCGTTTTTATTAATACTACCGTATGGTTTTATTCAATTTATCCAAGATTTTTTTGAATTAAAACTATTCAAATACCAAAGAATCTACTTATTGTTTCAGTTTTTCTTTATCGCTGTATTTCTGATCATTCAAAACCCAGTGTTTTGGTATAATTTTATTGGATATTGGGATATCCATCTACTTGCTGTGATCGGTTATGCGATTTACGTAACCATTATAAAGTTTCGAGAACAAAAAAGAGGATCTACGATCCATTTGTTGGCTCTAGTATACTTACTTTATTCAATTCTAAAAGAAATTCTAATTGAAAGAGGTTATTTAAATTCTCCATCTTCGCTTGAAACCAGCTTTTTAGTGTATTTGATTTTGATGACCTTAGCACTTCGTTTTCAATTTTTGATGATGAAACGAAAACTTCAGAATCGATATGAAAGATTAAAAGAAGCAGATTCACTTAGAGAAAAAATATTTTTTTATATGGATGCGATGATTTCAGGGCCACTGAAGTTAATGAAGGAAAAACTTGCAGCCTACAGAGAGTCCAACCAAAAAACAAAAGATAAAAACCTTGTAAAAGAAGTAATTGAAGTCCAATCGTCGATAGACAATGTGATGGATGATATTATCGAACTTTCCAGATTAGAAGTATTGAAAGAAGTTCCATTTAAAGAACAGGTGAACTTTATTTCATTTATCAATGATGTAATCCCTGAAGATGATATTACTTACTCAATCAAAGTAAATCCTGAAACCGAAATTCATAATAGTTTAGATTTAATCAATTCTGTAGTCGTACGTCTCGTAGATTTTCCACCGTTCAAAGAATTCAATCATAATGACTTAATTATAACTCAGGACTTAAAAGGCAATGTTCATTTCCGTTTTTTACTTTTTCATAACAATTCAAAAGTTGCGCAAAAGTTATTTAACGAATTATCTGAAAATTACAATCAATTAACACCTATCAAAGTTAAGTGGGCAATTATCTTAGAAATTGTGCGTTTGTTAGGTGCTAAAATTGATTTCAAAATTATCAAAAAAAAGTATTTAAAAATTGATTTAGGAATAGCAGCAATTGTACCTGTCTCAGAATTACAACCTATTCAAGAATCTAAAATCGCATCAAATCCGAATATCAATTCGAAAAAATCAGAAAAAGAAGATTGGAGAGTCACTTTAAAACGCATTTGGAAATTTTTAAAAGAAACTGAAATTAAAATTCCAAACTTTAAAAAGAAAAAGTAAATATCTTAATCTCTTCAATGATCAAAAAATATATTACAAATCCTAGTCCAGAATCATTGCTAAAAGCATTTTCTGGATGCAAAGAACTATCATTCGAAAAGGACGAATTTTTATTCCATTCAGGTGATGATGTTGCCTATATGGATCTTTTAGTAAATGGTGATCTTCAGGTTTTTAAATATGATGGAAATTTGAATGAAGTAACATTAACTTTTTTTAGACCAGTGAGTATCATAGCTGAATGGGCTGTCATCCAAGGGATTCCTTACCCTGCATCTGCCAGATTTACAAAAACAAGTACAATCATTAGAATGCCGCTTATTGAAGTTCAAACTCGATTAAACTCGAATATTGAACTTAACCATATTCTAATGCACTCCTTGATGAATAAAATTGAAACTTTAAACCTGGCAATCAATCGTGGGTTGACCATGGATGCCATGCAACGAGTAGCTCATTTTTTATTTTATGGAACTCCAGATTCTCTCGCCTTAAAACAAACTCAAATGGCTTCATTATTATACCTTAGACCTGAAACTTTTTCTAGGATCTTGAAACAGCTTAAAGACCAAGGTTTGGTTGATACTCAAAGAGGGGAAATTAAAATCCTCGATAAAGAAGGTCTATTGAAAATTTTAGCATAGTAATTGATTTGCATCAAGGAAATGATACTAATTTTGATTAGTATCGAAGTATGAAGAATTCTTTTTTTCAATTCAGCTTTTGGAACACTGCATTTCGTCCTTTCTTTTGGTTTGGTTCCGTATATGGAACCCTCATTCTTGGCTTATGGTTATTCGTACTTTCGAATATAATTACAAATCCAATTCAAATTAATTCAATCTACTGGCATTCGTATGAAATGGTTTTTGGTTTTACCAAAGCAATTGTTTTGGGTTTTTTATTCACTGCAGTTCAAAATTGGACAAATACTACGATATTAAAAGGTGAAAACCTTTTTTATCTAGTTATGTTTTGGTTATTAGGAAGGTTTTCTTTTTATTCATTTGGAATTTTTGGATACTTATCCTTTGGATTTGATATTTGTTCAGACATCTTAGTTATATATTTACTTCTTCCGAAATTAATCGTTCCTACCCAGAAACACAACCGGCCCATTTTATACCATTATGTAGTTTTCACTGTCTTTCATATTTTGAGTACATTATCGGCGTATTCAATTCTATATTCTGAACATACCCTACTCTATATACATCTTAGTATCTTCGTTGTTTTATTTCTAATTCTCATCATAGGTGGACGTGTGGTTCCTTTTTTTTCTGGAGTTGTGATCCAAGGATATACTTTCAAACGTATGCCAAAAATAGAAACACTTCTAGTTTATTTACCGTTTCTATTTTATTTCGCAAAACTAATACAAGGTTATTTTGGAAATACAAATTGGGGTAGTATACCATTTTTCCATAAACGAGATTTCCAAATATTCATTTTGGTTTCATCTATTGTTTGTTTTTTATTATTTGTTGCTAATACCATTCGTTATCTTTCTTGGAAACCATGGAAATCTTACAAAAAACCAATCCTTTGGATTTTGTATCTTGGATACTTTTGGGTATGTATTGGATTTTTATTGTATAGTCTTTCAGGCATTAATTTATTTCCAGTGTCTTCTGCAATTCATAGCCTCACTGTTGGCGGACTTGGAGTTTTCATTTATGGGATGATCACAAGAGTGAGTTTGGGCCATACAGGTAGATCGATTGTCGCTTCACCTTTAACAGTTTTTGCATATGTATTACTCAATCTATCCGTTCTTATCAGAGTAATTTTACCATTGTTCCATCAATTTAAATATGCATATTATATATCAGGGATTGGCTGGATGATTTGTTTTTTACTATTTTTGATTCAATATTCGAAAATCCTTTTTTCGAAACGGCCAGATGGAAAACTTTCATAAGCAATTTAGCGTTTATATGCGAATGGCTCGTCTAAAAAATTCCTGTAAAGAATCAAGGAGTCTTTCAGGATGGAATAACATTTGATAGCTTGCATTTCGCATCATAGAGGGAATGGTTGGTTTTTCCTCAGTTCCAATTGCTAAAGTATACACTTGGATTCCATTTAACAAACATTCACCTACAGCTTTGTTTACATCTTCAATCCCATACTTTCCTTCGTATTGGTCATAATCATTTGGTCGTGCATCCGTGATTAAGATGATCCATTTTTGTCTATGACTTTTTTTCTTTAAAATCTCATTAACATGCCTAAGAGAAGGTCCAACTCTCGTATAACCGATGGGTGATAAAGGACCCAATCGATCCCGAACACCCAACCAAGGTTCATTCATTTGTTTGAGGTGAATGAACTGATTGTGATTTCTTGTTCTAGAATAAAAACCTGCAATGCCAAAAGGAATTTTCAACTCTTCCAAACATTCAGAAAATAATAACAAACTTTCTTTTTCCACATCTAAAATACGTTTGTCATGAATCCAAGAGTCAGTAGACAAACTGAGATCTACCAAAAAATACAATGTAATGTCTGATACATCCCGAATAGGATTCATATAAATGGTTTCTGATGGAGTTTTTTTAGCTTTTAAGTCAGCATACCGATCAACAAGTGCATCTAAATCAATATCTGCTCCCGAGACCAATCGTTTTTTAATACGTGTTTGGTTAAGTAATGCTGTCATTTTTTTCTTTAATAAAAGTAGTATACGTCGTTGTTTTTCTAATACATCAGCAGTATACTTTGGATCAATGACTTTCGGAAACTCCTCTGCCACTGTGCAATAATTTGGTTTATATTTTTTTTGTTTATAATCCCATTCAGAATATAAGTAAGGATTCTCATTACTCGTATCGTCTAAAATTTCTGATAATGTGCCAGAACCTGACTCACTTGTTCTTGTAGTGTGTATGGGGTCTTCGGTTCGGATAATGTGTTTTAGATTGAGTTCCTGTAGGGCTTCTTCTTCCTCCATATCTTCTTCCCCATCAATGTCTCTCCATTGTCCATCAAACTCCTCTACCGTTTCAATTTTTTCAAAATTGTGACCTAACGTATATTCCTCGATTTTTTTCTCATCTACTTCTAAAATTTCAGCTTCAATGGGGTTCAATTTATGTTTAGATTCTTTGGATGAAACGTTTTGTTTTTGTTTTGCAGATACAAAATCTTTCCCAGTAGGAAAGTTCATACGTGTATTAGTAAGAAAGGAAGACGCATTATAAAAATATGATATAATACTTACATATTGTTTAGGATCTCTTTTACGAAGAGACAATCTTTCCTTTTGAATCTCTTTCCAATCAGTTTTGGCACCTGGAAATACTTTTAAGAAAGAACGGAAATGAGTGTAAAATGATAGTAAGCCAAACACATTTTGTTCTAAAGCATCGATTTTCTTTTGATTATTTTGTATATTCGCAGGCAAAGGTGATATTGCATCCGAAAAGCCAAAAGCACATTTTATATTAAAAAGGTATGACAGGTAGGCAAGTAGGATCCGAACTTGTTTTTTTGTATCCGATTCTTTCTCATACCAATGTAGCACTTCAGGAATTTTTAAAAAATTTTGTCCAAGTGAAATTTCCTTACCTCCATATAAAATGGATGTAGTTTCCGTACGTAATGTCTGTAGGTATTTAATGATTTTGATTTCCTCTTTTTCCATTTCATATGGAAAGTAAGGACTCGGTGGAGTTAGTTTTGTTTTCAATTTTTTCCAAAGTTTATGACCTTGGTAAAATACAAATTGATCCCATTCCAAATTGAAATCCTAAAAGATTAAATCAAAGCTATCTTGTAATGCACTAACAGTATCATCATCGTCTGTCAAAGGTAAGATGATTGCTGTACGACCTGCTAAACGAGAAGGAAGCCCTTTAGATATTAACTTAGCGCAGGAAACGAGTAACCTTGTGGAAACAGTTTCCGCCAAACCTAACTCAGGTTTATTACGAACTAAATTTGCAAACTGCACTAATTTTTTAGATATTGATTCTGAAATTCCAGTTTCTCCAACGATGATCTTTTCTTCTACTGATGCTTTTGGATAAGGAAAATCCATTCCTAAAAATCGTTGTTTGGTGGAAGGTTTTAATTCTTTAAATCCTTTTTGGTATCCAGGATTATACGATGCCACCAATAAAAAATCAGGGTGCGCTACCAATGACTCATTTTTTCGTTCTATGAATAAAGTTCGCCTGTGGTCCGTGAGTGAATGGATTGTGACAAGAGTATCTGGCCTTGCCTCGGCAATTTCATCCAAATACACAATCGCACCTTCTTTCACTCCCATTGTGAGTGGGCCATCCATCCAAATGGTATCTGCACCTTTAACAATGAATCGCCCCACCAAATCCACTGCAGAGGTTTCATCATTGCATAATATGGTGATGAGTTTACGACCCATTTGATGTGCCATAAATTCTAAAAATCGGGATTTTCCAGAGCCAGTGGGTCCTTTTAGCAAAAGCGGCAGAGTGTTCTCGGCCGCCATTTGAAAAATTTCTACTTCCTTACCGATTGGTTCGTAATAGGGAATTTTTGTTGTTAACATATGTTAATCTAAATCGCCAACATTTTTTCCAAGAGCTTCGTTTGATGGAAGTCCATGTCGAATGAAATCAACGATAAAATAAGTGATTCCAACTGTGAAAAGTGTTGCCGCAAGTAACATTCCAATAAAGTGGAATACGATTTCTTTTTGTACGACAAGAAAATCCATACCCAATTTACGTTCAAGGTATACTTGTGTGATCCCCGCGACAGCTAGAGCTCCAGTCATTCCTAACATACCAACATTGGATGCCCAAAATGCTAAATACCCTGACATACCAGTAAACAGTTTTCTACCTGTCATGTTTGGCATTGCATAAGAAATTACAGCTAACACTAACATGGCGTAAGCTCCCCAGAACGCAAGGTGACCGTGCATCGCAGTGACAAGTGTACCATGTGTCCATTGATTGACCGCAGGCCATGTGTGTGCAAAACCTAGAAATCCAGCTCCAATAAAAGACATGATCGCACTTCCAAGTGTCCAATAGAGTGCGATTTTATTTGGATGGTCTTTACCCTTTTTACGATACATATTGAGTGCCCAAATCGCCATTCCAAGGAATGCAAGTGGCTCTAATGCTGAAAAAATACCACCCACCATCAGCCAATACTTTGGAGTTCCAATCCAATAATAGTGATGGCCGGTTCCCAAAATCCCAGAAAGAAAAGTGAGACCAACAACCACATACAACCATTTTTCTATCACTTCTCGATCCACTCCCGTGAGTTTGATGAGTAAAAATGCTAAGATACCACCCATGATGAGTTCCCAAACTCCTTCTACCCAAAGGTGTACGACCCACCATCGAAAGTAGGAATCGAGGGTTTGGTTGTCGAAGTAAATCATACCTGGAAGATACAATAAAGCCGCGCATAACAGACCAAAGAAAAGAACTAGTTGTGTTGTACTTCTTTTTTTGGCTTCCCAAATGGTCATTGCAATGTTAAAAAGAAAAGTCAAAACATTGACAACAACCAAATAATCAAGAGGTCTAGGAATTTCTAAGAACTTACGGCCTTCCCACCAATTAAAATGGAAACCAACAATCGCGATAACACCCACCACAACCCAAGAAATAAGTTGGATATAAGCGAGTTTTACACTATACAATTCCCGGTCGGATTCTTCTGGGATGATGTAATACGCCGCACCCATGAATCCAGTTAATAACCAAACGACAAGTAAATTGGTATGTGTCGCACGTGCTGTATTAAACGGAATATAATCATGTAGTCCATCCATTCCAATACGAGCGAAACCCATGATAAAACCATAAACGATTTGTAATGATAAGAGTAACATACAAGTTGCAAAGAACCAATATGCGACCTTTTGTGATTGGAATCTCATTGTTTCTCCTTATTTTAATGCAGAAAGATAAGTTACGATGTCTTTTCTCTCTGTATCACTTAACGGTAACTTTGGCATATTTGTTCCCGGTTTAATCACTTGTGGATCAATCAACCAACGATTAAGGTAATCGGCATCAAACTTTGATCCAACATGGTCAAGTGTTGGCCCCACATTTCCACCCTTACCACCTACTGCGTGACAGGCGACACAAAGCTGTGAAAACTTTTCTGGTTGCGATACTTTGACAATATTAGTTGAAGTTTGCGGAGATACGGCTATTGCAATCGAATCAACTGGAATATTTGGTTTTGGAGGCCAACCATTTGCATCAATCTTTCCAACCCAATCCAAGAAGGCGATGACCTGTCCTTTTTCTTCTTTCGTGAAATTGTATTTCACCATTTTACGTTCCCCAGGGAACATCGCTTGAGGATCATCTAAAAACACATCGATCCAACTAACACCCCTTCGTTCGACAACTTTTGTCAAATCAGGAGCGTAATAAGCGCCTTCTCCAAGTAAGGTATGGCAACCCATACAATTGTTTTTTTCCCAAATCTCTTTCCCCTTCAGCACATCTTCAGTTAAGTTTTGCGCATTGGTACGGGCATCGTTTTGTCGAATGGAATCTATTGTGAGGAACACAAAGATTGCACTGAACAAAAACGTTCCACCCAGAAAGAATGCCCTAGCTTGCGATTTTGAAAGCATCCCTACCTCCTTTTTTCATTTTACAAATGTAAGTGCAGATTGTACAAATTGCCTTGATCTAAATCAAGTTCTTAATATATTTTAGTGTATCATAATATTCGAAGTAAAACATAATGAAACAAATTGAAAATTAGAATCATTTAAAATCTATTTACGATCCTTGTTCAATATTTAAAACACCGTTCAAACTGAACGATTAAATATAACCAAACTGATATGATTCCATAAATTATATAATTTATATTGAATATTCTGCTATTTTGATTTATTTTAAACGAAAGGAGCATCTATGAACACCAAGTTCGCAGAGAGTGACGAATCAATCTGGTACCCACCAGGTGGAATCTTGATTTGGCTCATTGTTTTTGTTGAAGTGATCACATTTTGTATGGGAATTGGATCTCTCATCTTTGATAAAGCTCAAAATCCAAGTGGTTTTCAAGCCATGCAAAGCCAATTGAATCGAAGTTTTGCGTTTTGGAATACCATCTTCCTTCTTACGAGCGGATTTTTATTAGCATTAAGTGTATACGCAAAAGAAAAACAAAAAGAACCAATTTTCATTTTTGGAATCTTAGGCTCTATAATATTTGGTTTAGGATTTTTGATTCTTAAATTTTTAGAATTCGAAAATAAATGGAGTTTAGGTTTTACTTTAGACTTAAGTGTCTTTTTTAGCTATTACTGGTTGTTAACTGGCTTTCACTACTTACATGTAGTTGTTGGTTTATTAATCCTACTTATTGTATTCTTCACTCGTAAAAACATACAATTTGTCAACTTAGAAGCTGGGGCTATATTTTGGCATATGTGTGATCTTATTTGGTTAATTTTGTACCCAGCATTGTATTTGATCCAATAAGGAGAGCGTATGTTACAGATTGTATTTACTTATTTAATATTGTTTCTGACTGTTTACCTTTCTTTTTATGGGTTTGGATCATTTGTGCCTGGTAATTGGAATTTGATAGTTATGAGTGCACTCAAATTTCTTCTCATCTCGTTTGTGTTTATGAATTTAATCCAGGCTCATTTTTTTTGGAAAATCATTTTCTCAGGTCTTATATTCGTGTATTCGTTTGGGATTTGGTTTTTTACTTAAAAATGTTCCCAAATAGGGAATGGATGAGGTTTTTGTTTGAGGTTTCCAGGCCGATTTAAAATTACCACATCCATTCCTGTAGCATTAGCTGCTTCCGCTTCTTCAACAATGTCGGTAAAAAATCGAATTTGATTGGGCAAAACATTGAGGATTCCAACAATCCTTTCATAACTCTCTTTTTCTCTTTTGCCACCAACTGCCGTATCAAAATAAGAAGTGAAGTACTCTCGCAAATCACCTAACACCGAATATTGATAGATTAAATGTTGAGCTTCCACTGAACCAGAGGAATAAACATGATTTTGAATCCCGGCTTCTTTGGAAGATTTTAAAAAACCCAGGACATCTTCATACACGGTACTTTTGATTTCACCAGATTCATAACCCTGTTTCCAAATTTTACCTTGAATCGATTTCAAGGGACCAAATTTTCGATCCTTCTCAATTAAATATTCAAAATAAACGGAAACGAATTGCATAGAAAGTGTTTTTGGTATTTCATTTGCATTCAATTCACCAGAAGATTTTTGAATCGAAAGTTTTTGAGTTAGTAATGAATCAGAAGTTGATATATCTTTTTGGAATTCCGTTTGGATTTCCGTCCATTGGTCTTCCGAAAATTGATAGTCCTTTAAAAAAGAATGAATGTGTTTTTTCGCATAAGGAAAAAGAATCTCGTGGACAAAGGCAATTGGTGCCGTTGTCCCTTCTATATCAAGTAAGTTATGTTTAATCTGCATTGATGTGCTTTTGTTCAATTTTTAAAATTGTATTTCAAAAATGAATTAAGAAACATTTTGTTTCATCAATAAATGCATGTTAGCTTCATCTTTTTCATAATTGAACAGTACTAAAATCCAAGCAAGTGCACATGGAATCCAAAAAAGAATAGAGATAGAAAGGGCAAGACCACGATCAGGTGTGAGCCCGAGAATAACCGCTGACATCACAGGTCCTAAACCTTTTCCTAAATCATCTGTTAAATTATAAATTGAAAAAATCGCACTTCTAGATTTTGGCTCATTCACATTGAGTAGTACTGCTCTTACATTCGGGCCAGTTACTGAAATCATAATCCCTGTGAAAATATTTAGTGCTATAAAAAGACCCATATAAGGAACAATATCAAATGCATATAACAACATCACTGCTGGAAAAACACCAAAGAATGTTGTACCCATACAAAGCAACGGTTGGTACGTTTTTTTGATATTATACAAAATTTGACCAAGTACACCACCAAAGAAAGTCCCAATAAAAATTCCTATCGCTGCAAAGGTAATCATACCTGCAGATACTTCTTTGGATAAATGGTATGTATGTTCGTAATAATCGGCCAAATAAACAAAGAACACACCCCAAGGAATACAACCTGGAAGACCTTGTAAAAAAGCTCCGAGATTTGTTTTGTTTTCAAATAATAATTTAAAATCTTTAAGTGTGATTTTGTGAGAAAGTTCATCAACACCAACTTCTTCTGCCCCACCTCGTTTAGGTTCTTTACAGAAAAACAAATAAATTGCCACAAAGAAAAATGAAGGAGCAGACATATAGATAAATGAAGCTCTCCAACCATCAATAGGATCTGCACCACCAAGAATTCCACCTAATAACTGCCCTACTCCAACCCCAAGTCCCATTGCAAGTGATACATAACCTGTAGCAATTGCTCTCGATTGACTCGAAAAATAATCACCAATCAAACTAAAGAGCAAAGGGAAAATACCACCAAGTCCAAATCCACAAAGAGTTCTAAGGATTAAAAACTGATCGTATGTTTGTGCATAAGCAGTTAAAAAACAAGGGATCTCTCCTAATAACACAGTAGCAACCAACAAGTGTTTCCTGGAAAATGCTTGTGAAAGATATCCCATCGAAAGGGAAACAAATCCACCAAGGATAAAAAACAAAACTGGAATGATACCACCAAACTTCCAATCCACTTCATTCGGATCTGTAATACCTAACGATGCACCAATATTTTTCATATTGGGTGCAATTAGGTTCTGATCACCAAACAAAAAGAATGCCATCCCTAATATCATCCAGAAGGCTAAAATCCCTCTTGGGCCATGGTTCACAAGTTCTGCAAGGCCAAAAAACCTAAGATAGGTGGTTTCTTGTTTTGATTTTTTTTGGTTCATAAATTGTTTTTCCTTTCTGTTTGTTTGCGGTAGACAAAAATAAATGAGAGTGTAAAGAGTAGTCCTAAAAATCCAATGACTGCAAATAAAGACAAATCCCAACTAGTTAAGATCGATCCATTCCAAATTTCTGGATTAGGTGAATTGGCCATAGATGGTAGTGCTTTTCCACCAACAAATTGAAATTCAACAATTGTTCCAAACTCAAGTGCATTGAGTACATAAGCACTGAGACCTTTCGGTACATCTTTATCTAATTTTACAATAGGTGTTTTTTCATTGGTTTTCACTTCCATATCTTGAGGTTTCACAAAGATTGGATATTTGCCATTCTCAGACTCAATTAACATTCGTTCACTGAATGAATCTTGTGAATTGGGAATCAAATACGAGATTTGTAATTCAGAACTTCCTGGTAATACTGCTCGATCTAAAATCCTACCTCCATTTGGTCCTTCTGGAACACCAAGTGGAATTGCCATTTTGCTACCTGGTTGTTGGAGTTGTGCCATAATCTCAGTAGCCTCTTTTGCCACTGAATATTCCAATGCACCTGCTTTGGAATCATAGGATTTTGGTGGATTACTTGCATTATCGATTAGGAATAGTTTAAATATTCGGAGTCCTTTTTTCTCACGCATAACTTGCATTAAGCTTTTGATTGAAATTTGTTTACGATCTGCACCTGTATCATATACCGTTACCTCTTGAGGAGAAGTACGAAACATGGTAGTTGGTGGGATCATTTTATTATAATTTACACCTTGGTATTGGATTTGTAAAAGGATGGGTGCACCCTCAGGTAAATCCATTTCAGGAAATCGAAATTTCCCATTTTGTGGTCCAATTTCTGATAGAGGGACCATTGCACCTTGTAGTGCCAACATCCGAATTGAGTCTGCTTTGCCTAATCCTCGTGTTGTACCATTTTGAATGGTTCCAAAGATTGAAATTTTTTCCGCATAACTTGCGCTTGAGAGAAAAAGGAGAATAAAAATTAGAAAACAATTGCTACGAAACATTTTGATACTTTTTCTCTTTCTCTCGGTTCCAATCCAAGTGAAAAAACGAAAGTTTTTAAAAATTTAGAGGCGACAAGAGAGGGTACTGGACATAATGCTTTAGATAGGAAAGGAAAACCTGGCTACATGAAGCAATTGAGCGAAATCGTTCACAATTCCTCAAAAGACGAGAGAGATATACTACTCGAATACCAAAATATCGATGTTTCTAAGTTGGAAACCTTAAATGTTTTGGGAATTCCGATAGACAATGTCACAACTGATGAAGCCATTGCCAAACTCTTCCGTGTGCTCGAGAAAAAAGAAGGCATGCACCATGTTTTGTTCTTAGATCCGATCAAACTCATGAGGATGCGTCCCAAAAAATCACTCCACCGTATCGCAGAAAAAGCTGGCACCATTTTGGTGGAAGGTGCCGGGATTGGTTGGATGACAAAGGGTCGACTGAAAGAACGTGTGACCCCAATTGCAGTGATGATGGATCTCATCCGCCTAGCAGAACTCAAAGAATTTACGGCATTCATCTTTGGGGCTAAAGACGAAATTGTTGAGCGAATTTATTTTAATCTCACAAGGCACTTCCCAAAAGTTCGAATCGTAGGAAGGCACGCAGGCCATCTCGATCGTCAAAGGGAAATGCGGGTCAAAGAAGCAATTCGGAAAACAGGACCAGACATTATCTTCTTAGCGATGGACTTTCCAGAACAAGAAATTTGGATCGAAAATAACACTGGTTATTTCGGCAAAGCTGTAGTCATTGGTGTTGGCGGCGCCTTAGATATGTTATCTGGTGCTGATAGAAAAGCGCCAGAATGGTTTAAAGAAAGGGGTCTTATCTGGTTATGGCGTATCATCGCTAGGCCATATCGAATCCGTCGGATGTGGGAGACTTTTTACTTCTTATTACTTGGAATCCGCGAAAGATTCCGTAAACGTTAATCCCTATTTTTTTATTTCTGTCAATCGATCGAGGGTTGGTGCAAGCCAATCTTCAAGCAACGGTTCTCTGTCAAGTTTGGCACGAGCAAACACTAAATCTTTGTTAGAGTTGGCAATTTCACTGACGGATCCAATTTTACGCGCTGTTTCCATTGCCTTCCAATAGTATTTGAGTGCATTGATAGTATCTTGTTTTTTCTCATACACGGCACCAATATTATTATAGAGGGCCGTAAGTGTCTCATACACTTCTCTATGATCCGAATTTTCAGTATCAATTCGACCCAAACTTTGTTCTTTGAGTTCAAAATCATCCTTTAACTTGAGATAGTTGCCAAGTGCCGCATTGTATTGCCTAGTGTAATAAAATGCATTCCCTTTCCCAAATAAAAGCGTAGGATTGTTATAGATGTCTTCTTCAGGTAATTCTGCCCAAAAATCCAAACTCTGAGCAAAATCCCCATGATTATAATCGATCCAACCTAAATAATAATAACATTCACGGACAATCTTTGAATCTTTTGTGATGTCGCGGTCAAGGGCTGCAAGGAATGATTCACGTGCCATAAACAAACCATTCCGTCTTTCTTTTTCCTCAAAAGAAAGAGTTCCAATGCTTCGTTCAGGATAGATTTTTTTGCCAGGAAACTCTCTTATATTGTCTGTTTTATTAATGCCTGCAGCTTCTAAAAATTGGATTTTTCCTAAGTTAAAAGATATCCTTCCTGGACTTCCTTCAAGTAAAGTTTCATCTTCATCTCGTTCTCCTAAACGATCTCTATAGTTTTGGTATCGATCATCGGATTCACGTAGAAGTTTTACAGCTTCATCATAATTTTCTGTTTGAATATAATATTCAGCCATAAGTAAAACAGCTAAATAGTGTCTGACATCATAAGTTGATGCCAACTCAAGTTGTTTTAAGGCACGAGCCGCTTCTTCTTTTTTGAAATAAAATCGAGCACGTTGGTAATAACCTTCTGCAAATTTAGCTCCACCATCTTTACCATAAGCGATGTTTAACAGGTATTCTACGTTATCATCAATTTCCATTCCCGTGACTTGGTCTTCTGGGTTGATGTTGTATTTAATACGCACTTCTTCTGAATCCAAATCTATGTAGAAGGATGCAAGTTTGGCCAAAACAAAAAGTGAAAGTTCGTCTTCAATATTTAAAGCATTACGAACTTGCCTATGGTGATTTAGAACATACTGCGGATTTTTGTCTCGTTTCCACATTTCGATATAAGTGGATAAAATTCCGCCATGCCCAATTGGATTTTTAGGATATTTTTCAATGATATCATTATAATATTTAACGGCAGTTCCAAATTCTTGTTTATTATAGAATATTTTTGCAATACCTGCAATTGCATCAACGTTATCTGGATCTCCTCCATCGGTAAACACACGTTTGAAGTATTCAATCGCTAAATGATCGTTTTTGTATTTTTTACGATTACTTCCCGGTGGAACTTCAATAAAGTCTTTCCTATGGAAGGAATGGAAGTTACCAAGTGCAATGTATGTATCTATGTCATGGATATTGTATTTGAGGCGAGATGCAATGTATGCCCCTGCTTTTAAAACCTTTCTTGGTACTTTGTCTTGTGAAGTTAAATAAAATGCTAACTCTGGAAGTGGACGACGACCTGCTGTTTCCACACCCGCATCATTCCATTCCGTTTTTTTCGCAAAACTAATGTTTGGTACTTCTTTTCGATTTTCCCAAGCACGTTTGTGTTCTTTATCTTCAGGTTCATATCCAAAATCAGGTTCAACTTTCCCAAAACATTTTTCAAAGGCACGTTCGTACAAACCAGCTTTGGTATAAGCACTGCAATATTTGTTCAAAAACTCTAGGTTATGTGGGAAAATTTCTTCCCCTTTGATAAAATAATTTTCAGCATCAGCGAGTAACTTTTTCTTTTCCAATGCATCCGTTTCATAAGTGAATTCTTCAATTTTTTCAAGACCAAGCGCATACTGGGCTTTGGCTCGGTAAGGAACAATCACATACTTCCATAAAGTAACGATTCCAAAAACTAAAAAGATAGCGGCGGCTGAAGAAAGGATGGTCCGCCGTATAAGCTCTCGTTTGCGAGCAGCACCTTCTTTAGTGTATGCATCTTTACTTGCAATGATGGGAACACCATCAGCTGCAAATTTTCCACTTGAATCACTAAGCTCGACACGTTCTCCCAAAAGTCCGCTTAAGTAACTTGCGATGTCTTCTGGTTTTTGTTGTGCTTTGATAAGTTCGATGATTTCTTTTTGATTACGAACTGGAATTCTTTGGTTAACAATCGTATCAATGATTGTCCTTCGTAATTTCGGAGGGTAACGAAGAAGTTCCGATTGGATGACTGCAAGTTCTTCATCCGTTAGGTTGGCTTCAAGAGATTCTTCCGGTTCTTCCTCTTTGCCAAGAGACATGAGGTCTTCTTCAAAACCACCAGGACCTTCATCATTTCCACCAAAATCATCCATGGAGGAAACTGGCATATCATCGATTGATGGTGCAAGATCGTCAAAGGAAGGTGCAGCAAGATCGTCGTCAAGACTTGGTGGTTCCATTCCCACACCAAGATCACCAAACGGATCATCAAATCCTCCACCAATGTCAGCAGGTTCACTTTCCTTTGTAGAAGGAGTAGAATCTATATTTGCAAATGGATCATCACCAAATCCAGATCCCACATCGGAATCCATCGGAGTTGAGCCCATATCAGCAAATGGGTCATCACCAAAAGAAGACTCACCGCTAGGTGTTGGTGTGTCCAAACCGCCAAACGGATCATTGGTGGTATCAGTTGTTTGAGAAGGAGTATCTAAACTGGCAAATGGATCATCACCAAATCCAGATCCCACATCGGAATCTGCGGGAGACGAACCCATATCAGCAAATGGATCGTCACCGCCTTGAGTTTCTCCACCTGATCCAAAATCAAAATCATCTGTAGGTGTTTGGGATTCGTCTGTGTCTGATCCAGAATCGAATCCAGCAAACAAATCTTCGTCGGTCGTTTTAGGAGAGGAATCGTCATCTCCTCCTAAATTCGCAAAAGGATCATCACCAATTTCTGGTGCTTTTATCTCTTCCACCGGAGCTTCATCGATGGCATCTAAATTTGCAAACGGGTCATCGGCAGCACTTGTCTCTTCGTTTGGTGAATCTAAATTTGCAAAAGGATCGGCTTCATCAGTAGATGGATCTTCTTCGGCTCCAAAGTCATCTGCTGGGGTATCCACTCCCAAATCATCAAAATCATTCGTGGTAGGCGAAGGTGTTTCTTGGGATTTGGGACTGTCTTCCCCTAATAGTTCATCTAAATCAATGCCGTCGTCTTCTTCTGGTTGGTTGCTGGATAGTTTGGGTGGTCCAAAATCGTCATCATCATCAAGCCCAGCAAATGGATCGGATGTTTCACCTTCGCTAGTGTCATCTCCACCAAAATCATCGGGAATCGCATCATTTGGTTCTTCGTCTGAAGGTTCTGGCTCTTCATTGCCAGAAAATGGATTGGTATATCCTAATTTCTCACGTAAAACTTTCGCCATCGGATTGAGTTCTTCCGAAGACATAGGATTTTTATTGAGAGCCGAAAACATCGTCTCGATTTGTTTGATTTCTTCCGGACTCAATTTGTCTATTGGCTCAGCCATGCGAAGGTCTATTCCTAATGAATTATCGGCCCCTTCTGAAAATGACAGAATATTTTTTTTATTATGTCAGATTGTTCATTCAGAAAAAAACCTTTCACTCTCTTTTTTCAATCCTGCCGAAAATGAAAACAAAGGACTTTAGAGACGACTGCACTATGTTGAAATCCAAATTCATCCGAATTGCCCTCATTTTACTCTTTTTCACTGGGATTGGTATTTTTGCCGACGAAGGCATGGATTGGATTGGTAGTTTTTCCTCTGGGGAACTCGAAATGTCGGAAGAAACAGAAGACCAAAATACGGTATATTATCTTTGGCAATTGGAAAGTCTGAAAAAAAACATCGCTCCACGTTACATTCGTTACCTTGACGTTGAATCTTATGTTTCAAGTGGTAATCTTTTGCACCGCGGGATCCTTTTTACATACAATGGGCTTCGGGATGAATCAGTTGAAATTTGTGGGAGTTTCAACAACTGGGAATGTTCTGAAATGAAACGGAACCAATATGGTATTTATTATACTGTAGTTGAACCAAACCAAATCAAAGAAAACTATGAAGATGACCCTGTTTATGAATACAAATTCCGTGTGAATGGACTTCTTACTTATGATCCAGAAAACTTCGATAAGGTGGAAGATGGATCTGGTTCGTATTATTCAAGATTTGTTTTGGACTCGAAAGACACTGACAGACAAACAAAGACCATGGTTCTTGAAGATTCTGCAAATGAAGAAAGAGACCTACGTACCGTGAAATTTCAAATTTATTTACCAAATGCCGAAGTGGTACGTGTCGTAGGGAATTTTAATGACTGGAACCCAGAACATGATTTTTTGAAAAAAGATCGTAAGGGAGTCTTTACATTAGAGAAAAAATTACTTCCAGGTGAGTATCATTACCAATTCATAGTCGATGGAGAAACGATGCTCGATACTTACAACCCTGTCACCAATATCAAAATCGATACCAATGAATCGGTTTCTTCGCTCATCGTACCAGAGCGTAATTACGCATTAGAGCGAAAGATGTGAAAACTTTAATTATTGAAATCTGAAATTAATAAACCTAAACGTTTCAAAACAAATTAAGAAATCTCTCGGCGGTAATTTCAGTAGGAAATTTGAGTGAATAAAATCTCCCTTCGTATCTTCTGATTCCCTAAAATTTATTGTTCCAACGTCGCCGTCATGGAACCTTTTGAGGAACTCATACGTGGGTCAGGTCCATAATTTAAGATCCGTTCATGGACAAATTCTGCATGTTCTAATTCCCCAGAAAAGACGATGGTTTTTTTACGAGTGTCAACTTCAACCGCATGTTGGAAGGCTTTTTCCCAAGTCATTTGGCAAACATCCATCAACATCTCTATGACATATTCATACGTATGGTGGTCATCATCCCACAAAACAACCTTCCAAGGGCCGTTATTTTTGCGGGGTTTAATCTCTGTTTCTTCTAAGATAGAAGGTTGGGTAGCTCCGGAACCGGTCATTGCCGAAGCCCTACCCTTATTTTTTCTTTTTGGAAATGGCAAGTTCCGCGTGGGAAACTACATCTTTGGCGCGGAGGCCAAAATAGTCGAGTAAACCACTCCAAGTTCCTGACTTACCAAAACTATCCTTCATCCCAACTTTGATCACTGGTACTGGGAATTCTTCGGATAAAAGTTCAGAGACAGCAGAACCTAGGCCACCAATGACATTATGTTCTTCACAAGTCACGACGGCACCACATTCTTTTGCTTTGGCGACAATCATTTCTTTGTCCAAAGGTTTGATGGTTGCCATATTGAGGAGTGTCGCACTAATTCCTTTTTCTTTTAAAAGAGTCACTGCTGACATGGCTTCATTGACCATCACACCGTTTGCAATGATACAAACGTCTTTTCCTTCTGACATTACTTCTGCTTTTCCGATTTGGAATTTGTAGTTTTCTCTTTCAATGACAGGAATGGCAGGTCGACCAACACGCACATAGACTGGACCTTTGTAATCGGCAATGGCATGGATCACTTGTTTGGTTTCATTAAAGTCAGACGGGCAAATGACAGTCATTTCAGGAATGACACGCATAATCGCAAAGTCCTCGATACATTGATGAGATGCACCATCTTCTCCCACAGTGATTCCACCATGAGAAGCCACGAGTTTTACGTTTAACTTTGGGTATACGACACTATTTCGGACAACTTCCCATGCTCGACCAGACAAAAACATGGCAAAACTCGATGCAAACGGAACAAATCCAGAAAGGGCAAGTCCCGCTGCATGACCAACTAAGTTTTGTTCAGCGACACCTACGTTAAAAAATCTTTCAGGATATTTTTTTTTGAAGTCAGCAGTTTTAGTGGAACCGGAAAGATCCGCATCTAAAACCACCACATCTTGTCTTGACGCACCTAACTCAACTAAGGCTTCGCCGTATGCATCTCTTGTTGCTTTTTTGTCCGCTGTCGATTGGCTAGGTGCTCCCATTATTTATCCTTTTTTTAACGCTTCAGCTTTATCAGTTTTTTCCCAAGTAAACGTGCTTCCCGTTCTACCAAAGTGACCGTAAGCTGCAGTTTCTTGGTAAGTTCTTCCTTTTCCAAGTAAGTCTAAACCTTCGACGATTCCTTTTGGAGTGAGTTTGAAGTTTGCTAGAACACGTTTTGCAATCTCTTCATCGGAAATAGTTCCTGTTCCAAATGTATCAACAAGAACGGATACTGGTTGTGCCACTCCAATCGCATATGCCAATTGAACTTCACATTTATGAGCAAGCCCAGCTGCCACCACGTTTTTAGCAATATAACGACCCATATAGGCAGCAGATCTGTCTACTTTTGAAGGATCTTTACCAGAGAATGCACCACCACCATGGCGACCCATTCCACCGTAAGTATCTACGATAATTTTGCGTCCTGTTAGACCAGTATCACCATGTGGACCACCAATCTCAAATTTACCTGTAGGGTTAATGAAATAACGAGTGTTTGTTAACAATTCTTTCGGAATCATTTTTTTGATACATTCCTCAATGACTGCTTCTTCGATTTGTTTGTGAGTCACACCTGGTTTGTGTTGGGTGGAGATTACCACTGTATCAACACGTTTTGGTTTTCCATCTTCGTATTGGATGGTAACTTGAGATTTTGCATCAGGACGAAGCCAATCAATTTTGTTTGTATGGCGAAGTTCAGATAAATGCTCTAAGAGTTTATGAGAGTAATACAAAGGAGCAGGCATTAGTTCCGGAGTTTCTGCAATCGCAAAACCAAACATCAAACCTTGGTCACCAGCACCTTGTTCTGTATGAAGTCCCTCTCCTTCGTTTACCCCTTGGGCAATGTCTGGAGATTGTGCATGCACGTGGGAAGCAACAACAGCAAAGTCTGCATCAAAATACATATTGATGTCGTTGTATCCGATTTTTCGAATCACATTACGAGCGATTTCTTGTGTGTCTACTTTTCCTTTACTTGTGATTTCACCGGCGATTACCACGAGGTTTGTTGTTACAAGGGTTTCACATGCAACACGGGACTTTGGATCTTGCGCTAAATACGCATCAAGAATGGCATCAGAAATTTGGTCACAGACTTTGTCCGGGTGTCCTTCAGATACGGACTCGGAAGTGAAGATATAGTTTTTAAGAGAGGACATATTTTTTACCTTACTTGGTTAAAATTTCGTTTTTAGGTGGTACGTCAATAGAATTGTCAGGAAAGAGTCCACGCACATAGGTTTCCAGCGACTCGGCGTTTTCTTGCATCTCTCGTTCCAATTTTTTTGCATATTCATCGATTTGGCTTTCGGTGAGGCCTTTTGGAACAAGGAAGGGTTTGCCATATTGGATGAATAGACGAGCCCCAAATTTTGGAAAAAAATGGCGGTCCCAACTCTTAAACACATATGCACGATCGTAACAAGAATGGAGGTATAAAATCGGGAAACCAGTGAGAGATGCAGTCACAATCACACCAGGTTTTACTTCCTTTCTTGGGCCTTTGGGACCATCCACCGTAAAGATGGGAACGGCACCCTGTTTCATTTCTTTTAAGATATTTCGAAAGGCTCCTGTTCCGCCTCTAGTGGAAGAACCACGCACAGATCGAAGTCCAGAACGAGCAAAAGTTTGGTGGATGATTTCTCCATCTTTGGATTGGGAGACAAGTGCCACCATATCCGCTTTTTTCTTTCGTTTTAAATACTGCGTTGCATGCCGGTACAAAGAAAGTGTGGTTTCATGGAAAACAGCAATGATGTAGTTTTTCCCTTGTTCAATCACTTTCGCAGATTCATCAGGAATGATAAACTTTTGATTACGAACAAATAAATACCAAACTCTCACGATGAAGTGAACAACAAAACTTAATATGATGTATTTGGTTTTGGAATAGGGTTTTTGTTTGTTATCTGGTATCAAAAAGTATGGTCCTTGCCGATTTCCCAAAGGACATCGTTTTCATAAATTTTTACGACTGGTTTGGTTTCACTTGATGGTTTGTCTTTTAACAAAGAATAGATCATTGCTTTTGCAACGTAAGCCGCTTGGATGGGTTTGTACTTTTGCAAACCAAACAATCCAAACGGAAAAAAATTACTGACTGCCTCACCTATTTTTTCCCCTATTCTCAACTCTTCTCGATCGCCAATGAGGAGTGAAGGCCGAAAGATTCCTAAAAATGGAAATTTTAGTGTTTTTAACTCCCATTCTAATTCACCCTTCACTCGGTTGTAAAAGATATTTGAGTTAGGATCTGAACCCATCGCAGTGATGATATAAAATCCTGGTATATTTTTTTCTTTTGCTTGTCTTGCTGCAAGTAGAGGGTAATCAAAATCGATTTCTCGAAATTTTTCCTGACTACCTGCTTTTCCTATCGTCGTTCCCAAACAACAAAAGACGGCATCAATCCCTTCGGGAACACTTACTTTCCCTGCCTGAAAATCTTCCCAAGTCGCTTTTATAACTTCAATTGGAAGGTTAGGTTTTGAAGAGTTTTCAAAATGACGTGCCCACACAGTAACTTTTTTGATTTGAGGGTAGAAAAGGAGCGAGAGTAACACTTGTTTGCCGACAAGACCCGTGCCCCCTAATAATAATATTTTCATTTGATCTCCAAACTTCTGGCAAGCATCGAATCGGTTAAATTGATTTTTTCTAAAAATTGTATTCCGGCGATATGATAAATCACATTTTTGATTTTTGAGGTTTGGGTCCACATAATGGTACCTTCAAAGAACAAACGTTTTGTGCCTTTTCCCCAAACAATACTTCCCAAAACTTGGGATTCAATTTCATCGCTAAGTAAGTCATCCTCACCTAAAAAACAAAGACCTTCTTCGGAAATATTTCCAAGTTTTCCAAATAACGTGATGCCTTCGAGGTCAAGATGGACTTCGAATTCGGAAAAATCACCTGGAGAAATTCTGGGAAGCCTTCGCTCACTTTCCATAGCAACAAATTACATGGAATCCTAGAATTGGAAACGAAAAAAGCAAATTAGAATTGAAAGTATATGAAAGGAACAGAATTTTCTGGTGTAGCTAAATTTAAGACAAGAAATAGAACCGGATACAAAACAAATTCCAAACTGGCTGGAATTTTTTTTCCTTTTCCTTTTTCAAACAGAAAATAACCAACAAAATGTCCTAAAATGAGAAAACCAATGATCCAAAGGAAATCCTTCCACATATAAGGCCTTAAATTTCCATCTTGGAAAAGGAAAATCCCTTTTAAATGGATCCATGCATTTTCCCAGCTGAGCGAACGGAAAAAAACGGCACCCAAAAAGAAAATAGAATTATTGAGTAAATTTTGAAACAACCAAAGAGGAATTTTCAAAAAGCTCAAACCAGCAATGGATGTTTTCCCCTCTTTCTCCGGGAACCATTCCTTCCAAATCTCTTCTAACACATAAAAAAATCCATTGAGTGACCCCCAAAAAACAAAGGTCCATTGGGCACCATGCCAAACACCACTCACAAACATCGTAAACCATAAATTAAATTTTCGACGAACGGATGTCACACGACTTCCACCCATAGGAATATAAATATAATCGCGTAACCAAGAATTGAGTGTCATATGCCATCGACGCCAAAAGCCAGAAACAGATGTCGCTAAAAATGGAAGATTAAAATTAGTAGGAAGTTTGTAACCGAGTAATAGGGCACTTCCAATCGCCATATCAGAATATCCACTAAAATCCAAATACACTTGGATGCCACCAAGGGCAGCTGCTATAAGCAACGCATAGGCATGATGACCCGCAGGATTTGCATAAATAGCATCGATTGTAGGTGCAACCATATCAGAAAGTACGGCTTTTTTAAAATAACCTAACATAAAAAAACGAATCGCTACGCGAAATTCAATGTCTTCCAATTTTTTTGGGCTGTACAACTGAGGCATAAAAGTCCTAGCGGTGACAATTGGACCTGCGACAAGTTGTGGAAAAAAACTCACAAACAAAGCAAAACGTATAAAATCTTTTTCAGCAGGGATTTCCTTCCGATAAACATCAATGGTGTATGATAACGATTGGAAGGTAAAAAATGAAATCCCTGCTGGTAATATAATTTTTAAAACAGGCAAAAACTCATCACCAAACGAAAAACTGGTGACAGAGTTAATCGAATTCACAACAAAATTATAATACTTAAAAAATCCTAAGATAAAAACTAAGTTTGTAATGAGACTAAAGAGTAATAGATAATAACGTATCTTTTCTCTCGTTTCTGTTGCTAGCTTGAGTCCAACATAAAAGTCAATCGCTGTTGAAAGTAAAATAAGAGCACCAAATCGATAGTCCCATGACATGTAGAAAAAATAACTACTGATCAGTAGGAAAACATGTAAGATTCGAGTTTCTCTAGATTGATTCGAAAATAGAGCGGGGAATAAATACCAAACTGTAAAAAAAACAAAAAGAAAGAAGACAAAGTATTCAAAATCAGAAAAGATCAATGGTTTCGCCTTCTATTCAGACCAGAATCATCGAAAAAATACCACTGTCAATCATTTCGACTTGCAGAACCTATTCAATTCACATATGATTGGACACTAGTTTTCAGCTAAAAAATGTAGAGGTAGAAAATGAAAAAAATATTAAAAACAGCTCTTGTAGGATTATTGTCATTCGGCCTTCTTTCCAATTGTTTTGGAAAATTCGGTGTTACAAAGGCAATCTATTCTTTCAACGGAAATATTCAGATTGGAACAGGTAAAGTCGCTGGTTTCTTTAGATCCTTATTTATGATCATTCCTTTATCCATCGCCTACTATGTGGGTGGAATCATGGATGTTCTAATTTTCAATTTAATCGAATTCTGGACAGACCGAAATCCAATTGCGATGGCTGAATATGATTTTGATGGAAAGTTAGTGAAAGAATACACTGAAAATGGACAAACCATCACTCTTACTTACACTGAATGGGGTAAGGTATTAAGAATGGATGCTCCCACAGCAAAAGGAGTGGAGTCTGTTTATTTTTTAAAAGACAAACCGGAAAAAGCATACCGTCTTATCAATGGAAAGTATGTAGAGATCCAACAAGTGAGTGGACCGATCCTTCCTCCAATGAGCGTAAAACACATCTAAGACCCACATTGCCCCTAATTTTAGGGGCAATCCTTTGCCGATACTCTAAATATGAAACGTACTCTTTTTGCCGTATTGCTTCTGGCATTTGTTTGGGGGTGTCAAACACCACAACAGGTCATGATTCCTACCTTCCCAACACAATCCGAACAAATCAATTTGAACCGAATCAAAATGATTACCAAACAAGAGGCAAATCCTTCACAGGATTCTAATTCAAAAAAACCCCTCACCCAAGAACCCAGTGTGAGCGTTGAATTTTCTGAAAATAAAATTCCTTTCATACAGGTAGATTTGTTTTTTGAGGACGCAGGGATTAGTATCATTGAAGAAATCATTGCAGGAACGATCATAGACCATCACATTGTTGTATTAAACCAAAAAGGGGAAATCATTGCAAAACAACCTGTTAACTTCCAAGCATATGAAATATTAGAAACAAAAACAGAAGTGATGCGGAACAAAGTTATTGTTGGTGAATCCAAAAAACCAGTAAAAGTCAATAGCACAACTCCCGAAACAAAAGTCACAAGAGAAGCGATCGAAAGACAATACACAGATCGTGACACTGTCCCTCAAGTCCTAGAAATTTTTGAAGGCAAAGTACCTTCACCTGGCGAATACATAAGTATTTATGTAGAGTTAACGTATGTGAGCCCAAACTTAGAGCCAAACTGTGAATCTTATAATGGGAACTGTTCCGGAGCCAAACAAAAGTTTTTCGAAGATGTTACCACAAGAAACCGAAGGGAATTAGATATATTAAGAAATCGTTATGTGAATGGTGAAATTGCTCAATTCCCAAATCTCACCAAAGAAGAACAGTCCGAATTTAAAACCATTATCAAATCAAAAATTGAAATTACAAATGGAATGTATGGACCTAAACATTCTTTTACGAAATTCTTTTTCAGAGAATGGAATTTGGTATCTTCTCCGCGTTATTTTCGAATTCTTTCCGTTGGAAAAAATGGGAAACAAACAATTTTAGAGGAAGAAAAACGTCCTGAGGATGGAAAAGAAAATGCGCAAACTGAAAAAGATGACAACCATTCCATCTTTGATTCTCCCACACATACGAAACACAAAAAGAGAACAATCTCAACTCCATAACGTCAAAACACGGGTGGAGGTTTGATCCTACACCCGAAAAGTAGATTAAGCTACCTTTTCATCTCGTTTCCTCATACTATCAAATCGAACTGTGGAAGCCGTGACTTTCACCTTCGATTTAGTTTCTCCATCGGGAGATTTCCATCGATTCTGTTTTAGGTTGCCCATCACAGTCACCTTACTTCCCTTCTTTAAGAATTCCACACAGTTTTCGCCTAATTTTTCCCAAGCATCCACTTCGAAAAAAGAAACATCGTCTTTGTCCTTTGAATCTGGGTTATTTTGTGAGTGATTGACTGCCACTGTGAAGTGAGCGAGAGTCTTACCTCCCACGATAGTTTTTTCTTCTGGATCAGACGTTAAATTCCCATCCAAAATGATGTACGATAGATTTTTCATTTGAGTATCCCTAATACTGTTTTTGTGGCCACACACAATCAGGTGAAAAACTTGAAGTTTGGTAAAAAAAATTAAGTGAATAGATGAAATTATAAAAAACAAAAAAGACTGATTTGGGATAGACAATTGAATACTTTTCTTATTGAATTAGGTTGTGTCACTTCAAGATTCTGAAATACTACAATTATTAACCTCGATTAGTCGAGAATTAGTATGCCTGCATGAAACGGATGGCACATATGTTTATGTAAGTCCTAATTCAAAATCCATCATTGGGTATGAACCGGAAGAACTGCTTGGAAGAAATCCTTATGATTTTTTTCACCCTGATGACAGAAGGTTGATCTTCGAAAGGTCTCACCAACCACTTTTGCGAGGGGATGATAACATCCATCCAACCTTTCGTTTTTTACATCAAAATGGGACATACATTTGGTTACAATCTGACAACCGATTAACAACACATGCAACTTCAGGGAAAAAATATATACATACATCTTCTCGTGACATAACTGAAAAAATTGAATCGGATGCAAACTTAGCACTATCAGAACGAAAATTCAAAACTTTGTTTCGTGACTCACCAATTGGACTCGTACTCACAAGCAAACAAGGTTATATCGACGACGTGAACGAATCCTTTGCACGTTTTTTAGGATATGAAACCTTCGAATTATTGGGAAAACATTTTTCAGAAATTAGTTCTCACGGAGAACTCGAAGAAAATTTACGTTACCGTGATTCTGTTCAAAAAGGAATGATCGATCATTATGCGATCGAAAAACAATATATACATAAACTTGGTCATTTGGTTTGGGCATACATCACTGTTACAGTACTAAGAGATGATTTAGGAGAACCTATTTATTACTTGGCCCAAATCATTGATATAGATGAGAGAAAAAAAACAGAAACCTTACTCTTAGAAAACAATGAACATTTAAAAGCGACTAAAAATTCTCTTCTCATACAAAACAAACAACTACAATCTTATAATCAAATCATTTCCCACCATTTACGTGCTCCCGTTAGCAACCTCAGGAGTTTGATCGACCTTTTACAAATTACAGAATCGGTTGAGGAAAGAATGGAACTTCAAAATCATTTGGAAGAAGTGACAGTAAATTTAGAAACCGTACTTTCAGAACTTATCACAACTTTAAAAATCCAAAGTTTGGAAAATTACCATCCCGAATGGGTTTCGATCCGAGAAACGTTCAAACGAGTTGAAAAACTGATGGAAGGAGAATTACAAAAAAAGAAAGTCCTCATTGAACTTAATTTGGCTGAAAAAGAATCCGTTTTTATTTCCAAAGACTACCTAGAAACAATTCTTTTGCAACTCCTGAGTAATTCCCTGCAATTTGCCGAACCAAACCGAGATTTAAGGATTGTGATCGAATCCTTTGCGATCGGCTCAGAAACCACCATTTCTTTCTCAGATAACGGTTCTGGGATTGATTTATCTCGGTACAGTGACCAAATTTTTCAGATGAAGAAGACTTTTCATCGTCAGATGAGTGGGAAAGGGCTCGGTTTGTTTTTAATGAAATACACGATGGAATCATTAGGGGGGAGAATCGAAGTCAAATCGAAACCTGGAGAAGGAGCAACCTTTCTACTCCACTTTCCATTTGGGAGTTCAAACTTATGACACCCAAAATTTGTATCATTGATGATGATAAAATCTACCAGTTCACCACCAAAAAAATCATCGCAAACGCTGGCATTACAGGAGAAATACTGATTTTTTCTGATGCAGAAAATGCTCTTAGTTTTTTCCAAAATGAATCAGGAAACACGACGAAATTGCCTGATATTGTTTTTTTAGATATCAATATGCCCTTTATGGATGGTTGGCAATTTTTGGAAGCGATGGAACCCATACTCTCAAAATTTCCAAAACCAATTCAAATTTATTTGGTGAGTTCCTCTGTAGATGAAGCAGACACGGAGAGAGCTACTAAAATTCCTTATGTCTCCGGTTATATTTTCAAACCATTCACCAAAGAAAAACTTTTGGAATCTTTGGCACATCTACAATCTTAGCTTGTCAATAACTTAGATCGAAGATAGATATGGATGCACAAATGATGAATCAAATATTAAATTGGATCGAAACAAATCCCATGTCTGCCACTTGGATTGGACTCGTACTTTTTTTTGTGTCCGTTTTTATACGAGACATCTCTCAAAAAAAACACACCATTCAAAGGAATTTTCCTATTGTCGGAAGACTTCGTTATTTTTTGGAAATGATTGGCCCAGAACTCAGACAGTATTGGGTTGCCAACGACAAAGAAGAGAGGCCGTTTGATCGAACCGAAAGGAGTTGGATCTACGCAACGGCTAAGGGACAAAATAACAACTTTGGTTTTGGTACAACAGAAATTCAATACGAACCTGGTTACCCCATTATCAAACACAAAGCCTTTCCTTATCCAGAATCAAAAGCATACATCCATAACAATGATCCAAGTTGTATCCCATGCCTAAAGGTAATTGGACCAAAACGAAAATTTCCTTATCGACCCTATTCCATTGTCAATATCTCAGCCATGTCATTTGGTTCACTTGGTAAAAATGCCGTTCTTGCATTGAACCGAGGAGCACGTGATTCTGGTTCTTACCATAACACAGGTGAGGGGGGACTCAGTCATTATCACATGGAAGGTGCAGACATTGTTTGGCAAATTGGAACGGGATACTTCGGTGCCAGAGACAATTCTGGAAAGTTTAACTTAGATGTGTTAAAAGAAAAAGTTGGTAAAAATGCCTGTGTAAAAATGATAGAGATTAAATTATCACAAGGCGCCAAACCTGGGAAAGGTGGTATTTTACCTGCAAAAAAAGTAAATGCTGAAATTGCATCCATCCGTCATGTCGAAGAAGGAGAAGATTGTATCTCACCTAACTCTCATAGTGAATTCACAAATGTAAAAGAACTAGTGCAGTTCATTGAAAAAATTGCGAATGCAACAGGTTTGCCTGTTGGAATTAAAAGTGCAGTGGGAGAAATTGAATTTTGGCAAGAACTCGCAGACGAGATGAAACGTACTTCCCAAGGTCCAGATTTTATCACGATTGATGGAGGTGAAGGGGGAACTGGTGCTGCTCCTCTCACTTATGCTGATCATGTTTCATTGCCTTTCAAAATTGGATTCCAACGAGTGTACACTTTGTTCCAAAAAGAAGGGATATCAGAAAGTATCGTTTGGATCGGTTCTGGTAAACTAGGATTCCCAGATCGGGCAGTTGTGGCCATCGCCATGGGTTGTGATCTCATCAATATTGCAAGGGAAGCAATGTTATCCATAGGATGTATCCAAGCACAAAAATGCCATACTGACCATTGCCCTGCAGGTGTTGCCACTCAAAATTGGTGGTTACAACGCGGAGTGGATCCAACGATTAAAGGGAAACGAGCAGCAAAATACATACAAGGATTTCGCAAAGAACTCCTCAGTTTAGCTCATTCATGTGGGTATGAACACCCAGGCCAATTCACAGGCCAAGACATCGAAATTAGTATGGGAATGAATCGTTACCAAACCCTTGAGGGACTTCTCGGATACAAACGAGATGAAGTAAAGTTTACTAAATTACAAGATTATACTGTATTTCCAAAACGACAAGCGTAGATGAAAAAACTCATTTTATTTTCTTTAGTTTTCCTCGTTAGCTGTTTATCAGAGGAAAGAAATACCAACAAAGAAGCTAAAAATGGGTTTATCGATCTAAAAAATCATTCCTTCCAATCAGAACCATTTGTCGCCCTTATGGGTGAATGGAAATTTTATTGGAATACTTCTCCAACAAACATCCAAGAAAATAATTCCGATCGGATATTAAACTTGCCTCAACATTGGAATGGATACCAAATGGAGTATGGAAAAATTTCTGGTTTTGGGCATGCTACCTTTCGATTGCATATCCAATTGCCAGAAGATCTCCAAGAGACTATGGCACTTACTGTCCATGAACAAGATACATCCTATGCGATCTACATCGATGGAAAGTATTATGGTGGTTCTGGTATACCCGCAAGTAATACGAATCAATTTGTTCCTATGGTTCGGTCTACCATCGTTGTTTTGCCACCAAACAAAGATATTACAATAGATTTGTATGTAGCAAATTATGTTCATAGAAAAGGTGGAATTTGGAATGATATTGTTCTTTCCCCTTTCACGAAAGCAGAAAGTCGACTCACCAAACATAAAATGAATGAAACAATTCTATGTTCGATTTTTGCCTTCGTGGGAATTTTCTTTTTGGTCATGTATTTTTACAATCGTGATGGAAGACAAACCTTAGGGATCTTTTTATTTTCACTTGCTGTATTACTCCGTACCATTTCAACAGGGGAAAGAATTGTTATTGAATTTGTTGGTATGCCGTATTGGCTACTTTTACGTTTAGAATATTTTTCTTGGTATTGGTCTGCCCCCCTACTTTATCATTATTTTTATACAATCTTTCCAAATGATTTTTCAAGAAAGGTGGGAAAGTTTTTTTACCTACTCTCTACTATCTTAACTTTTGGACTCCTTCTACCTCCCGTCTATTTTACAGAAACAGCTTCTCTTTATCCAATTGCTTTTGTCCTGAATGGATTATTCATTTTGTTTTATTTATTACGCGCTTATAAACAAAACAGAATGGAAGCAAAACCTTTGTTATTCGGCATTGGTCTTATTTTAGTAGGAGCTACCAATGATATACTACATGCGGAAGCATTCATACACACAACTTACATTGCACCTTCAACCGTAGTCATATTTGTTTTTTTACAAGTTTTTACTTTTGGTAGGATTGTCCGCCAAAACATAAGCAAAACATTAGCATTTGCAGAGGAACAAAAACAATTTAGTTCTTCCTTTAGTCGCTTCGTACCAACTGAATTTTTGTACCATCTAGGGAAAAATGACATTCGCCAAGTTGATCTAGGAGACCAAGTTCAAAAACGAATGACAGTATTATTTGCTGACATTCGCTCTTTTACTGAATTTTCAGAAACTCTAACTCCCAAAGAAAACTTTGACTTTCTCAATAGTTATTTGCAGCGCGTTGGACCAATTATCCGGCATAATAATGGATTTATCGATAAATTTATCGGTGATGCTGTGATGGCACTTTTTCCAAATAATATTAATGATGCGGTAAAAGCGGCTGTCGAAATGCAAGAAGCAATTCGAATATACAACAACCATCGTGCAAACTGTGGATACATCCCAATTGAAGTAGGCATCGGCATTCACACTGGGAATTTAACCTTAGGGATTCTCGGAGAACACAAACGAATGGAAGGTACAGTGATTTCCGATGCAGTCAATTTAGCTTCGAGAATCGAAGGCATCACAAAACTTTTTTCTTCTCGAATTGTGATTAGTGCGGAAACCTTTATAGAATCCTCTGAAACTTTGGGTTTTCATTACCGATTACTTGACCGAGTTAATATCAAAGGAAAAACAGATTCAGTTTTTGTGGTAGAAGTGTTAGATGGTTATGAGCCAGAAAAAGCAAATCGTTTGATTTCCTGTATCGATGATTATACTCTTGCCTTGGATGCTTACAGAAGAGAAGATTTTGAAGAAGCCAAAAATGGATTTGCGACTCTTTTAGATAAAAATCCAGATGATTCTGTGTCAAGATTGTTCTTTGAAAGATGTAAAGATGCGATCGAACGTCTCAAACTAGAGTCTGGTACGAGTTAAACGAATACTTTTATACAGGCGTTTGGCTCCATTTGTATCCAATGCCAAGTACAATCCCAATTAAAAATACACCGATCGTTAGATTTGGTTCTGCATAGAAAACAGATCCAAAAGCAAGCAAACCGAACACAATCGCAATTATGGGTAAAGTTGGATACAATGGGGCTTTGTAAGGACGATCCAAATTTGGTTCTTTTTTTCGCAACACCATATAAGAAACCAAACTCAGTAAATACATCCCACAGGCACCTAATGCAGAAATTGTGATGAGTTCAGCTGTATCCAAAAATACCATACATAAAATTCCAAATATTCCACCTGTTAATACTGCATTTTGAGGGACAAGGGAACCTTTTGTCAGTTTGGACAAGTACATAGGAAGGTATCTTTCTTTACTCATTGCATACAACAAACGTGAATTCCCAAGAATGATACCAAATAAAGAAGCGACTAGACCAAATAACCCAATAAAGGTGAAAAGGATAGGCCAAATGGATTCAAATCCATATAAGGAATTCAATACATATGACAAAGGGTATTCAATTTTTGCAATTTCTTCAGTATTCGAAACAGATGCTGTAAAAACATAGATCATTCCAGCTAAACAAAGTAATGTGAAGATCCCTGCAATGTAACCTTTTGGAATATCTTTCTCTGGATTTTTTACTTCTTCTGCCGCCAAAGCAACTCCTTCTACAGCCAAAAAAAACCAAATCGCAAATGGAATCGAAATGAATACTGAAGAAAAAGAAATGGAGTTCAAAGATGGAAAACTTGGAATCCGCTCAAACGAAGTATATGGATATAACAAACCTAAATAAAACAGTAGTCCGATCACAGCAATAAAGGTTACAAACAATTCAAATCGAGCGGTTTGTTTTATCCCAGTTAAATTGATCATCAGTAGAAGGATAAACATTCCAATCCCCGCATAAAAGGATGGTACAATTGGAAATAAAAAATGAATGTATCCACCAAGGGCAGAAGCAATCGCAGGTGGTGCAAGAAGGAATTCGACTAAAACAAGGTAACCTGTATAAAAACCAAAAGTATCACCTAATGCTCGTTTAGCATAAGCAGAAGGACCACCAGCTTGTGGGATACTTGCTGCAAGTTCCGTAAAACACAATGCAAACATCACGTAAAATAATGCGATCCAAATGATTGCAAAACCGAATTCCCAAAAGTTTGCATTTGCCCAACCAAAATTCCAACCAAAGTAATCTCCAGAAATCACAAGTCCAACAGCCATACCCCAAAGATGAACGGAGTGGAGGGCTTTGTGCAATTTTGGGTGATCGTTCATTTTTATTCCTCTGTTTCGAATCAATGGAAACAACATTCAAATATCATTGTAATGATTTATGTCTTCCTATTTTTTCTCAAATGATTTTGATGAATAAACATCAGTTCGATGGATCAATTTGTTGCGAATTTGACATCTTATTTCACATATTCTTTAAATTTCTTAATTGCTTTTGAGAAACATTCTAATTAATATAGGACAAATCCTAGATTTATTGGAATTCATTCGATGCGAAAGTACAAATTAACGTTTCTTATCTTTGTTTTTTTCCTTCTATTACCACTCCATGCAGTGCAAACCATTCTTTTAAAACAAGGTAAATCCATTAAAGGGATTATCACAAACCAAAACGTTGATAGTGTGGAAATTGATACACAAAACGGCAAACACATGGTAATTTCGAAAAAGTCTGTATTAAAAATCATTTACAAAGACTTAGCCGAAGCTGACGAAGAAAAAATCAGAAAAGAAGAAGAAGAAAAAAGGAAACAAGAAAAAGAAAAAGCTATCGCAGCCAAACAAGAAGAGATCCAAAAGCGCCGTGAAACTCTTGCACAGCAAGAGAGTGAAAATCGCATCAAAAAGGGAGAAGGAACAACGGTTACACATAGCCTTCGTGATTCCTTTGTCCTCACATCAGTTGCCGATGGAAATATGATCACCCTTGCCCCTGAATCGGCAAAATGCCAAACCTTTCAAGAATACCCAGAATACTTTTGGTTGTTTGGTGGGCTTCGATTCAAAGAACCTGATTGGAATGTACTTTTACCGAAAGACAGTCGCCCTGTCCGTATCCGCCAAACTTCCACTTGGAAAGACTTAGCAATCACATTACTTGGTGGATTTGCCATCACCATCACAAGAAAAACCATCATCGTCGACGTCTGCGAAGGGAATGGTTTTCGAATGGTATCAGATTCCGAAATTAATCGAATCAAAGAAGAAGCAGTGGAACAGATCAAAACCGAACAAGAGTTAAAAGAAGCAGAAGAAAAATACGAGTTAGAACAACTTGAAAAAGACTTAGAAGCTTTGAAGAAAAAAAAGTAGATTGAGAAATAACAAAAACAAATGAAACCGAATAAAAAACCATTTCATTTTTTTATCTTGAGTAAAATCTTAAAAGGGATCGTCATCCTATTCGTTCCTTTTCTGTTGTTTCAGAATTGTTATCTCAATCCATTTGTTTATGAATTATTGAATCCAAAATTAGAAGATGAGAAAAAAGGTGGCCTCTTTGATGGAGGTCTCTTACTGGCACTAAATGGAGTGACAACCACTATTTATATTACAGGTGTTATCCGAAACGGATCTGGCGATGCCCAGGTAAACAAAGAATATTCAGTCATCGCTTCAGAAAGTAATAATTTTGGAACCGATAGCTCTGGCACCACGGATTCCACTGGAAGGTTTTTTTTGGGCATTGGTCCTGGAGATACAACGGTTCGTGTCACTGAACTAGGGGAAGATCTTGTTACCTTTACCTTGAATCTCGGTGGACCAGATTTCATTGCAGTGAAAAACGTTAATCCTATCAACTACGAAATTGGTAGTTTCATTCCATATAATCCAACAAGTAAACCAACATTATTTGAACTGGTTAGTACCTCCCCCGCAAATAATGAAACTTATGTTGGAATGTCTCCTAACTTAACTCTTACATTTTCTGATTCTCTACCTGAATGGAATTTTTCGACTTTGACAACGTTAGTTGCCAATAATGTATTAGTTACACCTTCAGGTATGAGTTTGCTGAGTCCAAGTTTATCACCACCAAATACAATCATTATAATGACGAATGTATCGATTTACGATATCGAATATACCGTTCAAATTGGTCCTGGTTTTTATTCGGCAAATGGGATACCATTAACTCCACGTTCAGTCAAATTTCGACTAGAGACTCCTCCGTAAAAATTTGTAGAAATTTAGAATTTTACAATTTATTGACTTGAGTATTCTACAAGCATCTTATAATATTAGAATCGTCATAGAAAGAGTAAGAGGAAACAACATATGCGATCGGTTCTATTTTACATTTCTTGTATTTTATCTTTTTCTTGTTATTATAATCCACTCGTCAATGCCCTGTTAAATCCCCCTGAAACACAGGAAAACAATTCCGCATTAGCTCTCTTGGGTCTTTCTGGCCCATCACTTTTGATCACAGGACAAATCATCGATCCCAATGGACTGGCTGAGGCAGGTCTTGTTTTGCAACCAGGAAAATCTTTTGCTCCGCAATCTAAATCAACAAGTCCAGGTTTTACAACAGTTGTTGGAGGAAGATTTTTTATCCCTTATCAATCAGGGCAGATCTCTTTTACGGTCTATAAAGAGAATTTGTATTATTTTGAATTTACTTTAGATGTTGAAAGCGCTAATCAAATTTCCTATAGTTTGTATGGAGCTGCTCCCGGGATTCAAATCAATGGACTAGGCGTAGTCAATATTACAGATCAGACGAATGTATTTGATTTGGTAAAAGCTTATACTCTTGATGGAGTATTAATGCAAGTCTTACTCAATGGGAATGTGGAGACATCGATTAATTCCATGTATTTCGAATTTTCAGAGCCACCAATCCCTGCATTAGCAAATGAGTTCGTAAATGCTTGGATTTCTGAAAATATCAGTGTTTCTCCAGCAACTTCTTTTGATAATGTCATGAGTGTTTCAGGTAATACCCTTACCATTTCTCCAATGAGTTTAACCTTCAATACAAATTATGAGATTATACTGAAATCAAGTATTCTTTCAGCAACGGGCAAACCTTTAACACCGAGAACAATTAGATTTTTTTACCCACCTCCTTCTTAATGCATTCCTGAATTTATTAACAAAGTAAAAGAACGCACTATCTAACTCGATTTTCCCTTGACACATTACTTTAATATATTATATATTTTAATATATAGATTTTATAAACTACTATTAAAACGAAAGCAATGAAACACCATGATTCGAAGATTCAAATCGATACTGATCCTTTCCTTTTTCACAAAACTTTCCAACTGTTACTTGAATCCACTCATCCAAAAATTTATCGTCACTGAACCGAAAGAAGAATACTCTCTTATTTCGAGTTTGTCCTTGTTAACATTATCTCCTAATCCCTTTGCACTTTCACTAACAGGTCAAATTCGGAATGAAAATGGTTCAACGGTCACTGATGCCATCCTAAGAGTGACCAACCGCTCCAATGAAATGGATGGACTGTATGTTTCTGCTACAACCGATGTGGGGGGAAGGTTTTGAATTTAATTTTACCGAAGATGTGGTTAGACCAATACAAGGACAGAATGCACAGTGGATTGCCGAAAATATTACCGTCATCCCGAGTGTATCTCTTGATGCCCTAACTATGGGGAGTTCCTCTTTTTACATTCAAACTTCTAATTTTTCCAATGGTACCACATATAGAATCGATTTGAATTCCAGAATCCGTTCATCAGACTCAGGAGTCTCCCTCACTCCGAGGAGTATTTTTTTATATGCCAATCCCAATTCGGCTTATACTCATACTTGACAAATGGAATGGTCTCGAATATTTTCTTTAGATCGTGAATCATTCCACAAATTCTTTGATCCTTTTTTATTCCCAAACAACAAACTCAACCATTAAACCAACCCAGCTGATTCGTAAGTTCATAACCTTACTGTTCGTCACTTTGTTTATTTGTTTAGCAGTAAATTGTTCCGAATCCAATGAAGAATCACTTGATACCCTTGTTGCCAAAGTCCCTAATCCAAAAACACTCCGCAATAGTTGGGTGGAAGACGGTGCGGGAGTCCTAACCGACACGTCTGTGATCGACCAAATGATCAATGCCGAGGAATCTGTTTCTGGATTAGAAATTGCAGTGGTCACTCTTCCAACAATCGGAAGTTATGTGCCAAAAGACTTTGCAGTGGCTTTGTTTAACTATTGGAAGATCGGGAAAAAGGGAAAAGACAATGGAATCCTTGTTTTACACATCATTGACCAAAGGCGAGTAGAAATCGAAATTGGTTATGGACTAGAAGGTGATCTTCCCGATGCCACGGTCAAACGGATTATTGACACTTACACCATCCCTGCATTTAAAGCAGATAATTTCCAACAAGGTCATGCTGATACAGTGGCCGCTCTCATTCACAAACTTAAGTCTCCCGAAATCCCAGTGGAAGAATTGGTGACAGATGGAACAGCTAACTTTGCTCTAACAGACACTAGCTCTGAACCCACCAATTCAGATAGTGCAAATGAATTCCAACGCACCGATGTATATGATTACCAAGGCAAGGCTTATACGAATCTCAGCTCTGAAGAAAAACAAATCCTTGACCAAACAATAGAATTGTACAACACCACTCCCAATTTTTTCTTAAATGACGAAGAATCGAGACTCTTAAATGAAAAATTTGCAGAAACAGAAAGAATAGAAAAAGAAGAGTCTTTCCAATTCAAATCAACATTCGTTTTAGGTTACTTGGGATTATTTCTTTTCTTAAATTTTTTCCAAAGAATCATTGTTTGGCTAACTCCTTCTCCAACCGCTAAATACCATATCGTTCACAAAACAGATTTTATTCTTTATTATGGACTTGTGATAAGTCCCCTTATCATTATCATCACGTCTCTCTCTTTGTACTTAGATGAAGCATTATTTCCCGTTTCGATTTTTCTCATTATCGCAAGTATAATCGTATATTTTATTTTCTTTGGTGACCGACGTATGCAACAGTTACAAGCAAGGTTACAAGCCATACGGAATATACCAAGGACTTGCAAACATTGTGGGAACACGATGACCAAACTTTCCGAAGAAGCAGATAACAAACATCTTTCTTCCGGTCAAGTTTCAGAAGAAATTGTAAACTCCGTAGATTATGATGTTTGGGTATGTGAAAGTTGTAAAAATCATTCCGTATTTAAATTTCGTAATATCAGCCCCGAATACATTTATACAGGTACATCTTTTCCTAAAATCAAAGTTTGTCCTGAGTGTAAATTTGAAACCTTTGTATGTAAATCCAGTCGTGTTTTATCTCCGGCAACTTACAGTAGTTCGGGGAAGGTAGAAGTAAAACGAAATTGTGCCCATTGCAAACACAATGCCATAGAATACGAAACAATTCCCAAAAAACAAAAAAGTAGTTCTGGCTCTGGCAGCAGTGGCGGCGGAGGAGGTGGTGGTAGTTTTGGAGGTGGATCTTCTGGCGGAGGGGGAAGTGGCGGCAGTTACTAACACTAACGACCAACTTTACTTACGGTTTTACCATTTCTTTCCACCTTACGATGATCAGATGATCCGTGAGATTCGAATCCAAATGGAGATGATAAGGTAGTTATGGTAATTTAGGTATGGCAAAAAAGAATGCAAATTTTTTAAATTTTCTCGGTGCCCCCGCCCAAAGGGCACTGCTTTATGAACTAGGGATCACCAAATTGGAAGATTTATCGAAATACTCAAAACAAGACCTGCTCCGTTTGCATGGATTTGGTCCGAGTTCGATTCCGAAATTGGAAGCTGAGTTACGTAAGATCGGAATGCAACTCAAAGAATAATTTATTTCGATTCCAATATTCCTTCATCCAGATTAATATTATTGAATATAGCCAAATTGATATTTCGCAACTGGACTGAGAATTCACCTTACTCTCCCAGTCTTCGCAAAACCGCTAAAAACGGTGCAAAGTCAGTTTCATAACGTTTTTAACGGTAAAATCTTAATTTTTTTCCTTCACTGTAAAATTCCATTGAGATTACAGAGAGCCAATTAGTATATCTAAATTTACGAATATATTCATGAAAATATGAATGAAAATTCCGCCTATGTTATGCGAAAATAACTTTCTCACCGATGGCGGCGGACGGGAGCGTTAGCGCACCCCAGAGTGACCCCGTAGGTATTCAATGAATGACATTGCAACAAATTAATGCTAGGCGCCAAACATTATAAATTTACATCTAAAAAAATACTTAAATGAAACTCAATGAATTTCCAAACATTTCTCTTTGTCTTATTTCTTCCCACAACATTTCTTTATGTCCAAGAACCGAATGAACCACAAAAAAATATGAATATGATAAATAGGGACAAAATTTTATCTATGTTCCGTTTGAGACAAATGAACACATAGGTAACAACATATCGGATTTACGCAATAACAAAGATTTGGTGTATTTGCCACTTCAAAATTCAAATTTTAGATGGTTTGGAATTAAATTCAGGGTTTGATCTTTATGTAACGCATCATAACAGAGATTATGTGGAGAAAAGGACAGGTACCTGTTAATCTACAAATGGTCGAGTTGGTCCATATTTTACACTCATGAAAACCAATCCAAATAATATCACAGAAATCTTAGGATTTCAGGCAGAGATTTCTTTATCCTACCAAATTTATGACCAATCAAGATTGTATTTTGGATATATGCGAAACCAGTCCAAAATCCGTTCGATCAATTTTGACCAAACGGAACTCTCCACGGGTGGTTTTGGCATCATCTATTCATACAATTAGTTTTTTTTCAATTTTCTTTCGTAATTTTGATGAATTAGGAAATCCAATACGAAGGATCAAATTGCATTTTGAATTTTATCATTTAATCGATTGATTTTGAACCGACACAAATTGGAGTAGATTCATGAATGAATCCATGATCTTCGAAATCACTGTCCAATCCTTTCAAAAGGGACTCAAAAATTTACATCATATTCTAGAAAAAGCAGAGCTCCACGCTGATATAAAAAAGTTCCCTTTTGAAAACTTACTTAATTCAAGATTATTCCCAGACCAATTTCCTTTAACCAAACAAATCCAAATTGCCTGTGATACAGCAAAACTCTGTGTGGCTCGTATTTCCGGAAAAGAGGCACCGAAACACGAGGATACAGAATCAAACTTAAATGAACTGAAACAAAGAATTCATTCTGTACTTCAGTATTTGGAAACATACCAAGAATCAGATTTTAAATCTGTGTTTGAAATCAAAGTAACACAACCTAGATGGGAAGGAAAGTATCTTACTGGATTTGAATACTTAACTCATCATGCAATTCCAAACTTTTATTTTCATGTCACAACTGCTTATGCGATTCTCCGACATAACGGAGTGGAGATAGGGAAAAAAGATTATTTGGGTGAGATGCCATTTAAGAAATAAAATCCATACACGTGATTAGAGTTTATAAACACTTGAATCATTGCAAAAAGACAGAATTAAGATATGTAAATCTATGGTCCATCGAGATTCCTGAAGAGTTGTTTGAACTCATTTCAATTGATTCAATCGAATTGGTAAGTTTAACCCCGCGCAAGGGATCCGAAGGGCTTGGTCCCAGCCATCGCTCGTTGGCGAGGGACGGAAGCGTCAGCGCACCCCGAAGTGAGCCCGGTCGGTATACAGAGGATTTGGATCATCACACAAATGCGAGGCGCCCAAAAATTCATTTATGTAGATTGGATGATTATAGAATATCTTAATCACAACCTAATGGTTAGTCGCCAGTAATTGCAAACAATCATCCAATAAAAAAACCACCCGAGGTAACCCAAGGATGGTTTATTATGAATTCCTTTTCTTGCACAATGGAATTTGAATGGCCGCCTAATCGGAACCAGGCGACGACTTTTTTTTGTATTCCTAACTCGGTTTACGCTACTGGGCCGTATTGGCTGTAATCAAATTCCTTTGAACCAGTGAGATACTTTTTGTAGTTTTCTACAAATTGTTTCGCAAGGTCTGCGGCAGTTTTGTCGTATTCTTCTTTGTTTTCCCAAGCGTTACGTGGGTTTAGGATATGAGCATCCACACCGTTTACGGATTTAGGGAAAGACACTTGGAATACTGGGTGTTTTTCAAACTCTGATTTTTCAATGTTTCCGTTAAGGATTTCATTGATGATTTGGCGAGTTGCAGGAAGGTTCATTCGTTTTCCCACGCCATACTTTCCACCCACAAGACCTGTGTTGATGAGGTAAGCATTTACTTTGTGTTTTTTCATTTTTTCACCAAGTAACTTTGCATAGTATGTTGGGTGAAGGGTCATAAACGCCTGACCAAAACAAGCAGAGAAAGTTGCTTGTGGTTCTTTGACTCCGCGCTCTGTTCCTGCAACCTTTGCTGTATAACCAGAAAGGAAGTGATACATCGCTTGTTCGATGGAAAGTTTAGACACTGCTGGAAGAACACCATATGCATCATAGGTTAAGAAGATTACAGTGTTTGGGTGACCTGCTTTGGATCCTGGTTGGATGTTGTCGATGTGGAAGATTGGGTACGATACACGAGTGTTTTCAGTTTTTGCCGCAGATGAGTAATCAACTTTTTTCGTTGTCGCATCGAAGACAACGTTTTCCAAAAGTGCATCTCGTCGGATGGCAGCATAAATTTCTGGTTCTGTTTTTGGATCGAGGTTGATGGTTTTTGCATAACATCCACCTTCAATGTTGAAGATTCCATTATCGTCCCAACCGTGTTCATCATCACCGATGAGTTTGCGATTTGGGTCAGTGGAAAGAGTTGTTTTTCCTGTTCCAGAAAGACCGAAGAAAAGCGCGCTGTCTCCATCCTTACCAACGTTAGCAGAACAATGCATTGTCAGAACGTTTTTGAGTGGGAGGTAGTAATTCATGACAGAGAAAATCCCTTTTTTCATTTCCCCACCGTATTCTGTTCCACCGATGATACAGATTTTTTTCGCTAAGTGGAAGATCACAAACACTTCGGAATTTAAGCCGTGTTCTTTGTATTTTGCGTTTTTATAACCCGATGCATTGATGATCGTAAACTCTGGATTGAGTTTTGCGAGTTCTTCTTTGGTTGGGCGAAGGAACATGTTGGTGCAAAAGTGGTGTTGCCAAGCTCTTTCTGTGACCACACGGAGAGAGATACGTGTGTCGTCGTTGGTCCCTGCATGGCCATCGAATACGTATAATTTTTTGTTATCTAGGAATTTTGTAACTTCTGCGTAAAGTTCATCGAAAATTGCTTCCGAAACCTTTGTGTTAACAGGTCCCCACCAAATGTTATTGGTAGAAGAAGGTTCATCGACAAAGTATTTGTCTTTTGGGGATCGACCCGTAAAAATCCCTGTATCCACCATCATCGTTCCGTTATCAGAAGTAACACCTTCTTTGTTATTCAATTCGTGCTGGTAAATTTCTTCGTATGATAAGTTATGGAAGACTTCGGACGGTTTTAGGCCTAATTCAGCAAGGCCTTTTAGATTAGTAGATACTGACATGGATCTCTCCTCGATTTCACTTTGTGTTTTTCTAGCTTCTTACTTTGCGAGTCGGTGTCAATAACAGAAAATGAAGATTCTCCACGCATCCGCAGAATATTTTCCTTACATCAAGATGGGGGGCCTTGCGGACATGCTTGCCTCCCTCACAAAAGTACAAGCCCAATCAGAAGAAGTTTATGTCGCTTTACCACTCATCGGAACGATGGGCAAAGAGCCGCAATGGACTGGCAAAGAATTCAAGGCACTTCTTGCCGAAGATACCAATGAAAAAACCATGGCAGTCTCCTTACTTGCGAAAGCAAGGTTTCGGGAAGCGGAAGAATCCGGTGTGAAGTTGTACTTTTTTGATTCGGAATTGTTTCTCAACCTGGCTTCGATTTATGGGCAGGCAGAAGAACACTATCGATTCGCCATTTTTTCCTACGCTTGTTATGCGCTAAGCCAAATCTTAAAAGTGGATGCCTTCCATGCACATGACTGGCATACCGCCATCTCCTTAGCTTTACAAAAAAATTCATCAAAGTCCATCCCATCTCTTTTCACAATCCACAATCTCGCCTACCAAGGAGACCATCCCTTTTGGATGACTGGATTTCTAAAAGAAGATCCCTTTCGCCTTGTCACAAGTCCTTTTGACCACGATGAAAAATGCAATTATATGAAAGTTGGGATTCTTTCCGCGGGACAAATTACAACTGTAAGCCCTGGTTATAGAGAAGAAACTCTCACAGAACCCAATGGATTTGGACTGAGTTATGTATTAAATAAAAGAAAGGCAAATTATTCAGGTATCTTAAACGGAATTGATCCAGATGAATGGAACCCTGAGTCCGACAAACGAATTTTCCAAACCTATAACTTGCAGAATTGGAAAGAAGGCAAATCAAAAAACAAAGAAGAACTCTACCGTGAAATCGGAAGGCCTAACTTGCCTTTGGATGCACCACTCATTGGCCTAATTGGTAGGCTCACTTACCAAAAGGGATTTCCCACTTTTCTCCAAGCATTTTTAGAAAGACGCCACTTGCCACACCGCTATGTGGTTCTTGGATCAGGTGATCCAGAAACAGAAAATGCTTTTTTTCATTTATCCGATACAATGCCTGATGTGTTTTATTTTTACAAAGGATACAATGAATCACTTGCCCATAAAATTGAGGCAGCCAGTGATTTTTTCCTGATGCCATCCCTATTTGAACCTTGTGGTTTAAACCAAATGTATAGCCACGCCTATGGAACAATTCCAATTGTTTCTCGAGTGGGAGGTTTAAAGGATACCGTAGAAGAATCAATTGATCCAAAATTCAAAACGGGAATTGTTTTTGAACCGAATGACGTAGGTTCGCTGGGTTACGCTTTAGAACGAGCAAAAGATTTGTTCGTTTCTCCCGATCGAGATATTGTAGTGAAAAACATGATGAAACTCGATTGGACATGGAAAAAACGTAAGTTAGAATATGATAATATTTATAAATCTGCAATTGAAAGATTACAATGAATGGTTTGATGATGAATCGCTTATCGAACATTTATCCAAAGAAATCATTTTTTAATTGAGAAATAAATTGAATTCAAATGTTGTGCAAAGTAGACCATGAATTCTATTTTGCATTACTTCATCTTTATTGTTTTTCTTTTCATTTCTTGTAAACTCAAACTGAATAACCCAAGTGATCCAACTTCACAAGACTTTTTTCTAACAAATCTTATACGGTATATGTTATTATCTGATCCTTGTTTAAATTTCAAAACATGGAAAAAAACCTACGGAACAGGAGCAAGTAAAACAACTGCATCTGATCTTGTATTACTCTCAAATGGAGATTATATGGTTTCAGGTGTGACAAGGCAGTACATCATTCCAGGTTCTCCTATAGGAGTCACAAACAATTTTGCAGGAACTAATGGCACAACTCTCAATACTTTTTTAATGCGTATATCCAAAGATAATGGTGACATCCTTTGGGTAGATTATTTGGGCGAAGCAAGTAGCGAAGTTACCTATAAGCCCAAATTAAGGAAATATTCGAATGGAGATATTTCAGTGGCTCTGATTGTGAAAGGAGCCGAACAACCAGGGACACTCAATGCTAAATCAGGGATTGGTGCAACATCGGCTCTTTTTGTTGGTCGAATCAAAGAAGATGGAACACGCGTTTGGTTTACATATTTAGATTCAGCCAGCATCGGTGAATATGTAGTTTCAGCAATTGATACATCTAACCGTGTACATGTGTTTATTGAAAATACAGGAGGTACACCAGCAAACTCACCGTTTGTTGACGGACCAACCATTAGTAATTCTTCACTCGATCCAGGATCGGACACTGATATGATTCACTTGGCTGTGAATGAAAATGGTGCAATGATATTCCAACGTTATTTTACAAGTTCAGGCGGAGATTATATCTTTGGAGCAGAAGCCAATGCATATGGACTTTTTATCACTGGAACTTCGAGCCAAGGTTCCAATGGATCAACCCATCCCAATCCAACATACCAAGTACCATTTGTTATGAAATTGAATGAAACGGATGGAACCATGCTTTGGTATGCCTATATTGGAACTAATGCCGAATTGGACTATGGTGCCTCTCGTTTTGTGCTGCAAGATAATTTGATTTATATGATTGGTTCAGGCCGTTACACATATGGTACTCCTTCAGAACCAATCGTTGCTGCTGACGGATCGAACAAACATTTTATCTTAACTAAATTAAATACAAGTGGTGCGACTCTTTGGAATACCTTTTTAGGAAGTAGTACCGAAAATGTAATGGATACAACGGAATCTGAACCAATTCTTCTCTCAAATTCTCAACTTTTAGTCCGAACACAAACCACACCTGTTAATGGTCGATTTCATTCCATTCCAGATATCACTACAGGCAGTGCATCTGGTCCATATACACTTGCAGATGTTTTTATCAATTCACAATCAGGAACATTCGATAAATTCCATTATTCTTCTAACTTAAATTTGCCTGCCATGGAACAAACAGAGAGGATACGAGAGGTTTGTTCTGGAAAGTTAGTTCGTTTAAACTATACTCGTTTTACCACAACTCCACCGATTGAAGCCACACAAATCTCAATTGAAAATGTAAGTTTGCCTTAATTTCATTAAACTCATTTTTGGCGCCTCGCAATCGTTATCTGGATTTACATTCATTTTCAACGCGACCGCGCTTTCCGCTCCAATCTTTCGCAAGCGAAAGGATTTCCGCTACAATCGCTGGCGCAAGTTTTATCACCAACTCTTTGTAGGGAATCTCCACTAGGACTCTTCCGCAAAATAGAAGAGTTTTTTTCATGAACGATTGGCAAAAGACTTGAGAAAGTAGCTCGTGACTGAGATTGATATGGAAAAAACGAACTAGCGTATCATATTGATACAATCCTTGGTCTAAGAAAAAATTATGCTGAAAAAAATTTCCAAATTCTTTAAAAAAATTATTTTTATTTTCTTAATTATGCTTCTCCACATTTCATCTAACGACTGTAAGTTAAATCTTAACAATCCAAGTGATCCAAGGTCGAAAAGTTATTTTGAAACAGCAATCTGGAATGCATACCTTCGGTCATTATGTAATCCAAATTTAAAAGGAAATGTCACTTTAGGATCTGGTTCCTATTTCACAGCAATCAACGATTTAAAAAGAATAGGTGAAGATATCTATTTTACAGCTACAGTAAGTGAACCCGTAGTGTGGAATGGAAGGACTACTGGCATCAACTTTTCATTTTCGGGTACTACCCCAACAACCAATCTAATCTTAGTCAAAATCAACGGCAGAACATTTAATATAGAGTGGTTGGATTACTTAGGAACAAGTAATGGAAGTTTCCAAGATACTGGATATGCTTCGGTGTATTCATTTTCCAATGGAGATATTGGCGTGTCTACGATTGTTACAAATACTCAAACAGGTTCTCTCAGTACAAAAGCTTCAGACCCAGCACCAGCAGTGTATGTATTACGATTCAGTTCCGAAGGGCATAGACGATGGACAAGATACTTAAATAAATCAGCCACTGAATTTAACGCAGGGAACGGATTTGTTTCCGTTTCAGATCAACATGATCGAATTCATATTTTTTACCAGACACTGAACTCAAGTGGAACAGCTGACACTGTTGGATTTAGCAACATGCCTACACCAATAAATCAAACATCTGGAATATTAAATAAATCAGAAATTGGTTGGGCAACGATCAATGGAGATGGATCTGAGAATTCGCAGCGATTTCTTGTTGGAAACTCAGGAAACACTTTTCCAATAACATTGAATACTGCTGTATCATCTGGATCAAATTTGTTTTTAAGTGGCAAAACGAATGATGAAATTGCTGGATTTACCGGTCATCCCAGTGTCGGAAATACTGGCTCCAGTGTTTTTATGATTTCACTGAATTTAGATTTTACAATTTCCAACATTCGGTATTATGGAGATGCAACAGGTACTGGCGAAGCAAATATAGCAAAGATGACAATTGATCGTGACCGTATCTATGCATTAGGTGCGAGTAATACAACTTTTGGAAATCCCTCACAAGCATTTCTTAGTGGTTCCAATGATAGTTTATTGTATATGCGATTTGATCTGATGAGTAATTTGGTTTGGCATAGTTTCCTGGGATCAAGTACATCAGGACTGATTAATGATCCGGCGATACTTGCATTTGAAGGTAGAACATATTCAGTTACTTCGAAGGTAGTTGGAGGATTTGATGGCCAACGATTTACTGGATATAACGAAATATCTTCAGGCAATTCAATCAATTTATTTCCATCGGTCACAGCAAGGATCAATCCTGAAGATGGGAAATTTCATACGCTATTTTATGAGACCAATTCTGACAGTACAATATCAGCTTCAATCACAAGATTAAGAGCATTCAGACACTACCAAGATGTTTGTTTTGGACGAATGGTTACTGCAAAAAATGAATTTTTGGATAACGGTGGAAATATTGGTTATATTGAAGTATTCACTCGCCCCGCTAACGAGGAACCATAACTGTTCCTCGTCCAATCCATTTGTTTAATCATTCCCAACTCAGATTTTTCTTTTGCCCTGAAGTTGATTGGATCCCAGAACCAGTAATAGATCCAGCACTTCCTTCTGTGCCCAATTGAAAGACCGAATTGGTCATGGGAAAAGAATTTCCGTTAATGGAATAAACTCCAAGAGAACTACCTCCAATCCCAGAATGGGAATTTCTTGCAGAGCCCCCGGTCCCACCATTTGCCGTTTGAAAGAAATTATCATTTGCTGAAAAAGTGGTTACGGAATGCAAAACCAACGCAATCGACGAACCACCACTACCAGCGCTTCCATCACCACCATTCCCTCCTTTACCGCCTGGAGTGCCATCGCCTCCCGCACCAACTTCACCTATACCATTACTTGCTCCTGTCCCCTTTAAACCTCCAGAACCTCCTACTCCACCATTACCTGCCTTACCACCATCACCACCGGATCCTGCGATAAATCGAGAACCAGACAAGGAAACTTCGCCTAAATTCAAGAAGACAATACTAAAACTTGAAGCTCCTCCCTTACTTCCGGTACCTTTGTTTCCTTTGCTTCCAGCAGCACCTCCGCCACCGCCGCCGTTTCCAGTTCCACTAACACAACCGAAACATCCTTGTCCTCCTCCTCCTCCACCACCACTTCCAGGAGTCCCGTTAGTACCATCTCCACCATCATATCCATTAGAAGGATCGTAAAAGGGAGAAAAAGATCCCAAGACATTTTGTTGAGCATTTCCATGGTTTCCATTCGTTCCATTTTCAACTACACAGTTGGGTGCTAGACCGGGATTCAATATATAATTCGTACTATTATTATAAATTCCACCTAAACCACCACATGCGCCTAATCCATTGATTCCATTTTCACGGCCTTTTCCACCTCGTCCTCCAGCAAATCCATTTAAACTAGAAATGGAAGGATGTACACCACCGATACCACCTGACGCGTTTATTGAGTCACTATCCCTATCTCCATTGCTCCCATTCCCACCATTTCCACCAGCAATACCATCCGCTCCATCTGATCCATCTGCGCCTGAAGCAGCTGTACCAGATCGAATCTCAGAATTAACGATTGTTAACTTTGATAAACTTGCGACTAAAATTCCAATGCTTGAACCTGGGTTTGTATCTTTCAATTGAGGAACCGATCCTGCTTGGAGGAATACATTTTTAATTGTGAGTTTTGCAGTTCCACTTGTGATAAGTATTCCATACGAACTTTCGTTTGGTGAGGAAGGGTCCTTCGCGGTTATTTGAAATCCAGAAATTTCGGCATCTCCATTCAAATTCGAATACATAATCCCTATTCGATTTGTCTTCCATTTAGTTGGATTGTTAGTCGTATCACGCACCCAAGTATTACTATAACCACCCAAAATGCTAACACCGGATTTAGCGTTTAAAGTAGTGTTTTCTTCTGTATAAGCATTGCCACTAGATAGTGTGACAACACAGATTACTTTCCCAGCAGTTGCGATTTCCATTGCCTTATGAATGGTCTGTACTGGCTCCGATTTGGTACCGGAATTGGAATCACTCCCAGAATCACCATTTACATACAAAGCATCTGTTCCTAAAACACAAACATCTGTTGAGGGTGCTGGTGGGGTTGGCGTTGTATTTACAGGTGGGATAATGGGATCTGTTGGATTAATAGGGAGATTTGTTTCTGCATTTTGGGAATTAGAACCAGAAAACGCAAGGACTCCGAATAAAGAATTAGGATCCGATTTTCCTGTCTGATTACAAGAAAGAAATAGGAGTAAACTGGATGCTATTAGCAGTCAATTTATGGTAATTAAAATTTTCATCATTCGTTTTCACTTTCAATTGGGAATTAAGTGTAGCAAATGATATACGATGAAAGTTTCGACTGTTTTTTTTGAGGTGAATCTTTTCTAAACCGCTCGTTCTGGTGGAAGTGGCTATTCCCAACCAGAACGCACGTTTTTTCGAATTTTTTTTCTAAAATTTGTCACAATGAAAAAATCCTGTTGTCGTAAGTAGAAAAGGAATCTTTAGGAGGATTCAATGAAACTTACTTCTTTGGTATTAACTGGTTTTGTTGCAGTAGAACATGTTTTCATATTGGTATTGGAAATGTTTTTATGGAAAACAGAATTTGGAATGAAAGTGTTCCAACTCACACCGGAAACTGCGGAAATCACAGCAAAACTGGCTAAAAACCAAGGTTTATACAATGGATTTTTAGCAGCAGGACTTTTTTGGGCTTTATTCTTTATCAAAGACCAAAATCAAAAATTCCAAACCATTTTATTCTTTCTGATTTGTGTCGTTGTCGCAGGCATTTATGGTTCTGCCACTGCAAAATTTTCGATTTTGTTTTCGCAAGGATTACCTGCTTTTTTAGCATTAGTTGTACACTGGTATGCTAATCATAAACAATGATCGATGATCCACATTTATCTCTTTTAGAAGATTGTTTACAAGGGAAAACAAAAGCGTTGGAAGGATTGATACAATTCTTCCAACCTAAAATATTTTCTTTGGCATTAAAATTTTTATGGAACCCTGAAGATGCAGAAGATGCAACGCAAGAAATTTTAGTCAAAGTGATTACAAATCTTGGTGGGTTTCGAAGAGAAAGTAAACTCTCCACTTGGATTTATAAAATAGCAAGTAACCATCTCATCAACACCAAAAAATCTAATCTTGAATCCAAACAAATTCACTTACGTACCATACGTGAAGAACTACATAAAACACAATCATCATATACATATCCTTCCAACTTACAAACAGAAAATTTAACTGAAGAAGAATCTATTTCCAAAGTTTCGCATATGGTATTACATGTGCAAGTAGCTTGCACCTATGCAATGTTACAAGGTCTTACACGTAAATATCGAATGGCATATATATTAGGAGAAGTATTTCAAATTTCAAGTGAGGAAGCAGGGTTGGTTTTGGGAATAAGGCCTGATAGTTTTCGTCAGTTATTATCGAGAGCAAGAAATCAGCTGGAAGTATTTTTAGGCAAAGAATGTAGTTTGACCAACCAAAAAAATCCATGCCAATGTAAAAACCGAATTCGGTATGCAAACAAAGTTGGTAGGATCAAATCCTATCTCAATCTTTCCGAGCAAATGAAAAAAGATGGAAGATGGAATGAAATCAAACCACTTTTACCAGAAACAACCAAAATTCGAAAAGCAGCCGAAATCTTTCGAAATCAACCATCATTTTTACCTAAAAAAAACCAACTAGAAAATATTAGAAACCTGTTAGATAACTCGTTTCCATTCTCGACTCGGTGAATTTCCAAAAATTCGCTTATAAGCTTTTGAAAATGAAAAAGCAGACGCATAACCGACATTTTGTGCAATTTCTTCCAAACCCATATTTCCTTTTTGAAATAATTGTTTTGCTTTTTCCATTCTAAGTTTTGCCAAATATTCCATCGGAGGAATTCCCAAAACATCGCGAAATTTGTTAGCTAGGTTGGCACGAGATACCCCAGTTTCTTTTGCTAGTGACTCGATTGTCCAATCCTTTGCATATACATTATGAAGCTTTTCTAAAGCATACAAAACAGTTTTATCGTGGAAGGCTTTGATCCAACCCGAAGGTGAGTTTTCCTCTTGTTGTAACCAAATACGAATCATATAATACAGCATAATATCTGTTAATCTTTGTACAATTAAATCAGTTCCAAGATTCAGTTCTAGTTCTTTTGAAAGGATTTGAATGAAATCTTCAAGTGAGTGATGTTTTTGGATACTTTCATATGGTATATAGATAAAATCTGGTAACTCCATGAGAAGTGGGTGGACGGGTCCAATAGGAACTTCATACCGAACGGATACAAAGGTAGTGACTGGGATTTGGTCTTTCTTTTGGTTATTTTTCTCATTCAAAAATCGTTCGATTGTTACGACTTTCGCTTTTGGATCAGATAATAACTCGTGGTGTATCCCTCTTGTTATGAATAATAAGTCACCTTTTTTTAGAGAAATAAGTTTGTTTCCTATCCTCGCATAACAGCTGCCTTGTGTGACTACGTGGAAACCTCCACTTTTTTCACATGGAAAATGAAATCCAAAACTATCAAAGATTTGGCCTTTTGACAAAAGGTCGTTTTTCCAACCTGCTGAAAATAGAATGTCTGAAAGTAAATCCATACGTAAAAAATACCAATTTCCTACCATTTGTCCACAAGAATATACTTTTGGATATATTTTTAATATTTTTCGACATAGAAAGTATATTTTTTTGTGATAAACTAAATCTATAAGATTCAAAGGCAATAAACCTAAAATTGAATCAAAGGAAATAAGGTAACAAATGATGAAAGTATTTGTATATGGTGGATCAGGTCTTGTTGGTGGGTATCTCGTCAAAGAATTACAAAAAAAAGGACATGAAGTGTGGGCTGGTTCCAGAAAACCGGAATCACAAAAAAATGAACCAAACTTAACTTGGGTCCATGCAGATTCTAAGGATACTAAAAAGGGTTTAGAAATTTTAGAATCTGTTGATGTTGCATTTTTTTTAAGCCCTCCAGGTGAAACAAACCAATATGAAATCCTTGCTCCATGGATTGAAAAAGCAAAACAAGTTGGACTTAAAAAAGTAGTTTTGATGACAGCAATGGGTGTAGAACATGCACCGCCTGAAGCGCCATTCCGAAAAACAGAACTATTATTGGAAAACGCAGGAATTCCATGGAACATCATCCGTCCAAATTGGTTCATGCAAAATTTTCATACATTTTGGATTGCTGGTATCCAACAAGATGGAAAAATTTATTTTCCCGGTGGAAATGCAAATACTAGTTTCATAGATGCAAGAGATATTGCATCCGTTGCTTCTGTGTTATTGACAACCAATGAGTTCCAAAACCAAGCGATTACAATTACAGGAAAAGAATCAATCGATCATTCGATCGTTGCCAAACATTTAACTGCCGTAAGTGGAAAAAATATTGAATATGTAGATGTTGATCCAAAAGTATTTGAATCTTCACTTGTTGCAGCAGGTCTATCAAAAGATTATGCTGCATTTCTTGTGATGATTGCTGGCGCCTTAAGGGAAGGTTTTTCATCTCCGATTTCGCAGACTGTAAAACAAATCACCGGCAAAGAACCAATTTTATTTCAAAAATATGCAGAGGACCATGCAAATTTCTGGAAATAAAATTCATTCGTGATCTATTAATGAATCACCGATCCCAAAACATTCCATTCGCTATGTGTCGAGGGATCGGAGAAAATCACTTTTAAAATCAATCTGCGATCAAAATCCGATTGGAAGCCCCACCTTTTACATCTTCCAAAATATTTCTAAGTAATAATTTTTGAAACGGAACGAAACTAGAACCACTCACATTGACATGGTTTTTATAAAACTTTTTGGTAGAGATTACTTTCTTTTGTTTTAATGTTTTTGGATCATAAATATGAAGACCAGAGTTACGAACCCAAACTAATTCTCCTTCTTTCCAAAATCCCAATTTATGGCCATGAGTTCCCCATTTTGTTTTTTTCACATCATTTAAGTTAGTTGTATTATAAACTCTCACTTCGCCAGTATCAGCAGATGCCATATAAAGTGTATTTCCATCTTTTGAAAAACAAATTCCATATGGTACGGATGGAATAGAAAAAGACTGAAACAGATTGGAATCAAGTTGGAATAAATATCCAAGTGGATTTCTGTTTTGAAAAGCTTCTGCGTAGGAGGCGATAACAATTTGGTTTGAATCTGAATGGAATTCTGGTGTATATGGATAAAATTTAGATTTGTATTCTTTTAATTTTGTAAGGTTATGGTTTTGGATTTTATAAATAAAGGTAGTTACATCTTCTGAAACATCGTCTTTTAAATCAGCATCAACTGCAAATGTAAAGTATGCAGCCTGGTCTTTTTCCGAATACCCAATGTACGAACTTTGTGCATATGACTTTTTATCTTCCTCTGGTATTTCAAAAATTGGTTCTACTACATCGATGGAATTGGAACTTAAATCCCAACCTACAAAAAAGTATTTTTTTGAATTAGAAGACTTTGCTTTATTTTCAAGGATAAACCCGGCTCGATTGTTCGTTTCTTCATAAAACAAAAACTCATATACAGACAAGGGAAGGCGTTTTCCTTTGGATTCAATTTGGCCTAAAAAATCAGTTGTATGAGATACGTAATATGCTTCTAAAGGGATGGCTTTGTAGATTTTTTCTTTTAAGGATGTATCATAAAAATATAATCCCGGTTCATCGAAATCAGCAGTTTTGCCAATGTAAATCCATTTACCCCCATTCACAAAGTAAGGATTGCTTCCTTCCACGTAGGTTGGGCGAACATCAAAGTTGGTAGCATAAGAGAATTCCGACTCAATTGTTTGCGAAAACGATGGATAAGAAACAAAAAGAAAAACACTACATAAAGATATAAAAGTAATTCTTGAATACATAATTCTCTCCATTAAGAACTGGAGGCATAGACTACATGATATTTCTTTTTTTACAACTATTGTTTATGAAATTTCTTTCCCAATTCTAAGAAAAGTATCAATCCAAATAATGGATTCAAACCTAAACCGGGAATCCACGATTCATTTGCGAATGACCAATAGAAGAATTCTGTTCAAAAAATTTTGGCAGAATCAGTCCAATCCAAATAAAAAATTAAATTCCGATTTCGATTCCATAATCATAAGGAAAGTTGAGAGTGCGTTTAGATATGAATTTGGATCATAGGTTTGGAGTATTGGCAAGTTCAAAACCACATTTTAATCTAATGACAAGTTTCAATATTTTTCAATTCTTCATATAACCAAACTGAAGATAGGATCTCTTTTCCATTCGTATAACGAATTTTATATGGTGTGCCTGATAAAAAAGATTTCGTTCCTATTTTTTCAATGAATAGTTTTGCAGTCCAATCTTTGGGGTCTGGAGCAAAAATAGAATTTTTAGCTTCTTTTAGTTTGTATCGCAAATGATTTTCTGCATCTTTTGCTTGGTGAATTTCACCATTACGTATGAAACTACCATTAAAGTTTCCAATTTTTTTTAGTAAAAATTCTATTTTCTCTTCTTCTGTATAGGATTTACATGGTTTCGTATCAGCAGAAATTGAATTCACATTCATTAAAAAAATAAAATGGATAACAAAAACGCAAATCACAAGTGAGTTCGGAATTAACTTTCTCATATTTTTTGGAACTTTTGACATAATGAAGTAGGAAACATTTATATCAATTAAAATAACATAGGCTCAACGAGCTCAGGCTCGGCTGTAATAAATTCGCTTGGATAAGTTTTTATCAATTTTCGTATTTGAGTTTCTTCGTTCACCTTAGGGTTAAGCCAACTAATCCAATCTTCTTCTGTTAGGTGAACTGGTTGTCGACCTTGATTCCCACCAGAATTATGAACTTCTTTCATCAGTTGATTTCCTTCTTGAGTGAGAATACTAAACCAAAGTTGTTTTGATGAAGATTTTGGAATCTCACCCCAAATACCAGCGAAACAAAAACTTTCTCCTGACTTTGGAAAAATTTTATACTTTACCTTTGTTCCTTTTTCCGACTTCCATTCATTAAAATACGAAGCAGGTATGATACAACGATTGAATTTTGCAGAGTTTGCCCAAAATGATGTAGAGAATAATCTTTCTTCTCTTGTATTAAAAATTGGTTTCGGAGACCAATCTGGTTGGATCCCCCATTGCATTAATTCTAAAATATTTTCTTTTGTCTCAAAATGTGAATGAATGACTGGCGCAAAAGAACTTGGATAATATTCCAAATTTGGCGACTGGCGGAATGAATCTTCAACATTTTGAATATCAAAAACTCGTGTTCCTTGGATCAAACGAATCCATTTCTCCGTACCATCTTTCAGTTTAATGATCGTATATCCAAATCTACCACACACAGATTTTCATTTGAACTAAATTCAAAATTTTTGCAAACCAAGATTTTGGTGTTTTAAGACTCTTTTCACATTCGTGACTCAAAGTCAGCTTGAATTGACCTCAAGTCAATTTCAGTTTTTTTATAGCTAATTTTTAATTAGATTCATACATTGGAGGTATGAGTCGAGCACAAGTGTTAGAACGTTCACCTAAAAAGAGAGCTGTTTTAGAGAAAGACAAACTTTCTAAACGTACATCGATCATACAAGCTGCAGCAACCCTGCTCCAAAAAAAAGATTGGGCAGAATTATCTATGGATGAAGTTGCAAAACGTGCAAAAATTGCAAAAGGTACTTTGTATTTATATTTTCCAACAAAAGAAGATCTTTGTCTACGTATTCATAGTGCAGATTATGAATCTTGGTTTATGGATTTAAACGAATTTTTCGTAAGTGCACCTAAGATTGATGCTGAAATTTTTTCTAATTGGTTTGTCAATTCGATGGATCGACACCTTCGTTTTTTAAAACTACTTCCTATCGTACCAACAATTCTAGAAAAAAATGCTAGTATCCAAACGATTCGTGAATTCAAAACCAACCTTAAAAACCAAATAACGTCTGTTTTGCCACAGCTTATAAAGTATTTTCCTTTTTTTACTGAACAATCAGGATTTTTGTTTTTAATGCAATGCCATGCTTTGGCAGTGGGATCATGGTCACATGGTTTTCCTTCCAACCAAGTTAAGGAGGCCGTCAAAGATACAGATCTTGAAATGTTTGTATTGGATTATAAAAAATTTTTAGAAATCTCAATTTTAAATTTATTAAAAGGCCATTCAGGTTCACATTCTATTTAGAGGATTCAATAAAGATCTCCTTTACAATTTTTTCTCTTAGCGCTGAATCTTTGATTATCTTTCGATCCCTCTCATCCCAATCCATTTCATATAAAATATTTCTATCACTATGATAAATATATTTTTTATCCTCTTTGACTAAACCTCTTTGTATCTCAGAATTCCAAGTTTTAAATGCTAAAAACGGGAGATATTGTGAATTTAAAAAATTACGATGATTATCTTTTGATTCCAAATCTGAACCCATTAACTGAAGTAAGGTTTCTTTAAAATGAATAGATGAACCCACTTGAGGAATAATTAGTTTGTCTGATTGAATCAGATACATCAAAAATGGAACATCAACCTCTTGATTATATAAGGAATAATTATGAGCATGAGCCCCTTCTTCTCCGAAACTTTCTCCATGATCAGCCGTTAAAATAAACAAAGTTTCCTGTTTGATGTTCGATCTTATATGAGAAATAAGATCATCGACCATGCGTAGATTTTCTTCTAAAGCATTATGATGCCGTTGGACTTTGTTCAATGAAATATCAGACTTTGCTATGGTAAAATATGGACTATGAGTTTGGCTTAGACCTATTAATAGAAAAAAAGGTTTTGATCCATCAATATGTTGTTTGAACTCAGTTAACACCACTCGATCATCCATTCCCCAACTAAAAAAATCAAATTTTTCATTATATTTTGATTCAAGAATCGTTTTATCCCAAACTTTATCAAATATATTAGGAAAAAAAGAATTCATACCTTCAAAATAGATCGATTGTGTATAAATCATTTGGGTTTGGTAGGAATATTTATTTTTTAATACTCTTGGTAAACTAACCTCATCAACTTTTTTCTCTGACTCAATCCGATTGTTATACAATTGGGATTCGCCTGTCATCCAAGTATAAAGACTTTTTGAAGTATGTGGCATTGGAATCCAAAAATGTGATCCATTTAACTTTGAATAATCAATAAAATTGGAGTTAATTTCTAAGATATGTTTTCTTGATACCCCTTCCAAAACAATTAGAATTATATTTGTACCTTTCGGAATTGTATCCAAATATCGATTTATTTTTTGGTTCGTTCTTTTTGAAGGTGTTTGATTCAACTGTATAGTATCTGAAGACCATGAATTCCAAACCAAAAGAAAATAAAGAATTAAAAGCAAAACATATGGATCTACTCGGTGATTGGATAAAATTAAAAACGGATCGAATAAAATAAAAAAAATTAGGACTGGGAAAAAATGAACGATATTCCATTCTTTTATGAAAGGAATTAATTCATGGAACATCATAACAAAATTGTTTAAGGCATATCCAACAAGATTAAAATCAATTTGTGTTTGATAGACCCATTGATAATTCAAAACAAAAAATAAAATTAAAAATACTATGATTCGCAAACATTTTTTAAAATTATGATTTAATTTCAAACTCATTGATTCAAAAAATTCAAAACTTAAACAAATTAGGAATATTATATTTACAAACAGACCATGATAATAACTCCATATTTTCCAATTCAAATCACCTGGAAAATGGAACAGGTATAAAATTCCCAAAAAGGAAATCCATTTGTTCCCTAGGTCGAAATAAAAAAATTTTAAATTACTTAACTTCAAATTGTACGCTTGCCTTTTTTTCGAGTCCATCAAACAGTTCTAAATTTTGTTTTCCCCTTTGAATCGAAACATTCGCATCTCCATCCAAAGACATTGGAATTTCTTTCATTTGGTTCCATACTAATTTAGGATTCTTTAATGTTTTGATTTCTCTGATTCGAATCGGAATTTTTTGTTTATCTTTTTCATGCGCTGGATGATACAAATACACTTGACCATTGGCTGGATAAACAAAACCAACTCCAATGACTGAACTCAAATCACCTTCACCATGTTTGTTACAAATTTCAGAATGATTCATCGTCTTACGAACACGAAGTGATATCGATGGACATTTTTTAGTTGCCGATTTTCCGGTAATCTTACAAAAATCTCTGATTTCTGTTAACTTAGGAATATAAACCGATTTTGGTTTATCATTCATCAATAAACGAAATATATTCTGTACAATTCGTCCAGCACCAAAGGAACCAGAAACATCCATTGTTTTTTCGCCGGAAAAATTTCCAACCCAAGCTGCCACTACATAACGATCATTAAAGGCAACAGTCCATGAGTTTCGATAGTCTTTAGATGTACCTGTCTTAACAGAAACAGGGAATGGAAAATTTAAATAACTCCTTCGGCCAAAAGCTTTTTGTCTAAGTTTTCCATCACTTAGAATGAATTTAATTTCTTCAGAAGTTTCTTCGGAAAATATCCGTTTAGAATCACCGAAATAAAATGGTTCTTCTTTAAAGTATCCCAATCGAATTTTAGGTAAAATACCACCTAACGCAAATGCACCATAAATACGTGACAATTGTAATAAACTTGCACCGCCGGTTCCTAATGCAAGACCAGGTCCATAAAAACTAGGAGACTCTTTGAGATGTTGGAATCCTGCACTTATTAAAAATTGGTAAAAGTTTGGGACTCCGATTTTTTGGATGGCTGTGACAGCAGGAATATTTCTCGAATTTCCCAAGGCTTCCGCTAAAGTCAGATCACCCCAATAACGAAGGTCAGCATTTCTAGGAAGATAATTCCCGACAAATCCAATTGGATAAGAAAATTTTTCGTCTGAAAGTATAGAATTTATTGTATAATATTTTTTATCAATAGCATATCCATATAATAATGGTTTCAAAGTACTACCTGCATCGCGAAATGCAAGTGTACCATTTACCATTCCGTTTCCTTCTTCAAAGAAATTTTTGGAACCTATCATAGCAACTAAAGATAATTCATCGAAATAGTTAGGATTTTTTTCTAGAACCAAAGCGGAAGCATTACCTACATTCCATCGTTTTAATCCTTCTAATTCAGAATTAACAATTGAATGAACTTCCGAATTTAATTGAGAAGATATTGTCCCTATAAATTCTCCATCTGGTAATGGAATCAAAACTCGAATCCAATTGAGAAAATGTTGGTTTTCCCCACTTAACAAAGGATTAACTTCTGATACATTTTCTTTTTTAGTAAGAATAGTAAGTTCTTTTGGATTTTCTAAATAAGGAATTGGAAAGGGAATTTTCTCTTTAAGTTGATTGTAACGAAATTTTATTTCCTCATCTGAGGAATGATTTTTTCGAATTAAAATTGTTAAATAAACCGATTCCTCTATCGATAAAAACCGAATGTGTTTTCCAAATAATTGTAGGGATGCAGAAGGAAAACCCACAATATTCGAATGCAATGAAACAGAATTTAAATATGCTTCTAAAATTTCTTTTTTTGTCATCCAAAGTTCAAAACGTAATGCAGTGGCGACTTCAATTATTTTTCTAAATAAAATTGGATACTTGCGAATCTCGGGAAATACAATGCGAGTGAGCTGCATTGTGATTGTAGATCCTCCTCCACGATTCTCACGAGTGAATAAGAAAGAGTAAAGAGAATTTGAAAGGGCTAATAAATCGATACCATGATGGGTTTCAAATCGTTTATCTTCTGCAAGTATTACAATTTTAGAAACAAAATCGGGATATTCATCAATGGATTCCCAATCTTGTTTTGTTTGCGAGTCATTGGTTGACCGACCAATGATTTGTTTTTCCTTTGAAAGGATTCTCGTTGTAATTTGTTTTTTAAAGACGTTTAGATCAATGGGTCGAAAAACATATCCTAATCCCAACAGTATCAAAACTGCTGGAGTTAGGATTTTCAAAGTTTGGAAAATTTTTCGTTTCACTCCACTTTCACTTTTAATGAACTTGTATTCCCATAAAATTCAGGATGATACATCAAAAAAGTTTTTGAAGCTGGCATTGTTGCATTACCCTTTGCAACCGGCCGTATGATATAGTTATATTCAGTTTCACCAGCACGTAGGTAATCATCAGAAAAAATAACTCGATCATCGCGATATTCCTGGTACTGCCCATAATAAGATTCGGTGACATCAGTATCTTCTGAATCTGATTGTTTTTCAGTTAGAAATGAAGTATTCACAATTTCTGTGTTACTTGGTAGTGGATCCACAACCAATACAAAAGCTTGATCTTTTTTTGAAAGCACTTTTACTTTTATAAGATAAGTTGATCCCCTTTGTAAATTTGATACCTCTTTTAGAATCGGATCTCCATCACTGTTTCTACCATCAATACGATAGATTGTTTTTTTAATCTCAAGACCATTAAACTTTTGTTGTGTGGTATCTTTCACAGGAACATACATCAACCTTGATTGAAAATATAATCTTCCATCTGGACTTGTTCGTTTGAAATTAATTGGCCGATTGGCGACATCTTTTCCATCAAACAAACGATCAAATGTAATCTCCTCTTTGTAAATGGAATCAGATGTTGGAGAAAATGATTCATCGATAATAGTCTTTTCGCCAAATATTACCTGCCCTTCTGTATCGCTTGTAGTCGCTTCAAAGCGATTTCTGTATTCAGATAGTGCAAGAGCAATGGTTCCAACACTATGACTGTCTGCCCAGTATGTTTTATTTTGGTCCATCATGATTGCTTTTACGAGTTGCACCATTCTAGGATTTTTGATGTCTACGCGAAGCATTAGGCGTAAATAATTTCCTAAAACAGAAGATGTGTTATAATATGAATAATAATAATTTTCGTTTGGATTTTTCTTCATTGGTTTAATGAGAAATAAACCCTTATCATACTCGATATAACTTATAAAATCTTCATATAATTTTTTAAATGTAGGATTAGTTTGATACGAATCAAGTTTAAGATTCTCTGCATATGCAGTTAAAAATATCCCTCTTGATTTTGGGTTAAGTTCATCAAAGTGATCGATAAGTGTTTTTTCTATTGAAGAAACATCCTTTTTCTCCTTAGAAAAAACTGAATAAATCAAACTTAAGGTTTGGTAGGAATTTACAGATGTTTCTGTAGGATTTTTAACATACCCTTCTAAATATTTAATTGCAGAAGCATAAGAAGGAGAATTAGATCTTTTTCCCTTATCCTTTCCTAATTGCATCACAGAAACAACATACGCAGTCAGATATGGATAACCAGACCTACTATAACCTTTCCATAATTGGAAACTACCATTCGAAGTTTGGAATTCAGACATTTCATCCAAAAATAGTTTTTCAATTTGTGTGAAATCGTAAGAATCTTTGTTTGGTGTTTTGTATTGAAACTCTTTTAATAATTCACCAGAACTTAAAGATAACAAATAGGCAGAAGTTCTTTGTTCCATACAAAAGTAAGGGTTTGATTCGTAAAAATCAAATGCACTTTTCAAAGCAGTGAGTGCGGTTCCAGAGATTCGAATGTCCAATGAACCTTTGTTTAGTAACATAGAATCTTTTTTTGGGAATGGAATTGTCGTTTTAAACTCTGAGTCAGTATAACCAGAAAATTGGACAGCCGTTACTGGATCGAATTCTTTAATCGGCAGGGAAATGATCAATGAATCTGATAAATCAGATTTCTTAAAAGTTGTAAAATTTGAATTATTTTCGGGTTCAACCGACATTTGATAAACCAATTGGATTTCTTCATTTGGTTTATTTTGTTTGAGTTTGATAAACTGTGATTCGGAAATTTGGAATGTTCTCAAAACTTCTTTCGTCTGGCCTGCACTCAGTTCAATGGATTGCCAACCTTTATCTTCAGATAAGTATTTTGACTCAATTTTATATCGAAACTTTCCATTTATCTTCGTATTGTTTGTGATGCTTCCACCAAGTTCAAGACTATCACCCACACGAATGAATCGAGCCACTGTCTTTTGTAAGACTAAATTCTTTTTAACTAAAAATTCAGTGTTTGAAACACCAAATTTTCCATTTGCTGCAGATGCTACCATGACTCTAAACGTTGTTAGATTGTCCGGAAGTGTAAAATTTACATTTGCTTCCCCGCTACTATCAGCAATGATAACTGGGTTCCAATAGGCAGTGAGTCTAAAGTCCTTTCTTGCGCCAGATTCTAACTCTGCAGAAAATCCGCCACCTGAATCCTCACCATAATCACCTCCAGGACTATCACCTTTATTTTCATATAAGTAATGTTTGATGATCATACTTCTGAGTTCAAAAGTTTTAATGAGGTTGTTCCAATATTGATAAAAAATTTGGATTGGTGATTGGTAAGAATAACCAACTAAGTCCAAAACACCTCGATCAGCGACTGAAACAGTCACCTCAGCTCCTGGAGCTGTTTTGATTGCCAACTTTACTTGTTCTCTTGGTTGGTATTCTGTTTTGTCTGTGGTCACCGTAACTGGCGCAATTTTGGATGCAAGTTCTACGTTTAAAGTAACAGAACCAGTTTTTGCTTTCGGTGCACCTAGGTCTTGTTCGTTGAACTCCTTGATGTCGTCAGAGGATAAACCATCTGGAACTGTCATTCTGCCAGATAACAAAACAACATTCACATCTACATTGGGAAGGTAATTCTCTTCGATTGGAATTTCAATCGGTGCGCTATTTCCTTTCATCAAGAAAGACTTTTTAAAATAAACTAAATCTCTTTCGACAGTAACAATCACACGTGCATTTTGAAGTGGTGACTTGATGAGAATTTTTGCTTTGTCGCCAATTTTATATTCTTTTTTGTCAGATCGCAATTCGATAGAGTCATCTCCACGAAAATCCCAAGTATAATATGACTCTTTTTCGTAAGCATAAAAATCCACTCGAGAAAATACTTTGTCTTTGTTTAAGACAAGTATCGTATAACTTCCAGGGTCTTTAGTCCTGTAATCAAAAGTGACTCCATCCGCCTTTGAAACTAACTTTTTTACTTCCATTACTTTCTTAGTGAGTTGGTTACTTCGAAAGAAAAACTTACCAATCCCTTGTGATAAAACAGAAGTCCAATCATTGTAAATGATGTAGGCTTTTAACTCAGCTCCATTTACGGCTTTTCCTTGTGTATCAACCGCAATAGCCGTAAATTGAAATGATTTATCGATTGATTGGTAACGATCTTTACATTTGAGTCCAACGTATGTTTCAGATGGTTGGTATGGAATGTTTGCTGATTTCGTAACAGATTTGCCGTCGACATCATAAACAGATGATTCTACGATTAAGTTATATGGATCAGCAATTTCAATATCTTCTCCATCAGTCACAAATTTTCTTGTTAGAGATTCGATTGGTATATCTAATTTGTAAAGACCGGATTTGTCTAATACACCTTCTGATCCGGACACATATTCAGAATTACCTTCAGAATATTCATCTTCATAATCATACCAGGTATCAGAAAAATCATAACTTGGATACTGTTCAAAATGTACAGATCGTTTTCGTTTTAAAACTGAAAAACTTACTTTTGCTCCACCCATAGGAGCACCAAACATATATTTACCTTCAACAGATCCTTTTATATTCTCATTTTTCGTTGCAAGTTTTGCTAAGATCACATTCACCATAAAGTTGACAGGTCTAAACTCTTCCACTTGGAAGGTATCGTAAGTGACAGAATATGATTTTCCAGGGACTAAAATCGAAACGGAGTAATGCCCAAGTGGAGCATCATTTGATATAACAAAACTCGAGTTCACTCCTCCTTGTGATGAGGTTGTCGAATTAAGATTGGATACATCTTTTCCACGTGAATCGCGGATTTGAATGTTCACAGTACGAGAAGCAAAAGGAACCAAAGATCCATTTTTTCTGTCAGTTAAATATGCCTTAATTTCGACTCGATCACCCGGACGATACAATTTTCGATCAAAGTAAATTTTTCCTTTGATATGATCTTCCGAACTATATTCAGAATAACCGTCAATATGTGTTTGGTTGAAATGAAGAAAAGCTTTATCACCTGTTTGGTCTTCTGCAATCAGGACAGAATATTCCAAAAGCTTTGTATTTCCTATGGAAGGGACAGAACAATATCCTTCTTGGTCTGTTTTACATGTGCCTTTTAAACTTCCTTTGACATACAAACTAATATTCGTATTGGAAACTGGTTCTGCTTTTGATAAAGTATTCACCCATACATGTAAGGCATTTGGATCTTCTTTTGTAGTGATACCAAGGTTTGTAGACTGAAGGAATCGATTTTCCGTTGCAAACTCTTCTTTGTTATCTTCTCCAACAACAGTTGCTCCTAATTCAAATGCTAACCAACCCTTACTATTCGGTTTTGATCCAAAGTATTTGTCGATATCCATACCTTGGTTACCATAAGCATTTACTTTTTCACCTGATTTCCAAGTTGAACTTTTCCAATTTAATTCATTATCATAATTATAATATGTATTTCCATAACGTGATACTGCATTCACTAAAATCGGGATGGTTAGTTCGGCGGAGCGAACCTTAAATTCAGGGACATTGGAAATGGAAATTGGTAATACTTTGTTAAGATTGGATTCAAAAATGTTTTCGTGTGACAAATAAAAGGAAGGTTTACGAACCATCGATGGAAGTTTAAAACTGACTGGGTTTTCCAGAAAACAGTCGTTTGTTGCATAAAACTTTGAAATCGTAATTTCATATTCGATGTTTTCATCAAAGTGCCAATTGTCTAATGAGAATTCCCGGCTCACAAACGAAGAGTACCGAGTGCCTTCATAAGTTGGTTTTGGTTGAATCGTAACTGCGTTTGCTAACTCTTCAAAATCTGTATCTTCCGACACAAAAATTTTATAATCCCATAGGTTATCTAAATACTTTAATCCAGTGGTGTCCAACTTTACTTCAAGTCGACAACTGCTTGGGAAAACCGTACGTTTGATTGACTTAAAAATTCCTTTGATTGATTGACAGGATACAAAGAAAAACAACAGCAAAAACCAAAGGAATATCTTACGCATACAAACTCCCGAAACCGAATGTCCTCTGTTCTACGATTGTAGGTTGTATTTGCCAAGTCTTTCCTGAATGAAATCAAATTTCTTTCTAATTTTTTTTCCCGCTATCCTGAATTTCGCTATGCTTTCAAAATTGAAACATTGGATTGAAGTCGATGTCTATCTTTGCATATAAAAAACAATTTTTAACTTTAAAATCACCTTCGACCATTCCAACAGGAAAATTTCAAATCCAATGGCTCGGTCCCAAATGGTTCCAATGGTCCGCCAAAATTGGATTACAATTTTTGCATTTTCGCAATTGGTGGGGTAAATCCTTCCAAGGAAATGAAGAAGCATTCAATCTCTTCCAAAATCCAGAAACTATGTCTTTTGAAGAGAAGTATAAAATGTTGGTTTCATTTGGAAATTCTCCCATCGATGGGAAACCATCGTTATTCCTGCATTATACAAAGCAGGCTCCGTTTCCTTGGCCCTATTTTGTGGATGAATTCCGCGTTTTAAAAGAAGGAGAACTTTTGGGTATGAGTTACCCACGTTTTGCACCAATTCTTGCGCTCCCTTTTCTCATCCGAAAAAGTTGACCAAACACGTAAAACAGCAGTAAAGTGTAACTTATTTTCGTCTGATTGGGGGTATGACGTCTGGTCCTTCCCTCGAAATCCAAATTCTTTCCGATTTTGAGGATGTTGTATTTTCCATTGGATATCCCAACTTGGAAATTCTATATACTAGTCGATCAATCAAGACATTAACTGGATTTGATAGTTCATACTTTTTGGAAAACAAAAATTCTTGGCAAAAATTTATCTATGATGAAGATAGAAACTTAATTAAACATGCGTTAATTGCTATTCGCAAAAATCAAAAATTCCGAGTTCGATTAAGAATTCTTACCAAAGAAAAAATCTTCAAATATGTCGAATGTCATGGTCGATTGGTTCAAAATAACTCCGAAAATTCCTACCGAATCGATGGCATTGTGACGGACATATCCGACTTACTTCCGTTATATAATTTATTTCAAGACGAATCTGTTGATATAAAACATTTGTTAATTGAAAACAATATGATTTTTAATGGATCTCAAGATTCAATGTTTTTGATTGAAGTAGTCGATTCAGAGCAATATGTGATCCGAAGAATTAACCAAGCTTACGAAAAATCAACTGGCATCACTCAATCAATGATCCAAGGTAAAACTCCAATTGAATTATTAGGAGCTGAACTTGGCACGACTGTAATCAATAATTTCAAAAAGGCAATCCAAGCAAAAACAACGATCTCTTACGAAGAAAGTTTCACCATGCCTGCTGGATCAAAAATCTGGATCACAGAACTTACTCCAATTGAATTAGAAGGAAAATATAAGTATATTGTAGGTGCCAGCAAAGACATCACCGAACAAAAATTAGCTGAAAATGCATTAAAAGAGTATAATGAAAGATATGCATTAATTTTAGAAGCAAGTTCTGATGGTTGGTTCGATTGGGATTTAGTCAACAATACTGTTATTTATTCCCGACGTTGGTGGTTAGAATTTGGAAATGATCAAAAACCGGAAAATGTACCGATTGGATATTGGCAAAGTTTAATCCATCCGGATGATAAAGATTGGGTTAGTGAATTTTTAGAAAACATTTTATACTCTCAGCGAGAAACATTTCAATTAACCTTCCAAATGAAAAAAAGAAAAGGAAATTATGCGCATGTATTGTCTAAATGTTATATCCAAAGAGACGCATCCGGTAATAAAATTCGGTTGCTAGGATCCAATACAGATCTGACTGAAACAAAAAGAATTGAATATACACTCCGCCATGCAAAAGAATTAGCTGAAGCAGCAAATATTGCAAAAGGTAACTTCCTTGCAAATATGAGTCATGAAATTCGCACACCATTAAATGGTATCATCGGATTCACGGAACTTTTGTTAAACTCTCCTTTACAAGAGGAACAAAAAGAATATCTCAAAAATATTTTTTATTCAGGGAAAAGTTTGTTAGAACTTGTCAATCAGATCTTAGACTTTTCCAAAATTGATTCAGGGAAAATGGAATTTGAATCCATTAATACTAATTTAAGTGATTTAATCAAGTCGACCTTAGATCTTTTTCAAGTTTCTGCCGCTTCTAAAGGGATTCGCTTACAATTTCAGATTGATCCCAAATTGCCTGAATTTGTATCACTCGATCCACTTAGGATTAGACAAATCCTCTCGAATTTAATTGGCAATGCAGTTAAATTTACCCATGAAGGTTATGTAAAAGTAAACCTAAACCAAATCGAACGTTTGGGTGATTTTGTAACCATTTCCTTTGAAGTAGAAGACACAGGGATCGGTATTGATCTAAACGTACGTTCCAGATTATTTGATTCCTTTTCCCAGGCAGATACATCGATCACAAGAAAATATGGTGGAACAGGACTTGGCCTTACCATCACGAACGAACTTCTGTTACGTATGAATTCTAAATTAAACATTAAAAGTGAATTAGGAATGGGAAGTCAATTTAGCTTTTTACTAACACTCGAAATCAAATCATCAGGTGAAAATGCTTCATCAATTTTCGATGATAAAACAACGCATACAATCGAATCCAACTTAGAACAAATTCAGGGATTCCATTCCAATATTCTTATTGTCGAAGACAATGAATTGAACCGAAAACTATTAACTAAATTATTACAAAAAAAATATCCTAACATACACTTACATTTTGCAATCGATGGAGTTGAGGCCATTGCTCAATTCCAAATCAAAAAACCAGATTTAATCATTATGGATTTACAAATGCCGATTATGGATGGTTTTACGGCAACGATAGAAATTAGAAAATTAGAAAAAGATTTAAACAAAAAAACACCAATTGTCGCATTGACAGCTGGTGCATTCTATTCTGATAAAGATACGGCGATAGAATCGGGAATGGATGATTTTTTAACCAAACCCATTTCCGCCGCCTTTCTTTATAAAGCGGTAGAAAAGTGGCTTACATCAAGCCGCGTGTAAAAGATACTCAAAAGCACTGATTGCCGCTTTTGCTCCTTCACCCATTGCAATGATAATTTGTTTGTACGGAGTGTTTGTCACATCTCCACAAGCAAAAATCCCTTCGACATTAGTTTTACACTTTTCATCTACTAGAATCTCTCCAAATCGATTGGTTTCGACGAGGTCTTTCACAAAACCACTGTTTGGTACTAATCCTATTTGGACAAACACTCCATCTAAAGGTATGGTAGCAATTTGTTCAGTAGAACGATCCTTGTAAGTGAGTCCGGTTACTTTATCACTGCCTGTTTGGATCTCAGTAGTTTGAGCTTTCACCAATGTTTTTATATTGGGAGAGTTTGATACTTTATCCAATAAAACTTTGTCAGCATTTAATTTATCACCAAATTCAATCAAGGTTACCGATTTTACAATGCCACTAAGGTCAAGTGCAGCTTCTACACCCGAGTTCCCTCCTCCTATCACTGCAACGTCTTTGTCTTTAAAAAATGGACCATCACAATGAGGGCAGTAAGCGACACCTTTTCCAACAAACTCCTTTTCTCCAGGAACATTGAGTTCTCTCCACTTCGCTCCAGTTGATAAAATAATTGTTTTGGATAGGATTTTTTCGCCCGTATTCAAATGAATGATTTTGATTTTGTCTGATTCAATTTTTTGAACACGAACGTTTTCTTTCTTTTTAATTTGGTTTTTTTCAAGTTGGTCAGCTAAGACGTGAGTGAGTTCTGGACCAGTTGTATACGGGATAGAAATAATGTTTTCAATCCCCATAGTGTCTTTCACTTGTCCGCCAATTCTGTCGGCAACCACAAGTGTTTTTAGTCCTTTCCGAGCAGAGTATACAGCAGCTGTCACTCCAGAAGGGCCACCACCAATGACAGTTACGTCATAAATTTCAGATGGATTTGTAATACTATCATTTGACTCTACTTCTTCTGGAATAGAATACAATTCCAAAAGTTTATCAAAGATAATCGACGCCTCTGCTTTTCCACTTAAAAAACGTTCACCATTCAAATAAACTGCAGGAACACCTTGTATGTTTTTTTCTTTCACTAAGTTAGGATACATCGCTCCATCAATCATGTTGTGAGAGATATTAGGATTCACCAAAGCAAAACTATTTAAGGTTTGTACAACTTCTGGGCAGTTATGACAGTCGAGGGAGATAAAAGTTTCAAATTGAAATTCGCCTTTCAATTTAGAAACAGCAGAAAGGATCCCTTCTTCCAATTTGATTGGGTTGCCACCTGATTGAAGAATCGCTAAAATAAAGGAAGTAAATTCATGTCCCATAGGAATCCCTGAAAAATAAATTCCCGTTGGTTTATTATTTGTAAGTATCGTGAATCGAAGACCATCAATTACATCATTCGAGTGTTGAATTGATATCATCGAACTCAATGATTCAATATCATTTAAGAAAGAAACCAGTTCTTCTCTTTTTTCATGTTCTCCAGAATACAAGATAATGGTTACTGGATTTTTGATTCTTTCGAAATATTGTTTTACTTGTTGTTTGGTTGATTCATCTAACATAACTTCCTCCTAGTTTTAGGCGGGCATAACCCGCCTAATTTTGTTTAGATTTTTCCTACCAAGTCAAGACCAGGTTTTAATGTTGTGTTTCCTGGTTTCCACTTTGCAGGGCATACTTCTCCGTCGTTGTTAGCAACGTATTGAGCTGCTTGTACTTTCCTTACTAACTCTTCTGCGGACCTTCCAATTCCTAGATCATGGATTTCAGCGGTTTTGATCACACCGTCTGGGTTAACGACAAAAGTACCTCGCAAAGCTTGGCCATCATCTTCAATCATCACTCCAAATCCTCTTGTGATTTTTCCGGAAGCATCACCAAGCATTGGGAATTTAATTTTTTTAATCGTATCACTTGCTTCATGCCACGCTTTGTGAACGAAGTGTGTGTCTGTAGAAACGGAATACACTTCTACACCCATCTTTTGGAGTTCCTCATAATGATCTGCAACATCGCCAAGTTCTGTAGGGCAAACAAAGGTAAAGTCTGCAGGGTAAAAAACGAAAACAGACCACTTTCCGAGTACGTCTTTTTTGCTGATTTTTTTAAAAGCACCGTTGTGGAAAGCTTCTGTTGTGAAGTCTGGAATTTGTGTGTTGATATTGGACATTGAATATCCTCCTTTTCTTGTTAAGAAGAATATAGCCCATTTCGGATCATTTGTAAAATAAATGCTATAAATGATATGATTTATAAAAGCTATTACTGTGATTTGGTCGTTTAATCTTGTCCGATGGATACTCCTATCACTTTATATTTTTCTTTTTTATGGTATTCTTTTGGAATTACACTAAGAATCAAATTTGTGAGTTTATTTAAGATTTTTGTTTTATAAAATCCTTTTTTGTAAACCAAACTGATTTCCCGAGCAGGTTCTGGAGATTGGAAAGGTACAATTCTGTCTGAGACTTTATCAACGGCGAGTTTAGGCAGTAATGTCACTCCGATGCCCATATCCACCATCCGTTTTAAGGTTTCAACACTTCCACTTTCTATTTTTGCCAACGCATTTCGATTGCAGATTTTTAAAGATTGGTGACGAAAACAATGTTCTTCGCCGAGTACGAGTAATGGATACTTTTCAATATGTTTCATCGAAACAGTAGTAGACTTTTCTTTTGTTTCTTTTGGATAATAAACCACAAATGGTTCATAATACAAAGCTAACTCAACAACATTTGAAATTTTGAGTGGAGTGGCAAGAATTCCCAGATCAATTTCTTCTGACTCTAATTTATCTATGATTGTTAGAGTTGGAAGTTCCGAAATCCGAAAGTTTACTTTCGGAAATTCAGTTTGTAATTTTTTATAGATCGATGGAATCAAATAATTACTTACTGTCGGAATGATGCCTAATGATATGTTACCAGCAGGTTCATCTTTCCATTGACCCGCAATTTCAAATAATTTGTCAGCTTCTTTCAGAGTTGATTTTGCTTGTTCTACTACTTCTTTTCCAAGTTTTGTGGTAATGATTGGATTTTTTCTGCGATCAAATAAATCAAATCCTAGTTCTTGTTCCACTTTTTGAATTTGAAGGCTAAGTGTTGGCTGAGCAACTAAGCAATGTTCGGCGGCTTTTGCAAAACTTTTAAATTGATCTAAAGCAACTATGTAACGGAGCTGAGTAATTGTCATAAATTATCCTTAAAAAACTGATCCCTCTGCGACTTGAATCTAAATTCAACTTGCTTTCCCTTCTAAGTTCAATATCATTAGCGGATAGCGATGAGAATTCTCTCATTTTTTTTCTTCATTTTTTTCTCTACGATCTACTCCCTCGTAGCCGAACCTGTATCGATCAGCGCAAGTACCGTTGTTTCCCTCTCTGAAAATTGGACGTTCACAACAAATGGTGTCACGCGACCCATTTTCGTTGGAAAAGGACTATCCTTACAAGGGATACAACCTCCTGTCGAAGGGTATTATGAAACCAATTTTATTTACAAACCAAGTAACAAACCACTCGGTATTTATTTAGACAGGGTCCAAGAAGTAGATCGATTCATTATCAATGGAATCCCACTTGGTCAAACGGGTAGCATTTCACAAGACGGAACTTATTTACCAAATTGGTATTACAAACGTCTTTACTTTATCCCAAACCATGTATTAAAGGAAAATGCAAGTAATCAACTTCGAATTGAAATTCATTTCCGGAATCAAACGTTCCAAGGAGGATTATTTCGAAGAATTCCCATTATAGGAAATTATGATAAACTACACGAACAAATTCTGAAAGAAGATGGTCGAGACTTTTGTTTTATCATGTTATTTTTTGGAATTGGTGCGTATCAAATTTTTTCTATCATCTTAAAACGCCAAGCAAAAACCAATTTTTATCTTCTAATGTCAACATTAATATTTGTTACATGGAGACTCCCACTTTTAAACATTAGTTACACTTATACCGATTTTTCTTTTTTCTTCTGGTTAAAAGTATTTTTTACATCTCAAACCTTATTGCCGGTATCTATTTTTTTATTTAGTTATTCTCTTTTCCAAAACAAACTTTATCTAAAAGAAAGATTATTGGTAATTTTTTTAATATCAATTGCTTTAATTCAAACCTTTAATATCGAACTACCAAATAGGATTTTCTTACTTAGAATTTGGGAATTTACTTTATTGTTTGTAGTATTCTTTATTTTAAGAGCTGTAGTTCGAGCTGCACGTGCAAAAAAAACAGAAGCTTATTTTTTATCAATTGGCTTCGTTTGTATCTGTTTGGGTGCCACCTTTGATATTATCATCGATGTCACGTCTGGGAAAAACATTTATCTAACACAGTATGGATTTTTGATCCTTATGATCCTTTCTGGTGTTGCTATTTCGTATCGAAATGCTAAAAACGAAACCGAGCTTTCGATACTTACTAAAGATTTGGAAATTCGAGTCCGCGAACGAACATTAGAACTTAGAGAAAAAAATGAAGACTTAGAACAAGACTTGTTATTTGCTTCCCAACTTCAAAGTTATTTATTACCCAAGAATCATCCAAATACAAAAGGAATCAGAATCCATACCACTTACCTACCAATGAGGCAAGTGGGTGGAGATTTGTATGACTGGGTTGAATTAGATGATCATCGTTTGATTTTACTGATAGCTGATGTGGCGGGTCATGGTGTACCTGCTGCATTTGTTTCATCGATGGTAAAAGTGCAGTTTCGAGAATCAACAAAAACAATCCACTCACCAAAACTCATTTTGGAACATATGAACCAAGCACTCACATCCCTTGTGAGCCGATATTTCATCACCGCCTGCTGTGCATTAGTTGACACAAGCGAAAATACAATCATTTTTTCAACGGCTGGCCACCCAAATCCGATCATTTATAACAAAATCCGAAAAGGTTTTGAATTTATGAGGATCAAAGGTCCTATCATTGGTTGGAAAGAGTCGTTTACCTTTACTGAATGGAAACACCCAATACAGAAAGGAGATCGATATTTCTTTTTTACGGATGGAGTTACCGAAGCTCGAGCAGAAAATAAATTATTTGGTGAAGGCAAAATTCTTGATTTATTAGAGAAAGGTAAAGACAAAGACATCAAATCGTTATCACAAGAGATTGTAGTGCAAATCACCAAATATTCTGATGCAGAATTAAAAGATGATGTAACCTTTTTCTTTGTAGATATAATTTAAATGATCAAATGGAATCAGCTCCTTATTCAGTATTAATTATCGAAGATGAATACCCTGCACGCATGCTTATGATGGATTATGTCATGAATTGTCCTGAGCTAAAACTTGCAGGCATTGCTGAAAGTGGTGATAAAGCAAATACCCTTTTAAATGAGAAAAAATTCGATTTAGTATTTATGGATATTAACTTACCCGTTTTAAATGGCATGGATATCCTAAGGTCAAACCATTCTAAATCAACTTTTTTTATCATCACCACAGCTTACAGTGAACATGCGGTAGAAGCTTTTGATTTGGACGCAACTGACTATCTTTTAAAACCATTTTCATTTGAAAGATTTAGAAAATCAGTCGAAAAAGCACTTAGATTTTTGCAAGAATCCAAACAAAATTCCCCAAACGATATCCAAACCCAAATCCATTTGAAAATCCAATCAGATTCTGCTGTTTTTTTATTACCATACCCCGATATTCAATTTATTTCTGCAAATAACAAAAGTTGTGTGATTCATACTACCCAAAAAGATTACGAAACACCAAAATTACTTAAAGAAATTGAAGAAAAATTGCCTACAAACCAATTTATAAGAATCCACAAAGGGTTTTTAGTGAACTTAAGTTATGTGGCAAGCCTTCGATATGATAAAGGTGGTTCTTACACCATACAATTAAAGAATGAGGATGAAACGACTCTTCCCGTGGGTAGATCCTACGCACAGTCTTTAAAAGAAGCCTTAAAACTATAATTTTCCCACTTCACTCCCGAATATGTAGCGTTCATTCCCAATCCAGTAGGGAATAAAGAATCTGCAAAATAAACCATTGACGATACCAAAACTTCTGCGAAACAGATAATCACGGAGTTAACTTGTGAAAAAAAATGTTTCTTTGATTTTATTGTTCGTATTATCGATGTTTGTTTCAAATTGTGCTTCTTCCTCAGTTGGGATTGCTACAAGTAACAAACCGATCCCAAATACTCCTTACGAAACAATTAAAACTGTAGATAAAACCTTTACGTGGTATGCTTTCGATATTGTACTTTTTGGTGTTCCGATTTCACAACCACCAGTTGCAGATTTATATGAGAAAGTTTTAGAAGAAGAATCCGGAGATGCACTCGTAAATATTCGATACTGGAATGATAAGTCAATTTTTGGACCCATCACACGGTATCGTTTTAATATTAAAGGTGATTTGGTGAAATTCCAAAACTCTCAAACGCAAACAAAATCAAAAAAGTAATTTGAGAAATTAGTCATGATTTTAAACAAAATTACATTGGTTTGTATTTCTCTGGGTACACTCAGCTTGTTTAGTTGTATCGGTTCGCATGTGCCAAAAGAAATTCATTTATATGATTCAGCTACTGTCGTTAGGTCAACGGATTATAAAATTTTAGGAAAAGGAACAGGTCAAGATTCTGCTTTTTACCTTTTAGGTATGTTCCCTGTTACAAAAGCACCTAACGTAGAACTTGCTATGAGTCAGATTCTTGAAAAATTCCCTACTGGTAAAACACTTATCAATATAAAAATACAACGAGAAGACAAAGCATATTTTCCTCTAGGTTTGGTCACAGTTGTAAATGTTACAGCTGATGTCGTTGGACAACAGGAAGAGCTTAACCAAACGCCTCAAAAGGAAAATAAATGAAGTCAAGTTTTGGAATTATCTTATTTTCCTTCGTTTTACTTTTAAATTGTGGATCTGGTGTGGACCGAGTTGATACAAATGATGCTCAAAGCCAAATCTACGCAGCAGCAAAATTTGCTTCAGAAAAATGTGGCAATCCTCTTCCTAATCCACCATTACTCGTCGTAAACAAACCAATCCAAAGAAACTTAGATCTTTGCACAATTGCAATCACACGTACAGAATGTCCGTTTTTAGGTTACCCTCTTGTATGCACACTCATTTATCTCGAAGAAGAAACGGGAGATATCCCTTGGTATTTAAACTTCAATGAAATCAGCAAAGTTCAAATTAAATAAATCGATTGTTTTCGGGATTCTGTTACTCATTACCGGGTTTCCTGTTTTTGCTGTAAGTATCAGAGCAAAACTGATTAATCCGAAAAAAGAAATTGCCGAAAAAAACTTATCAGTGCTTATTTTTGAAACGAAAAAATTTGCACAGACTGATGCGGAAGGGAATGTTATACTCGAATTTCCTTCTCCAGGTGATTACACCTTACGTTTGCTACGTGAGACTGGCATACAAGAAATCAAAATTTCTGTCGGTAGTGATGATGAATCAAGAACCATCTACACTGAAAAAATATCATCTACACCGAAGGTAGGAATTGTTGTAGAAGGGGAAAGGGAAAAAACTGTCGCATCCAGAACAAAGGTTCGTTACGAAGAGATCAAACGGATGCCAGGAACATTTGGAGAAGCGCTGAGAGCATTAGAAACCTTACCTGGTGTAATTCCCAATATTGGTTTTGGTGGTGGTGCCAATGGAATTATTGTTCGTGGTGCCAATCCGAATGCAAATACATACTTATACGATGACTTACCGATCCTTTATCCTTTCCATTTGGATGGACTAACTTCAGTCATACATAACGATTTAATCAAATCAATTGATTTGTACTCCGGTGCATATCCAGCTAATTTTAATAATGCGACTGGTGGTATTATCGAAATTGAAACGGTTGATTCGGTTCAAAAAACGAAAGGAGCTTTCCAAGTATCTCTATGGAATACAACTGCATATGCAGCAACACCAACATCTGGTGGTAAAGGATATTTGGCTATTGCTGGAAAACTTGGATATTTAGATAAAACTTTGGGTGCCAGTGGATTATTACCAGAAGGAATTCGACTACCAAGGTATAATGATTCCCAAATCAAATATGTTCACAACTTCACACCCGAACACCAAGTTTCCTTTTATAACTTAACGGCCCAAGATAACTTTGCAATCAATGTTCCCAATAAACCTGCAAACGATCCAACTTCATCACAACTTGCGTTGCTCGGTGGTGCAAAAGCTAGTTTTGGTCAAAGTTTTAGAACCACGGCTCTCCGATACACTTGGATTCCTGGTGATAAGTTTCAAAATCGAATCACTCTCATTAACTTTGATCCAATTGGTGAATATAATGTTGGTGTAGGAACCATCCAAGGAAAACAATACCAACGCGGAAGTTATGTAGGTGTGAGGCAAGATGCTTATTGGACCGCAACCAAATTTTTAAAAGTAGATTTTGGTACAGAGGTTCGTCGGTTTTCATTCCGGGATTATGGAACAGAAGTTGCTTTGAGGGATCCTACCAATCCATCTCCAAACCCATATAATTCAGCTAATCCTGATTTTGTGGGAAGACCAATTAGCATTCAAGGTAATTCACCATATTACAATGCATATACGACATTACATTTTAAATTCGGTAACTTTTTATTCGAGCCAGGAGCTAGGTACGACTACGTTCAAGTCACCGGAAATGGTGCCTTAACTCCAAGAGCAACTGCTTCGTATACCTTACCTGATGTTGGGAAAGGAATGACGATTTATGGTAGTGGTGGAGATGTTTCCCGTTTTCCACTCACAACAAATTTTAATTCAGAAACGGGAAACCCTGACTTAAGATTTGAGCGAGCAAGGAAAGTAAGTGCGGGGATTGATCAAAAAATTGACCAAGTTTGGCAAGTAAAAGCAGAATTTTTTAAAAATGAATTCACGGATACGATCATCGATGATCCATACGTTTCAACACCAGTTGGTTTAAATCCAGACAAATCATTATGGTTAACCCAACCAATTGTTGCCAATCGACCACTCAACTATTCTAACCGAGCGACTGGTTGGTCACATGGTTACGAACTACTCATCCGAAAGAACGCAAGGCCTGGCACAAGAGATTGGTTTGGATGGATATCCTACACATGGTCTCAATCCTTTCAAAACACAAACTTATACCAAGTTTATGAAGGTGATACCACTCAAGTTGGTGGAATCGAAAGAAAAATTTTGGCTGCTTACTTTCCTAATTCAGTCGAACAATTAGCACCTTGGGATAGAACGCATGTTGCGAATGTAATTTATGGATGGAGGGTGAACGAAGGATACCAAATTGGTGGACGTTGGAGTTATTTAACGTCTGTTCCATCGAGACCAATTATCGGTGATGATGGTGGTAGATTTTCAAATCCATTAAATGGATTAACATATTGGAACCCACAATACTCGAACAATCCATATACCTCAGAATATGGATATGTCAAAAGAGGCACCGACTTTCACAGGTTAGATGTTCGTTTTGATATATTTGAAAACTATTCCTGGGGATACTTAAACTGGTATTTAGAAATTGTAAACGTATACATGAGAAAAAACAAAAATGGATATGATTTTGATAATTCAAAACCATTTTCAGCTACTAACCCAAGAGAAAACGACACATTCGGAACTCTAGAGTTACCAGGTGGAACAGTAATACCATTTTTTAACGTAGGTATGGAGGTACATTTCTAATGAAATTTTTACCTTTAATCTTATTGGTCTTTATATTCTCTTTTTGTTCAGAAGGAAAAAATTCTGAAGATTCATATAAAGATACATTACTACTTCAATACTTAGTAACACCTAATGCTCCACAAGAAACGTGCGAATCAATGATCACAAACAAAGATCTCTGTTTCCAAGCATATTACACTTCAGTAGGTGGAAGTTTTACAGCAACTAGTGCTACTGTAAAAACTCAAACATGCCAAGGTTTAATCACAAGTCCTTTGTATAAAAATATGTCTAGTATAGCGCAAACTTGCTCATTTAATTGCCAATCAAATGATTGGAAAACAAAAACAAATGTTGGCACTTGTGGACAGTTAACGTTTGCTGGTTTAATCGAAGCAAGTATAACAAGTCCTACGGCAATTGCATGTTTGAGATCTTGTTTTGCTACAACAAACAATCAGATTTCAAACGATCAAATTCCTTTGTATTTTTTATTTAATATCATTCAAGACGGAGATTAGTATGCAAGAATATGTAGAATTAGGTGAAGAGTTAGTTTTTATTGCAATGGGAATAGCAAGTGTTGTCGCCTTGGCTGTGTTTGCTGAAAGACTTATTTACTATAAAAAAACTTTAGGTAAAAAAAACGAAGACTATTTATCGGAAGTAAGGAATTCACTCCAAGAAGAACCTGAAATCCATTGGAAAACCGATGTTGGTGAAGAATCAATCTACAATCGATTCATTCAATTTGCATTAAAACAATTAAAACTAGGACGAAAAGGATTAGATGAAAGTTTAGAAGGTCAAATTTTATCTGAGAAATTGGAATTAGAAAAACGCCTACCAATCTTAAACACATTAGGTAACAATGCACCCTTCATCGGTTTGCTTGGAACAGTTCTAGGTGTTATCAAAGCATTTTACGGTTTAGGAACTCTTGGCAGTTCAGGAGCTGAGGTTGTCATGCGTTCTATCTCAACCGCCCTATTAGCGACTGCTGCAGGTCTTGCCGTTGCGATTCCTGTTGTTATGGCAAATAACTACTTTTCAAGAAAGGCAAAAGTAATACTACAGAACTTAGAGATACTCAAAAAAGAACTACTCTCTTATCAAATGAATAAGACAAAGGTATAATTATGGCTGGAGCATCAGGATCACAAGACGAAGAAATCGGAAGTATCAATATCACACCCATGGTGGATGTGATTTTAGTACTTCTCGTAATCTTTATGGTAACGGCAAACTTTCTAAAAAAAGAAAGTTTAAACATTAATTTACCAAAGGTACAAGCTGCCGATCCAAACGTAGCAGAATCGGTTCAGGTATCAATTACCAAAACAGGTGCATTACTTTTAGAAGGTAAAGATACCGATGTCACAGGTCTTGTGCGAAACCTTGAAAGGGAAGCAAGAATTAGACCTAACATGCGCTTGACGTTATCTGCAGACGAAAGTTTACCTTATGGAAAAATTACGGAGCTGATGGGAATCATCCGAAAAGCCGGAGTGACTAAAATTGCCCTCAGTGTAAAAAAATGAATCGATTCGTTGAACTAATGGTTCAATTCAAAACTTCGATCAAACAAAACAGGGAACGTGTTTTCCATATCTGTTTGATTGGAAGTTTGTTCATCCACACAGCAACCTATGCAGGATATCGCATTAGTCAACTTAGAGGCGAGGAAGTCGTAGAAGACTCAACTTTTGAAGATGTAGATGTCAGTTTCGAAGATATTCCTCCTGAGTTAATAGGAGGAACCTCCTCTCCTGCACCAATCGAAAAACAAGAATGGGTTGAAGGAAGTAACAAAGATAAGGCGGATGAACCCGATAATTCCGACATCAATCCAAATCAATTGTCAGGTAATGGAACCGATAAAGACGGGTATTTGTTTTCATTTAACGGAGATAAAATGCCAACGGCTATCATCGACTTTGATTTGAAAGAATATTTTCCCCCTCAAGCAAAAGCTGCAAACATTTTGGAAAAACAGGTGATTTTACTTGTCCAAGTGAACGAAGACGGATCTTTACAATCTGCCAAAATTGTTTCAGGGAGAGTTGGATATGGTTTTGAGGAAGCAGCGCTCAAATTAATCAAACGAGTTCGGTTTAGTCCAGGATATGTGCAAGGCCAACCCAAAAAAATGGCGCATCGATTACCAATTACCTTCTCTCTAGAAGATTAATATTTATGGGAGTTGCGATAGGCAGATTTTTAGAAAAACCTTATCTATCAATCTGCCTTCTATTTTTAATCACCTCAGTTTCTATTTCCTCATACGTTTACTCTGTTTTAAAACCAAAAGATAATTCTATTTCAGAGTATTATTTATCTGAAAACGCAGATTATTTTGTTGGCGATATCCCTGCTGATGATACTGGCAGAATTGACTTTCAAAAAATGCATAAAGTTTATTGGTTATCAACATCAGGTTGGATCAATGACGAAGAATTCAAACGCATTACAGATTCGGAATATATCTGGCTAAGATCAAAAGCCTTTTCAGAATTACAAAATGAAGAATTACATTTTTTATTGGAACACGCAGGTTTAAATATAGAAATTTATAATGAATTTGGAGATTCTATTTTTAAATACGGTGAATTTTCCGATCCAAAGTATTTGCCAAACATATTCCAATCTAAATTTTCTTGGGTAAAAATTCCTAAAGGCAAATCCGAATATTACTATTTAAGATTGTTTCATAAAAAAAGTATCTTATTCTCAATTACAATTATAGAAAACTTAATTGGCAAACAAACTGCATTATATAGAGAAATCGCATTAAAAAATCTTACCACAATCTTTTTTCATTCTTTCTTTTTGATGATAGGAATCATTTGTGCTTTGGTTTATTTTATTGAATTCAAAAAACAATATAATATACTTTTAGATTTTTCCGCTTTTTCACTTTGTTTTGGATTATTAGGTTTAACTTCGAACGAATTCATTCGATACCTATTTACGAACACTCAAACTTTATATGTTTTAACAATCATTTCCTCTAACTTTGTTTTTATTCCAATGTTATCCGGTGTCCGACGGCTATTTGGAAGTGGATCTTTTAGGATACTCGACTTTTTAATTTATATAGATGTAGTCATTTGTTCTATAACTACTATTTTGGTATTTTCTCTACCATTCACAGATGTTTCACATTCTTTTCTGATTAGTACAAGAAGCTTTTTTATATTATTTAATGTCTTCAATATTCTAGGTCCAATTTTTATCACTTATGAAGCTTGGAAAAAAGGAAACAAAGAAGCATTTGGCCACTTTATTGGATTCAGCATCACTTTATTTTTAGTCATTTTAGAAATCTTTTTAGCGATTAAGTATAATGATACTTCTCCTTCTGGAATTGTTTTTTGGGGAGTTTTGTTTGGAGTAATCTCGCAAGGGTTTGCACTAGAAAGAACTTTATTTGCAGATCGACAAAAAGCACTTCTCTACAAAGAAGATTTATTAAAAGCAGAAAAAACTCTAAAAGAAAGTCAGCTTAAAACCTTACAAACAAAAATGAACCCTCACTATTTGTTTAATTCTTTAAATACGATTCATGCTCTTCACAAAATCAAACCAGAATTGATTGGTGATGCAATCATGAGTCTAGCGAATAACTATCGTTTTATTTCGGACAGAACAGACAGGGATTGGATTCCATTTGAAGAGGAATGGAATTTTTTAGAGGATTATCTTCATCTACAGAAACTTAGATTTTATGATACGATACAAATCGATTTTAAAAAATCTGGAGATTTTTCATCCGTTGTATTACCTCCATTACTATTACAACCTATAATCGAAAATTCATTCAAACACGGCTTCCGCGGATCTTCAGAAGTCCAATTCCAGCTCTTCATACATGCTAAGATGATTAAAGACTCGGTTTTTAGTTTTGTAGTTTATGATAACGGGACAGGAATACCGGATGATTTAATTTCTGATAAACAAAAATTAATGAGTCGTTCATTAGGAAATATAAAAGAAAGATTAAGGAATTTATACTCTGAGTTTCAATTTGAGATTACAAAAAACTATCCTGAAGGTACAAGAACTGAAATTGAAATTATTTTAACTTCTAAGGTACAGATAACTTCCTAAGTTCTGTGGCGAGTGCATTTGCTGAAACTCCCCCAGGAAATGTTTTAATCGTATTCAACTTTTCATCCAAAACATATATGAAATTGGAATGGTCGATTCGATATGAATTTCCATCTCCAACCTTCTCTTTAACGATTCCAAACATTTTAGTTAATGCTTCTAAACTCTCTACATTAGGCGAAAGAGCAGTTAAATTTTTACTTGGGAAGTTTTGTACATATTTTTCTAAAGTCGAAGGTGAATCTCTTTCTGGATCTAATGTAATGAAAACAAATTGAAACTCTTTTCCTTTTTCACCTAAGATGAGAGATGCTCTTCCAAAATTAGTTAACGCCAAGGGACACATATCGGGACAATGAGAAAATCCAAAATATAATACAGATTTTTTTTCTGACCAAAATTTAGGATCTAAACTTTCGCCATTTGGTTTAACAAATCCCAATTGGTTCCAAACTTCTCGGTTGATATCTGCTTTCGATTGGCATCCATATTGAATTATATTTAATAATATCAAAAAGACAAATGTTACTTTTTTTAAACAGCTACGATCCAACCCATCCCTCCATTTTCCGCCATATGTGTTTGATGTGGATGAAACATATATCTACCTTTTTTTGTGAGTACAAACTCAATCACAACTCGCTCAGTTTGACCAATGGTGACTACATCGGAGTGTCCATCGGGAACTGTTGTTCCTAAACTACGAATGATATCAAAAGTTTGTGCATGTAGATGAAATGTCATCACAGGTTCTCTTTCCATCATATTTTGAATGTAAAATCGAACACGTTCTCCGACTGGTACTTTCATTGGATATCGATCGTATATACCTGCGATTCCATTCCAGGTATAAAAATCATTTTTCCCTTGACCCTTCGTTTCCCAACCCGAAAACGTAAGAACAAATTCATGAGCAGGTTTTCTTTTCACAGGTGGATCCACCAATAAAGCACCATACAAACCTTTGGCGGTGTGTAACATAAGAGGTGGAACATGACAATGGTAAGGGTGTAATCCTATTGGACCTGCCTCGATTTCATAAGTTCTCTCACCAAAAGCCGGGATAGGTTCCCATCCATCTTCCATTGGATCGTGAGTTCCATGAAAATGTAAGGAATGAGGATCAGGGCTAGAATTTTTTACATGAATGCGAAGTTTGTCACCTAAATTTGCTCGAAGGATTGGTCCCGGTACTACTCCATCAAAAGTCCACGCTTGGTAATTGACATTGTGTGCAATATTCACACTCAAAGGAAAAAGATTTAAGTTAAAATCTTTGACCTTATTTTTAGTATTATTGTAATTAGGTGGAAAATAGAAACGTTCAGTGTATTCTTCTTTTATGAAGAATGGTGGATGTGCCATACTTCCATAAGTATTGGTACCACGTAAACTTCCACCCGCACCAATAGAATTTTGGTAATTGTCACTGACCGTAGGACTCGTTACAATTCCAAAGTTTGCAGAAGAGGAAGATGGATCAGAAGGTCCACATATATCATTGGACTTTCTGGAATTAAATCCCATGGAACCAAAAATTGATCCCACAAAACCCATAACTCCAAATCCAATTGTTGTTAGAAAACTTTTCCGATCCATTTTGGTTACCTGAATTTAAATATGTGAAATTAAACTTAAAATCCAAACTAGGAGAAAGACACCTAGTCCACCACCTACAGCGATTTGTTTAAATTTTTTGTCATATTCTTTGTCAACTAACAGTAAGTATAATGCTGGACCAACAACTGGAACGACCAAAATCAAAAGTGACCAAACCACTTGTTTGATTGTTGTCATATCCTTTTGTTTTGAAAGTCCAAACAATGCCAAAGGTGCCCAAACCATCGTCAAAACGAATGGCAAGTAATACGCATAAGATCCGATAAAGTAGGTCCAAAAACTTGGATTTGCAAAATTTGTTTCCATAATAATACTCCTATTAAGTAATTGACGGTTCAGTCACCGCAGTCATCGCATAACCAGCATATGCTAGTATTGTAAAAAATAATAAAATTCCACCAAACACGACAGTATTCCTGACTACTGGGGAAACTTTTGATTCCTTTGAAAATAGATATACTAATGAACCGATAAACGGTAAAAGTAAAATCATCCAAAAATATTTGTCCACCTTGGCACCTTTCAACGAGAATCGATCCAACATAGCAAGACCTGTCCATGCTGCAAAAATTGCAAATGGTAGAAGGTATCCCATGATGTGGAAATACCATGTTTTTAGTGTCCCTGGAAAATGAACTCTCCAACCAGACGTATACATCTTGTTAGTCTGTGCTTCAAAATCTTTTTGATCGATTTTTGGCAATTCAGCAGAATCAATAAGTCCTTTGTAAGATTCAAACACATCATGTGCAGGCACAATTTTTGTCTGTGCTTCGGCCGGCATATTTGTTTGTGAACCTGGGATTGGTTGATTTTTGTAGGAACCTAAAACAAATTCTTTTAAGTTTGCCTGTACAAAAAGCGCAAGTAGACCAATGCTAGATGACATATCCCCTAGATGTGGGTATCGAATTCCAGAACAAGATTGTAAGGATTCCAACATTGGTGGGCTTGAAACTCCATAAGAATTCCCTTCAAAACAATTTCCAACATTGACTGGTCCACTTAGAGCAATGTCACCTCGTCCGGAATGATACACTTGATTATTTCTCACAATGTTATTATTCGAAATCCAAATGTTTTCATCAATATTCATCGTCACAAGGATTCCATAATTGTTGTGATTAAAAACTAAATTATCTTCGACAATATTTTCCAATGCACCAAGTAAAGCGATACCATTTCCAATCGAAGGGTATTCCAATTTTTTAGAAGGAGCGTTTGTGTTATTGTTATCATAAACAATATTTTTTTTCACAACCATCTGCTTCTGCGGTGGTAACAATTCACGGTCTAAAGTATTTGGACCAATGCCTAATTGATTTTTTCTCCAAATTGATGATAACAAGTAGATATTCCCGCTAGAATTCGTACCTGAATATCCCAGAGCATTATTTTCAGAGACTACATCATGAATAATTGCATTACATGGATTACATTGACCAATATAAAAACCTGAGTCAGGTGATCCAGATGCATACGAGTTTTCAATCAATCCATCAACGGAATCAAATGCATAAACACCATAGTCACCATTGTTATATGCCGTTATGTAAGATCCACGATAACCTTTTACACCTGTCCAATAAACTCCATTGAGAGTTGCATTACGTGTGGTGATATTTTCGACGGCAACACCATCAGCACCAACAACCATTATGCCATTCCCACGTAGGAATTCTCCATCGATGATAGTCAAATTACGATCTTCTCCCCGAATGGTAATAGAAGGAGTTGTAACAGTAACTTCTTCTTTATAAATCCCTTTTGCGACTAAAACAAGATCACCTGGAGAAGCTGCATCAACTGCATTTTGTATCGTTTTATATTGTGAAGGAACCTTTCTTGTCACACCAGTCCACTTTTTGGAAATTTTGGATTTTGATGTATTCGCCTGTGGGTTGTAAGATGCATCGCCTATCACAGCAACACCGGTCATCCCTATTTTACCATCTGGCGACGCATGAAAGGAACAAAAATATGGAAACACTCCTTCTTCTGGAAAAAACACATCAGTATGAGCACCACGAAACATCGCTAAGTTGCCATAAGTGGTTTCCGTTGACCAGTCCTTGTTTATGGAAATTGCATTGTGTGGGTTATTTCCCTCATTCACAAAACGAATTTTCCCACCTTTGAAGGTACGGATCACTGGTGGATGAAAGGCATTGTCCATCATTGTGACATGCACAAATGCCGAGTTAGCCGGGTCTTCTGAGTTGCAAAAATTCAAACCAAAGGTTAAGAACATTGCCAGAAAGATCCCTAAAAATATCTTTTTGGTTTTTTCCATAGTTTTTCCCGAAACGTGAGGTAAACCTCACATTTGGAAAATTTTAGAATTGTGTTAAAACTTTGTCAATGTTAAATCATTGAAAACTGGAAAAATATACCAGAAGTAATGTGCGTAATTCTGCCAAAACCTGTTTTTTCACTGAGTTTTTTTGAGACCGATCGACGATTCTGGTTACGGAATCGACTGATTCAACGATCATAAGTGAAATGTAAAAAGCACGTTTTTTGTTCACTTTCGGAAACATTGCCAAAATTACTTTTTCAGCCAATGACCTTGCAAATCGTTCATTACTTTGAATGTCTAAATCCAATAAAGCTTCGTTTGTGTACAAAATTGAATTGATTAATCGATAACCTTTGACTTCGCTTAACGTTTGTTCAAATGCAATTAATGTAAAATCAACAAATTCAGGTGTGAATTTTTTTGTTTTTTTTAATTCTTTCGTCACCTTTTCAAAAAAGAGGTCATGCATAATCAAATAACTTGCTTCGGCATGTGAATAAATGATGGATTCTTTATTTGGGAAAAATTGGTAAATAGAACCTACAGAGATCCCACTTTTTTCTGCAATTAAATCTGTTGTTAGATCATCATAACCTACTTCACCTAACAACTCAATTGCGGTATCAACAATTTTTTGATATCTTTCTTTGGACCGCTTCTGTTGTGGAACTTTTCTAGGATTGATTTTAGTGTTCATTCTGATCGTAGGGCTACAATAGGACTTAATTTAGCGGCATATTCTGAAGGCCACCATCCAAAAAGAATTCCAATCGATATGGAGAATAAAAATGCAAATCCAATCGAAGGAAAGGATAAAACAATAGTCCATCCAAAGTTTTCTTGAAAAAATAACTCAGCCAAAATTCCAAATAGCAAACCTACAATTCCACTCGTAAGACTTGTAAGAGTAGATTCGATTAAAAATTGGATTCTGAAATCAGATTCTCTTGCACCCAAAGCTTTGCATAAACCGATTTCCTTTGTTTTTTCTTTTACAGACACTAACATTATATTCATGATTCCAATTCCGCCCACAAGAAGTGAAACAGTCGCAAGTGCAATAAGTAAAGTAGACATGGTTTGATTTGTTTCTTCAGTTGTGATCTCTCCAATTGGTTTGGAAAAGTCTTTCTGCAAATGAAACTTCATATTCAGATTGTTTAACAAAAGATTCACTTAACAAATAACTACCTTTGTGTTCTTGTCCTACTTCATTTCGTAGTTTGACCAAGTCACGATTTTTACTTCTTCGGTCTTTGATTTTAAGCGAAAGCTGATGGAGTTCTTTGGCATATAATGCTTGAGAATATGCAGATTTTAATTCAAAACAAATTTTTAATCTAGAATCATTTAAAGTTTGTTTTGCTGCCTGCAATAAAGCTTCTGTTTTTTCAATTCCACTTTTGTCTCGAAATCCTGAAAATAAATTTTGATTTGTGCTAAGTCCAACTGAATATCGATTTACTGCTGTGGGCCGAGACTCTCCTGTATTCGATTGTTGGTTTTGAGAATTGTTACCACTTGCTCCACCACTAATCAATGGATCATTCACCGTACCGGAACCGCTAAAATTGGATGATGATTGGCGTGCTGATGCAAGGACATTGACAGTTGGCAAATAACCTGCATAACTTTTTTCATTTTCGTAGAATGCTTTTTCGTAGTCAGCTTTTAGAGATAAGTATTCAGGATTATACTGAATTACTTTTTGCCATAAATCTTTCAGTTGTATCGGTTTTGTTGTCTCAGCTGTGAGCACAAGACTCAATACAAATCCTATTAACGAAAAAATATTTCTATATTTCACTATATAATAAACCTGGTTTATTCTAAAAAAGTTCCCAGATCTTAGAAAGTTTAATAAAACAATTGGAATTCCTATTTCGAATCACCAACTCCCCGAACTTCCACCTCCACCAAAACTCCCTCCACCCCCGCGAAATCCACCTGAACTTCCACTACTAGACCAACCACCGCTACGACCACTTCCAGACGTGGTTTTAAAACTACTATTACGCATTCTTTTCCTACCGTGAGGTGTTAAAAGATGATAGAGTTTATAAATACCTATTCCTATTGCATATGTCAAAAAGACTGTTGCGCCAACATTGGCTCCATGAATGGCAGTAGGAAATAAACTCCAAAAAGGAAACAAAAAGAAATACACAAACCAACCAATATAAGGTGCGTTTGCTGCAAAATAGGTAAAGATACCCAATACAAATAGAATAAAAAAAGATAAAAAGATTCGCAATACGATTGGCATCTCTTCACTAGCAGGGGAAAGTTCTCCTAAAAAAGAAAGTGGACCTAAATGTGAATAATCTTTTGGTTCGGGCATTTGATACTCACCTTCAATGGTTTTCATTATGATTTTGACTCCGTTTTGAATCCCTACGTCATATTCTCCTTTTTTAAAATATGGTTTTATTTCATTTTCGATGATATACCGGCACATAATATCCGTTAAAGCACCTTCTAATCCATAACCAACTTCGATTCTAATTTTTCTATCTTCTATCGCAACAAGCAACAATACTCCATTGTCTTTACCTTTTTGGCCCAATTTCCAAGTTTCGGCTACCCTTATGGAAAACTCTTCAAGATTTTCCCCTTCTAAAGATGGTATGATATATACAGCAATTTGATTGGAAGTTTTCTTTTCGTGGTCTTTAAGTTGTTTTTCTAAAGCAGCGATAAAATCGGAATGGAGAGTCCATGTTTCATCTGTAACTCTAGCATTTAATTTGGGAACGTCTTTGGAAATTAGGAAGATAGGAAACAAGAAAAGAAAACAAACCAATATCCTTTGCATAGAAGAATATTGGTTTTAGAAAAGATAGTTACAAGAATTTTTTCTTACTTTTGAATCCGTGTGGCACCATAATATGCAGAGATCGGTTTTAAATCTTCAAACCCAATCAAATTAACCTGCCCACCACGTTCTTCATAATCACGTTTAAAACTTTGCAGAAACTCAATTGCTGAAAAACCAATCATCTTCACATTTTCATCAAATTTTACATCGATTCTTTCACCTGGTGAAATTTTGCGAAATAATAACTTCAATGAAATCATATTTGAAAAAAGAAGCGCATGTTTAACATACAATGTGTGAATTTTGTTATTAGATTCTTTTTTGATATCAGCTACAAAAATATAACGAAACTTTACACCAAAATACATTTGGATTAAGATTGCAGTGATGATCCCACAAAACACACCAACCAACAAATCTTCGACAATGGTGATAATCACAGTTACTAAAAAAATAACAATCTGATCCCATCCTTTTTTATACGTTTCCTGGAAGACATGCGGGGATGCTAAACGTAGGCCAACCATAATCAAAATACCTGCAAGTGATGCCAATGGAATTCTGTGGATGAGACCAGGCAATAAAATGATAAACAATAACAAAAACATTCCATGAAAAAAATTGGACCATCGAGTTTTTGCACCATTCTCCATGTTAGCTGATGACCTTACAACTTCTGCGATGATTGGCAAACCACCAATCCATCCAAGGAAAAAATTTCCAACTCCTTTAGCGACAAGTTCCCGATCCATATTTGACTTCCTTCTATATGGATCCGTATTATCTACGGCAGTTGCAGTGAGTAAAGATTCAATACTAGCAATCAGGGCAATTGTGATCACCATCACCCAAAAAATTCCATCTTTCCATCTAGAAAAATTAGGGAACGTAAGTCCTTCATAAACATGGTTTGGTAAATTCACCAATTTCTCAGGACCTATTTTGTAAGTATGATTCAATAAAGTATAAGAATGTTCATCTGCTAAATCAAAAACAAAACCCAAAACTATACCGACAATCACCGCAACTAATGGTGCAGGTAATTTTTTTAATAAAGGTTGTTTTATTTTAGTAAGTAAAGCAATGATAACAATTGCAGAAATTCCAATGATAGCAACTTCTGGATTTACATTCACGATACTTCCAGGAATCTCAAGTAATAATCCCAATATCGATTTTGCATTTGGAGTGATTCCTAGCGCTACATAAAACTGTTTGGATATGATAATGATACCAATTGCCGCCATCATTCCATGAACCACGGAAATTGGAAAATAAACGGTAAGATTCCCTGCCTTCACTAAACCCAATAAAATTTGAATGGCTCCTGCAATAACGATTGCTGCAAGTGTGAGTTCAAAACCTAACTTTGCATCGCCTCCACCTAAAACAAATATTGAATTCAAAACAACTGCAATTAACCCAGCAGCCGGACCATTAATCGTCAAATGAGATCCACTCAAAAGGGAGACAATAAGTCCGCCAACAATCCCAGAAAAAATTCCTGCCATCGGTGGAGCACCAGATGCCAAGGAAATTCCTAGACAAAGTGGCAATGCAATGAGAAAGACAATAAATCCGGACAAAATGTCCGACCGCCAGTTTTCTTTTAAACCAGGTAACCAATCTTTTGGTTTTTCATTGTTCATAGGAAATTTCCTCTCTATTTTTTTTATTTGTTTTTATCTTTAGGATGAGACGTTGATTTTCTGAAATGATTTGGATTCACTCCAGATTGTTTTTTGAATTCTAAATAAAATGCGGACCTCGAGCCAAATCCCGCCATTTTTCCTACTTCTGCCACGTTTAATTCAGGTTTTTCAAGTAAGATACGTTTTGCTTCTTTGATTCTGTACAAGTTTAAAAGAGTCGGAAAATTAAAATTGTATTCTACGTTTATAATTTCACTTAACTGGTGATAGGTTACGCCAAGTTTTTGCGCAATCAATTCCTCATTACAATTTTCATTTAAGTAAATTTTTTCTGATTCCAATAATGATTCTAATTTAATTCTGAATTCTTGTGTATCAATTTTATTTGTAATCGTTCGAAATCTAGTTTTTGTTTTGTCTCTTTTTTCGTAATTTCGCAAAAACAAAAAGCTACCTACAGTTAAAAACGGAAGATAGAATACAGAAGCATATATGAAAAAAGGTTGGTAAGGATAAAAATCAAAATGGAATAATGTCTTTAAAAAAACCAAAAACAAAAACAAAGACCAACTAAAAAAATAACTTCTTTCTTCATCATTTTTATTTGAGAATAGTATTCCATGTGTATTCCGTAAAAAAAACGCAGCTGATCCAAAGATCACTAATACCAAAAAAATTCGATATTCGTAAACTCTTGGCATAAGTGGGATGAATAGGTATAAAAATCCAGAACATGCAGAAGCCCAAAATAATTTTGGATAAGTTAGTGTTTCATTTGTAAATTTTACAAAATTAAATAGATATAAAAAGAATACAAAATGATTAATTGATAGAAATAAATAGTAAGAGTGTTTAATAATATTGTTTTCGTTATCAAAAAGAGAAGCCAGCTCCTTCCCATGAACGGAATATACTAACAGAAAAAACAAAAGGAAATGGAAGAGTATTGATAAATAAACGAATTCTTTTGATTTAATAAATTCAGAAATGGCCCAACCTGCAGATACAAATCCAACCATTAAAAAAAACAGTAATGTCAAAAATCGGAATAAAACAACAAATCGATAACTTGAATTCGAAATCGTCCGAATGGGAAAGTTTAAATTTTCGTTTGCAACAATATAAATGTAAAAGTCTCTAGATTCCCCTGGTTCTAATGAAACATTAAAATGTGGAAATGGAGATAATACACCTAACCAATTTTCCCAAACATAACCGCTGTAAGAATCAATGATCTCTCCTTTTTGATTTTCAGAACACATCTCCGCTGATGGGATATTGATCCACTGGATCAGGACACTAAAGTCGGAAGGGAAGTCCAATTGGTTTTTGATTGTAAAATGCAGCCACTGGCCTTGCGGTTCCCATTTACTCCGGAGTGAATCCTCACTCCTGTTTTGAATCCAGTGGTATTGTTTTAGTTTTTGAATCGAAGAATGGTCACAATTGCTCGGGACAGAACCTTTCAATGGTGCCAAAAATTCCACATCCATACTGATATTTCGCCCGTAAAACGCCTCTGGTTTCCAAAGACAACCTTCCGGAAGCAAAAGGAGTGCCAAAGCTAGGAAAACCCGGTGGATCGTGCGCATGGATTACACCAATTTGGAAAGGAATCTTCCGCAAGGAAGCGAATTCAAGGTCCTCGAAAATCGTTTCGAACGTATTTTTTTGTCCAAAATTATGATTTTGGACAAAATGAATGTCTAAAATCATGACAACAAAGAGGGATAAAAATGGATTTCCATAATGCACTGAACAACATTCTCAACCCACCCGTTTTATTTTTTTTCTTAGGAATGGGTGTCGTATTCTTTAAATCAGATTTACGAATCACTGAAGGTGTCTCAAAATTCCTTTCTTTGTATTTATTATTTTCTATTGGTTTTAAAGGAGGACATGAATTATTTAAATCACCATTTGCCGAAGAACACCTACTCACTCTCATCGCATGTATGTTTATGGCATGTTTTGTACCGGTGTATTCCTACTTTATCTTTCGATTTAAATTGGATCATGCGAACTCAGCAGCCCTCGCCGGCAGTTTTGGATCCATCAGTGCCGTGACATTTGTTACCGCTGGTGCATTTTTGCATAGTTATGGATTTGAATACCAAGGTTTCATTGTAGCAGGTATGGCACTTATGGAATCACCAGCGATTGTCATTGCAGTGATCATAGACCGTTTGGGTAAAAAGAAACAAAATGGAAATCCTAAAGAAAAAATTCAATGGAAACAATTATTACACGAAGCCTTTTTTAGTTCTTCCGTTTATATCTTAATTGGTGCCCTGATTGTTGGTTATTTATCTGGTGAGTCTGGATGGAACACAACAAAACCTTTCACTGAAGATATCTTCAAAGGTTTACTCACATTCTTTTTATTAGACAAAGGAATTGATGCAGCCAAACAAATGCGTGAGTTAAAAAAAGTCGGATTCTTTTTGGTGGGATCTACTCTTATCATCATGTTCATTAACGTAATCATCTCTATCTTTTTGACAAAAATCATCCAAATGCCTATTGGAGATGCGTTAATGTTTGTTGTACTTTGTGCATCTGCATCTTACATTGCGGTCCCTGCGGCAATGAAAGATTCCATCCCTGAAGCAAATCCAAGTATTTATCTAACAGTAGCTTTATCCATTGTATTCCCAATCAATATCATTATTGGAATTCCTGTTTATTTTTATTTTTTAAAGAGCTTTATCGGTAACAATTAATCTCAAACCACCTGATCGGTATAGGAGAAGTAAGGAATGTTCAAGATCAAACAAATCTATCTCTTTGTGAACCTGGTTTACCTGATTTCGTTTTCAACATTGTCAGCTGAGGGAATTGAAAATACGAATCCAGAGAAACCAGTAGAACCAAAACCGTATGTTTCTCCTATGAAAGAAAAGGGTCTGGATCCAGAATTCAATCGCCATATGTTTGTAGAACCTTCTCTCTCTAAACACTCAGCAACGGCAACTCAGTTTTGGTTGAATGATGTATTACGTTTTGGATTGTATCTTCGGCCAAGACAGGAATCTCGTTATAATTTAGATTTCAATGCATCTGACAAAGGTTATATTGATAGAACTCTACAAACTTCATCCTTATATTTTCTCTTTGATCCAAGTCCCTATGTCCAAGCAAAAGTTACATTTCAAGATGCAAGGGTTTGGGGAGGAGAATCACCTGCTTCTTCTGGAGATATTAGGGCAAATTTTTTCAATAATACACCAGATTTATATACAAGAAACCAAACCAACTCTGTCTCATTAAACCAAACGAGCGTTAGGGAAGCATTTGTATTATTAAACAAACTACCTCTCCAATCCAAACTGCAAGTAGGACGCCAAATTTGGTCCTATGGCGACCAAAGGATGATCGGTGGTGGAAATTGGACTGTTAATGGTCTGTCTTTTGACGGAGCTAGACTGATGTTCAATTATGAGACTGTCAAAATTCATTTTTTTATGGCTCGGCCATATTGGACACAAAGTGGACCAAATGGTGTCGCATCAGCAAATGACCCAAAACTCAATTCTTCCGCAAATGGAACAGACACAACTCTACTTGGAACTTACAATAGTTTTACGATCCCTGATTGGGTTACTCTTGATCTTTATAGCATAGGTGTTGTCAGAAAATGGAAAAAAAATCCAACGAACACCATCACAGGGCTTCCGGAAACATCACAAGATGATCCACTTGCCACAAACCGCAGTAAACAAAACCAAAATTTAGTGACTGCAGGTTTTCGACTCACAAATAGGACCAAAGGAAATTTTTTACCAGAAGGTAAAGCTTGGGATGCCACTTGGGAATCTGCGTTCCAATCAGGAACTTCGGGACGCAGGATCCAAGATCCTTATCTCAAAGAATTCCTTCCGAATGAATGGGATAATCTCAAAACGGAAAGAGAAAAATACACAGGTCAAATGCATGTTTTCCAAACTGGTTACACATTCTTCAAAAAACTTAGATTAGGTGGCCAACTGTTATATGCATCTGGCGATAAAAATCGTTCTGATGCATCTCTCTCCACTTTCCAAACTCTTGCCAATCCAAGATTTGGAGTGATCCCTTATTTTAATAGTGTTGCTGGTATTTCTGAAAATATCAACGCACAAAATTTATTATCGAAGTCTGTTAGTTTAAGTTATTCATCAGAATCCTACGGTGAATTCCAAATTACATATTTCCAAAATGATAAAGCAGAAAAACAAGATGCTTGGTATGCCATCAGCGGGGCACCAAATTCAACTTCATCGATTGGAGAAAAAAATCCTTACCCAGTTTCTTCAGACAAAGGTAGTACTGAAAATTATTCCAATAACTCGTATTCGTCGCCATACGCCTTGGGAAAAAGAATTTATACCGAAGTGGATTTGACATGGCATGGGCAAATCAATGATTTTGTTTCCTTATGGTTAGGAGTAGGTTACCTGCAAGCTGGTGATGCCGTCAAAAATTATCGGAACAGCAAAATCCAATACAATACCACCACTCAATCATTTGAATGGAGCCAAAACTATTTGCAAGGTCGAAACCAATTAGCGAAAGAAGCATATATGGCATACGCACAAATCAACGCTGCATTTTAGAAAAATTGTTCGATTTTTCGCTGGATTTACATAGGATGGAAGCAGAATCTGAAATTCATCCATGTTGGACGCTCATCATAAACAAAGAAGGATACGCAATAGCCTCTCTCGTGAGGAAATCCGAGATGTATCCCTTCTCATTTTGAAGGAAGAAGGACTCGAAGGTCTTTCTATGCGTAAAATTGCCAACCGCCTCGGATGTAGCGTGGCAAGCCCCTACTCCTATTATGAAAGCCAAATTGACCTTGTCAAAGATTTGATTCGTACGGGAGAAGATGAGTTACTTTCCATGTTAAAAAAAGCGAGTTCAGAGGTGGATACTGGTTCTGCCTTTGATCAATTGGCAGCCATAGCACGTGCTTACTTTCAATTTGCAAGTAACAACCGTGAACTTCACAAAGTGATGTTTGTGACCGATTATGGAGGAGTCCATAGAAAGGCATTCCCACAACTCCCTAAAAGTTATCGATTTTTTTTGGAAACCGTTCGAATCGGTTTTGATTCAGGAGAAATTCCTTATCCCAAAAATGAATACCCAGCGATTGCCCGTTTGATGTGGAGTTGGATGTATGGTGTGATCGTTTTGGATATGACGGGTATGTTACGAAAAAGAAAAGGGGCAGGAAATCCAATCGAAGAAGGGATTTCCTATTTCAAAAAACTCCTTAAAAAGCAAACAACCTAACTAACGCTTGTTGAGACTTCCATTCCTTCATTATCATCTTCCAATAACACTTCAGATCCAACATGGGATCCATTGTTTATTATCACTTGTTTTTTAGAAAGTTGGTTGAGACGAATGAACTCTGTTTTGATTACAGCCATCACTTCAGTTGTATCATTTACTTGCCAAACAGGTTCTCCCACAGTCAATCGAATGGGTTTGTTTAAATTGTAAGCATCCAAATACAAAGGTACTATTGGTAAGTTATAACGTTTACTCAAAACTACCATACCTGGGTATAATTTTCGAGACTTTCGAAATCCCCGATACCAAGATCCTTCCGGAAAAATCCCAATTCCCAAGTTTCCTCTTTTGATCCGTCTTTGAAAATCTTTAATTGTCACTGGATCAGATTCATTGCGATTGAGTGGAATTAAGTCGATTGATTTTACAATTCCTTTTACCAATTGTTCTTTTCTACGAAGCCATTTTGATTTTCTACCTTTGTTGCTCATACCTGAATCATAACTTGTGAGAGCAGTTGTATAAATTCCGTATCGTTTAAGTACACCACGTATCACAAACGCATCATATGGCATCGTAATGATTTTTAAAAATTTATTTCTTGGTTTGATATGATTCGAAATGAGTATCATCGATTTGCCATTTAACTGGCGTAAAATGAAGTCGTTTTGAATTTCTACTTTTTTGTTTCCGTATTTCAATCTCATGGGTTTTACCACAATCCACATCAATACAAATCCAATAGACCTTCCGACATAATAAAACATATCTTTTCCTCTTAACTGGTATGTGTCTCAAAAACTAATTCGGTTGCAAAAGTTTATCAAAGAATTACGCTACATTTCCAATACGTTTTCGTTTCAATTTGTACATAGATGTTCAGGAAAAATACTGAATTTAAGAATTTGACATTCTCTGTGATCGCAAAAATCTGGAAAATACCTTCTGGGAGGAAACAGGTGGAAATCCTGTGCTGACCCGCAACTGTAATCCAAACATCTGTTTGGTGAGCCAGATCTTCCCCGTAAAGTAATCCTCGCGGTTATGGAACTTTACACACTAAAATCCGAATGACCACCATTTGGAGGATAGGGGCCCCGGAGGCATCGGGGCACCCGAAACAAGTTTTACATTGATGATTTTTGATTTTGGAAATTTTTTTCAGATCAACCATTCTTTGTCATCCGTTGGTCCGGAGTTCCCTAAAATTGAAACTTTAGGAAACGAATATGAAACAAACTTTTATCCGATCATTTGTCCTTCTCGGACTGGTCTTTCAATCAACTGCTTGCCAAATGGAAAAACAAGTTCCACAATCTGATTCAGAACAAAATTTACTTGTAGGTCTACTTGCTGGAAGTGCACTCTCTACTTCTTTTTTACTTGAATACAACGGACAATGGAATGCAGGTTTCAGTTATAACGCAAGTGGCCAACTAACAGGTACTCCTACAGGAAGACTCATTATTGCAACGAACGCTGATGGATCAGGGAGTATCATTTCTGGATTTGAAAAGAATAGTGACTACTTTGGCGGTGGAGATACTACCTATCGAATTTTATCCTTCGATAAATCCACAAGACGTTTGTATTACCAAAATACTCCTGGTGGTAATAACTTTGCCCACTCCACATTTGGTAGAATTGATTACACACCTGTTACCACTTCCGGTTGTGAATTCGGATCCGCAAAATGTTTCTATTTTTGTGAAGCAGTCTCTGGTAAAGCAACATCTGCGGAAGTTTTGAATAGCGCTGTGACTAGTAATCCAACTAATTATGCCACAAATGGATGTGGTGGGTTTACATTTAGCCGTGCACTTTCGAGAACTGAAAACTCAACTTGGACTGGACTTTAAATAGAAATTTTGTACTTTGGAAAGGGAACCACAACAGTGATGAAATCAAACCTAATCTTTATACTTTCATTCCTTACATGTTTGTGGACCTTTTCTTGCAAACCATCAGCCTCATCAAATGACGAAGCCTTGGCAGCCCTCATCCCACTCCTTGGAGCCAGTGCCAATGCAAATGTTTGTCCCAAATCAACTCTCCCGTCTGAAATTTTATTAGCGAATACAATCATAAGTGCAAATGCGAATGTATCTGGATTTTCAGATCCCAGTAAAGCGATCAATGGAGTTTGTGGTGCTGGGGAACTTGTTGGATCTTTAGATGTTTATGCATTAGAAATCACAGGATCTGGAGCCAGTATGATACTCAGTTGGGGTGGCCGAACCGTCAAAAATGTGACAGACTCCATTGACTTCATCGTTTATGACAATAGTTTTCGGATTTCAGGGGATTCCAATACATATGCAATGGACCCTTCAGTCATCCAAGTATCACTTGATGGTTCCAAATATTGCGGTTTTAATCCAAGTTATACGGCTGGTAATATCAACCTAATTGCCAACTGGCAAAAGTTTGGTGGACTTAGACCAGTATTCTACAATATGACCACCAATCCATTGTCAAACGAGGATTTATTCATTAGTACAGGTGGCAATTTCCTTCTTGGTGGTGGTGACGGGTTTGATTTGGATGATTTAGATCCAAATGATCCGAACGATGTCAATTGTGACACGACTACTGCCAATGATATCAAAGCCACTGGTTTTAAATTTATCAAAATCACCTCAGCAAGCAATGTAACCAACCATGCAGACGGCACTAATAAATTCCCATGGCCCCCAGGGAGTTATAATGGAAGTGATATCGACGGAGTTGTGGCTCGAGATTTACAATGAATCCTTAATCATTATGTCAGATGGATTTCTGGATCGAAACCAATCGGAAAAAACAATTCAAAATGGTTCGTATTTCAGTTGACCAATTCTTAAAAAGAGTTCTCTTTTTTAGAACCACTCCTCTGGCGTATTCACTTTGAGCGAAAACCTTTACACACAAAAAATATCCATCCAGGATGAAATGCCTAGGTTATCGGCACAGGCGAACCTCCTAAAGCTCCTTCTCGAGCCATACTTAGATTCCATCGAATACGAAAAAGAAGTAGGAACGGCACTGGATGCTGGTGCAGGCCCGGGAGTTCTCACCAGTTTTCTCATGAAAAAAAATCCCAATCTTAAATGGATGGCATGTGACATCTCCGAGGATATGGTGCAATACTGTAAATTGGTCTATCCAAAAGTAGACTGGAAGGTCTCCGATGTACGTGCCTTGGATTACCCCGACAACCATTTTGATTTTATTTTTAATTCGATGGTCCTCATCCACATCAAAGAACCAGAAAAAGCTTTAAAAGAATTCTACCGAGTGCTAAAACCTGGTGGTAAGGTACTGATCCATTGTCCGAATGACAAATCATTTACTGGGCCTCAGGTTCTTCTCGATATGGTGGCCAAACATGCGACCATCCACCCGGCTGATCGTTTTGTCATGGAGAAAGTTCCCGGAATTATGGAGTCCTTGGGGTTTCAGCTGAAACATAGGACAGACTTCATCGCATCTAATGATGGAAATGATGATAAACCGATTGTCGAATACCCAAAAATTCATTTGGGGATGATGACTGGTTGGTCTATGATGTCTTTTATGGGACATCCAGATGGGATGCAAGAATTGTATTCTAAGTTACAATCCGAGTATATGTCCAATCGTGTGAAATTCACGATCAAATTAGAAACACATTTGTACCAAAAATAAACGGAGGCAAAATTGAATCAGAAAGCACCCATCGTCATCGGTGAATACCACATCATTCCAGAGAATTTGCCTGCGGATGGCCAATTACGATTGGTATTCCAACCGATTGATATGACCACTTATTGGCGTCGTTGTGGGCTTACAGCCAATTTCGTTGCTGGATTTTATTCGTATTGTTACGAAGAAAGTGAAACCAAAGCCAATTCACTTTCTACCATTATCAATGAACTATTAGAAAATGCCTCCAAATTCTCCAAAGCGAGAGAAGGCAGAATCAATGTAGAATTAAAACAATATGGAAATCTTTTAAGAATTGATGTTTTAAATGTGGCGTCAAAAACCTTAAGAGATAGTTTTGAGCTTTTTGTGAACAAACTTATATCAGAAAATGTGGAGGAGATGTATTTTTCTACACTTGAAACCAAAGAAGATGGTGATACCAAGTCTGGTCTTGGACTTCTTATGATGTTAAAGGATTATCCTGTTCGTTTTGGTTATAGTTTCAGTGAGATCGATGCCGATACTCATGAAATCACGGTAAGAGCAATTATCAACGTAGAAGAGATATAATAGGCGAAGCTTCATGGAAATCAAAGACTTAGATTACAATATTCAATACGACGAAGCCACTAAGACTGTCAAATTCACTGGATCCATCCGCTTGCAGAACTTACCAGCTTATGAACCTATCAAATTATTTTTAAGAGATGTTGCGAAACTTTGCCAAGGGGCACAACTCACGATGGATTTTCGAGAATTACAATTTGTGAACAGTTCTGGGATCACTACCCTTTCCATGTTCATTATTGATTCCAGAAAAAGTGCAACTTACCAAATCAAAATCCAAGGATCTCTCAATGTTTCTTGGCAGTCAAAATCCCTATCCAATTTCAAAAAACTTTGGGACCAAGTGGTTTTGGAAATTTCCTAAACCACATTCCTTATTCTCCTCTTTTCGAAGCTCCGCCCATCTCGTACAACCTTCTAAATTCGAGCATGCGGCGGGACATTTCATTGAACCTTTGCGCAAGGATCACAAATAAATTGGTAAGTAATTTGATCGCTAAGGTAGGACTTTGGATTTCTAATTTCTGAAATTCATTGGGAGTCAGGATCAGTAATTTTGCATGGTCTCGTACGATGATGTCGGCATTCCGATTTGACTTTGCAACAAAACCAAGTTCCCCGAAGATCTCTCCTTGGTTTAAAATGGAAATGGTAGAACGAACCCCATCTTCCCGGTTCACAATCACTTCCACACTCCCGTCCAAAACACAAAACAAACCTTGGCTTTCTTGGTTTTGGTGGAAAACAACGTCCCCATCTTCATAATCAATCAAATCAAGCATTGATAAAAGTTTTTTGGATTCTTCCTCTGTAAACCCTCGGAGAAACGAGAGGAACTGGCTCGGAGGGAGCATCATGTCGTGAACGATATTTTGCCAGACATCATCCCCTTCCATAGAGAAAAGAGGTCGTATATCTTTGTAATCAGGGAAATTGGTCTCAAAAAGTTGAGCTAGTTCTGTGCTGGCAGGGTAACGCTTCGCCAAACGAAGAAAAGGTGAATGGATTTGTTTTAGATATTCATTGTCGTCTAACAAAAACACCATTGGGATCACAATCCCATATTCAGGGTGGTGTATGTTCTTTTTGTACATTCGATACCCAACTTGGTTGTACAAACGCACCAAATGTGGGTTTGTATCAATAAAATCGATGACAATCCCATTTTCACGTGCATGCTCATAGATTTTCATACAAAGCATACTCGCTGCGGCAGTGTGGCGGTATTCTCTTTTGACCATTAGTTTGGTCGACATGGAAACTTTGTCTGGGTAAAAAGGCCGGAAAAGTTCCATTTCATAAAGATCTTCGCATTCCAAACTTCCTTCTTTGCGAAAGTTGATCCGAACAGTACCGATGATCTCACCTTCTTCCGTTTCTGCGAGGAAGAGGTGGCCTGTTTCATCAAAAGGTTCCTTGATCATTTTGTTTTGGTGGTCTGCGTATTCTTGGACCCTGTTCATTTCTTGAACATAGATATCGTATCGGAGGTGGTAAATTTTATTACGATCTTCTTCCGTTGTTGCCAAATGGACTTTGATATGACTCATACTCGCCGTCCTCCTTAAAAATTTGAAAAATCATTTGCAATTTATGCAAAATGTATGACGTTATCAGTTAATTTTCCGCATTCTATTAAACGAAATATAAAGAAAGAAACCGTTACTCTATGCCGCAATCCTCTTCCAACGAAAATCGCTTCGTCCTATCGGACTACTACAAGAAACAACTTAAAGAGATTGCCTTCCAGGGGGAATTTAGGGCCGAAACCTTCGCCACTAAGTTCCGATTCTTCTTCCTGGGATTTTTGGTTATCTTTGCGACTCTCGGGCTTCTCTCTGGCCGTCCACCTGTAGAATTTTATTACCAAATTTCAGCTATCTTAGTTTTACTTTGTTACAACTTCGTTGTCCTCTATTCATTAAAGAAGTCGGGAAAATATCTCAATATATTTAAATTCTCGTCCTCTTTTTTAGAGATCACTCTCCTTACATTTGTTACAGGGTATACTGCTTATTCCCAAAAAAACCCAAGCCTTGTGTATGCGGCACCGATGATTTATGTCTTTTTCATCCTCATCGCCCTCGCATCCATACGTAATAATACTAAGACCATCATCTTTGCTGTGGCAGTACTCCTCATTGAATATGCTTCGCTCACGATTTATTTTTATCCTGAGATGACAGACCTCAATTCAAAACTCATGGAGTTGTCTCAGTTTCTCAAACCAAACTTTTTAGAAGAAAATAGTTCCTTCTTCCTTGTCAGTGCAGTTCCGATGGGAATTTTTCTCATCTTACTCTATATGGTTGTGACCGGAGGTTTGATTCTTTACGCCATCCTGAACACATCCCGAACCACACAAGAACAAGCGGACTTAATTTTTAACACAGAAAAACAAGCCATCCTCGAAGAGAATATGCGCCTCGGAATGGAGTTAGACGTAGCAAGGCAAATCCAAGCCATGGTACTTCCCCGCAATGAAGAATTAAAACAAATCGATGAGTTAGAAATTTCAGCAAGAATGGACTCTGCCAACGAAGTGGGTGGAGACTATTATGATGTTGTACACCATGAAGATGGCACCGTGTACATCGGGATCGGAGACGTCACAGACCATGGACTGGCATCAGGAGTTGTGATGCTCATGACCCAATCTGCCTTCATCACCACATTACGATCAAAGGTAATTTCATTACGTGAATCCCTTCGGTCCATCAACTCAATTTTGTTTTCCAACATCCATGTGAGGATGAATGACATACGGAACCTAACACTCTCTCTGTTTTCCTATAAAAATGGAGTATTTACAACTGCTGGCCAACATGAAACCATTATGGTGTACCGCCATGCTTCGAGAAAAACAGAAATCATCGATACTGTCGACAACGGAATGTTAGTTGGTCTCACAGAATCCATCGATGAATTTATCCATGAAAAACCCATTCCTTTACAACCCAAGGACATCATCTTACTTTACACAGATGGTGCTACAGAGGCAGAAAATCCAAAACGAGAACAATTTGGATCTCATCGATTGATTGAATCTTTGGAAAAACATGCAGATCTACCCACAACGGATGAAATTTTGGCAGCCATTTTCCAAGACATCTATGTCTTTATCGATGGGATGGATGTTTATGATGACATTACCATTATGATTATGAGGAAACGAGGTTAGAGGCAATTTATGGACAATGAAAAAGTATTGGAAGAGGAACGTGCCAAATATGCAGAGTTAGAAGTCCTTTACCAAAACATCATTGACCACTCAACCGAAATCGAAAACGAACTTCTTGAAAATAATAAAAAGATCCAAATGTATTTGGATCGGATGCGCCGCTATCTCTCCCCTCAATTGTACGAGATGATCACAGGGGCAGAAGTAGAAACGTCTATCTCTCACCAACGCCGAAAACTCACAATTTTTTTCTCTGATATTGTTGGTTTTACTACGATTACCGATTCCATTGAACCCGAAATCCTTTCTGATTGTCTCAACAAATACCTAGATGTAATGTCAAGTATTGCGATTAAATATGGTGGTACTATCGACAAATTCATTGGTGATGCCATCATGATTTTTTTTGGTGCACCTAGTTTCGAAAACGACAAAGCACACGCACTGAATTGTGTTAAAATGGCAATTGAAATGCGAGATAGTTTGCCTGCGTTAGACGAATATTGGAGAAAGTCAGGGATCAATCACAACTTAACCTGCCGTATTGGAATCAACACTGGTTATGTGACTGTTGGGAATTTTGGAACAAACGAAAGGATGGATTATACTATCATCGGTGGACCAGTAAATGTTGCTTCCCGTTTAGAAAATGCATCTACTGCAGGTGAAATTTTAATTTCAAACGCAACCAAATCCTTGATAGACGAATTCATTGATACAATCCCAAAAGGAGAGATCGTTGTTAAGGGAGTCCATACACCTATCGAAACTTTCCAAGTGATTGGACTGAAGGACAATCGTGAAAAAAAGGAAAATCCATTTGTAAAATTTGATGGGGAAGGTTTCCTTTTAAAACCACTCCACTTCGACAAACTCAGCACAAATCCCGAAGAACGCCGATTAATGCAAAATGCATTAGAAAAAGCGCTTGCGGCATTGAAGTAATTCCGCTACATTTCTTAGTTAAACTACGAATATGCGAAAATATGGAAATCTAACACACACTGCTTTTTCAGAACAAAAGCCGGAATCTATTATTGAAATCCATTTGAAACCCTTGGATTTGATGCGTTACTGGCGTCGTATTGGAATTTTATCAGATTTTATTGGATACTTTTATGGGTTTTCGTTTTTGCCCAATGTCCCATCCGATTCGATGGACATGAAAAATTCAGAGATTGTCAATTCAATCTCCACAGTCTTCAACGAACTTTTAGAAAACGCTGCCAAATATTCCTATGACAAAAAAGCAGATATCGAAATTTCACTCATCCACCGCGGACAGTCTTTTGAGATGTTAGTCAGAAACAAAACCAATGAGTCAAATGTATCTCTTTACGAAGCAAGTTTAAAAGAAATCTTCTCTGCCAGTGACTTGGAAAAATTATACTTTCAAAAAATTGAATCCAATGATCCTAACTCTAACCGATCGGGAATTGGTTTGATTATGGTTTTAAAGGATTACCCAGTTGAGATGGAAGTAACTTTAGAAACAGAAGGAGATGATACGATCATCACTAGTCGTATCATCTATTTTACAGACGTGTCCCTTCAATCATAATCTCTAAGATTTGTGATACCTCGTTCTGGAAGGATAGTTTTTCTTCTTCAGAAGATTGAATTGATTTCCATTTGCGTTCATTCAGTACGGCAAATCCATGGACTCCACTCCAAAAACTCATCATAAGAGTTGCTGTAGGCACTGATTTTTTTAATACCAATTGATTTTGTCCATATTCTACAATGCGAAACATTCCCATGTATGCTTCGTTTCCACATTCCCTCAATTCATCGGAGAGGTTGTCTCCTGAAACATAAATTTCACCACCAAACATCAATTCTGTCCTTCTTGGATTATTGAGTAATAAATAAATGTATTCCTCACCTGCTTTACGGATTTTTGCCAGTGGATCTTCTGAATGATCCCAAGCAAGTTTCATAGCACTTGCCAATTCTCGAAAACCTTCGGCCACTAAGGCTTGGAGTAGATCCATTTTTTTGGGAAAATGTCTGTAGGGAGCTGTATGGCTCACACCAAGATCTCCCGCAATGTCTCGAAGGCTTAATGAAGAAACCCCTGTTTTCTCGAGTACTTTGCGAGAATGTTCCAAAACTTCTTCTCGTAAATTCCCATGGTGGTAGTTGGCGGATTCTTCCTGGTCTCTGGGTTTACGAGATGGGTGTTTTGTTGTTTGGTCTGACGTTTTTTTTGGAGATGCCGGAATTTTGGGACCAGATTGTTTTTTAGATGGTTTCATAAAATGTTTACAATGTATACTTTTGATGTTGACACAGTATACATAATTGTTTACGCTGTCAACATTATGAAATACGCAGACTTTAAAAGACAACCACTTTTTTGGAATGGGATCGCGATGGTCGTACTCACGATAACCATGATTCCCTTTCTTTTTCTAGACACAAGAACCCTTTTGGGTGTGAATCTCTGGATCAAACCAATTAAGTTCACACTATCCTTGGGAATTTATTCCTTATCAACCGTCTGGATTTTGGAGCGGTTTTTGACTCATTGGCGGTTTAATCGTTTTACACAAATTGCACTCACGATTACCTCCCTGATTGAAATCATCCTCATTACATTCCAAGCCGCTCGAGGGGAAGCAAGCCATTTCAATGTCTCAAATACTTGGAACCAAATTGTGTTTTCCATCATGGGAACAAGTATTTCTATCTTTTGGCTTTTCCATTTGGCTATCATAATTCCTATCTTTAAACATAAGCAGATAACAAAACCAATACGAGAAAGTCTTCTATGGGGTCTTTTCATTGCAGGGTTTGGTATGATCATTGGTTTTTTGATGACAACTCCAAGACCCGAACAACTGGAAATGATGAAACAAGGGATTTTCCAAACGAGTGGAAGTCATACATTTGGAGGAGAACCTGGACAAGGCATTACTTTTTTTGGATGGAGCACTATTGTTGGTGATATGCGTGTGCCTCATTTTTTTGGAATGCATGTAATGCAGGTATTTTTTGTATTAGCTGCTTTCTTAATGCCAAAAAAAGAAACGAAAGAACAAAGTTATATCGTCCGAATGTTTGGAATTTTATTTCTATCTACTAATATCCTGATGGTAGTGCAAACTTTAATGGGATTTTCAATCTTTGTTTACCACCCTTTCTTTACATTGAGTTATGCCTTGTTTTTTTTAGTTTTATTTTCACTAAGTATCCGACTGTTTTCACAACCAAAAATTTCACTCCCTGAGGTTATAGTATGAATCCTTCAACTATATTTTCCATTGCAAATATTGTCGCTGTGATCGCATGGATGGTACTCATCCTTTCACCAAACCAAAACAAGGTGATTCCCTTTCTCAGAGTTCTTGTATCTGGTCTTTTCCTTGGAGGATTGTATCTCATTTCCCTTTCGCTTGGTTTCGGCAATGCAGAAGGAAACTTTTCAAGTTTACAATCCGTTCGATCATTATTTATGAACGATGAATTTTTGTTAGCAGGTTGGGTCCATTACCTTTCGTTTGATTTGTTTTTGGGTACTTGGGAGGCAGAAGATGGAAAGACAAATGGTATCCACAGATTGGTGTTAGTTCCCATCCATGGACTTACATTTTATTATGGGCCAGTTGGGCTTGTGTTATATTTAATCGTAAAAGGATTAAAGACAAAAAAATTTGGGTTTTAACCACCATACACATCTAAGAGAGAAAGAACCCTTTGGTATCGGTTCTTTTTCTCTTCATCTGCTTCCAAATCAGCAATTTCTAAATTTTCGAATGCCAGATCTCGTCCTGTTTTTTCATCCAAAGTTTTTACATTTGCTTTTGCACCCGATTCCAATAACAAAGCAAGGACAGAAGAGTTTCCAAATTTACAAGCTTCATGTAAGGCAGTACTACCATTTTGATCGGCAATGTGAATATCGATCCCTGCTTGGATGAGTCGTTTTGCCATACTTGGTTCACCAAATACTGAACACCAATGCAGTGGAGACATTCCATTGACAGATTGTAAATTAACTTTGGCTCCACGACGGATTAATTCATCCATTAAATTGGTTTTTTCTTGCAAACGCAGTTTGTTGTCTTGACATAATTTAAATATAGCAGTTTCACCGTTAGCATCCAAAATATTTGGGTCGGCACCTCGTTCCAATAATCGCATACATGATTTGTATTTGGAACGTACAAAAGCTTCTTGTAACAAAGTAAACCCGAGGGGATTTCGAATGGAATCTTTTATGATAAAGTCGAGCGATCCAACAGTGCGAACAAATGAATCGAGTAAATAAAGATCATCACCATCTAACCAATCCAAGGTTTTATCTTCGTTTTTAGACTCTAAATGATTCCCTAAGTTTTGTTGGTATTCCTCAGGAAATTTGGTTTTGAGAAGTGGGATAAACATTGGTTCCACTTCAGAATGACATACCACATCGTGGATGATATGCCAATGATCAGAATTAAGTTTTAGTTGGTTGGAGATTAAGAAGATAAGGGTTTCGTTAAGTTTTCGCTGTGTGAGTTGGAATTTGGCTTGGATATTACTTTCTTTGAAATGAACTTCTGAAATTGTAGTTTGATTTTCTGGCCAATGGTACATCACTAAACTGAGTAGTTCTTCTTTTTCTTTTTCTGATAACTGTGGAAAATGTTTTTGTAAGGATAAAATATTTCCGGATAATGCATAAATTTTTGAAGCTAAGTAACTAGTGATAAAATCTGGTAGTTCTTTATTGCCAACACCATACTCATCATACTCAATTTTATAAATATGGGTCGCAGTGAAACTGCCATGTAAAAATGTATTCCACTCATCAGAGATTGCTAAATACAATTTTCCATTTACCAAGACATGGTCGTAATCTTCGACAGTTAAGGACAATCGAACAGGAGATGTATTGACATTATGATTGATAATGATACTGAGTGCTTTGGAAGGTGATTCTGTTGTGATGTCATAAGCAAAATTTTTTAACCTAACGATTTCAGGAAGCCCTGAAATAGAAATCCGAACGTCATTGTCGTTGCCTTCTTCATCTTTCAAAAATACAAGTTCTTCGTTGGACCAGTCAGAAATAAAATTCGCAGTATATCTGCCAAAAATTTGGCCTTGTAAGGTATGGTTGGGAATTTGGCCTAAATAATTTAGGTCGAATAACACAAGTGAGTCGGATTGATCCACAGTTTGTTTTTTTCTGAAATCAAAATGATTCCAAATAGAACATTTTTTACAACGGTACTTTCCTTTTTTGCCTTCCAGTTTGGATGCGGAAATGGAATGACCACTAAGACAATTGGAGCAGGATAAAATGGTTTTCATATTTCGCTTGTTCCGATTAAGAATCTAAGAGACTTTACCATGATCAATCGAAAATTAGAGTCTTAAAAACATTCAGGTAGGGATTCATGGGACAAAATCAATATTTAATCATCGGTGGTGCAGGGGAAGCGGGGCAAAGTGCGATTACCGCGATTAGATCCATTGACCCCTCTTCTTTTATCATCTCTACCACTACAACAAATGAACCTGTGTCGAATTCTGACCTAACTTTATTTGGAAAACGTGCGGAACCTGGACTTACGAATTCCATTGTAGAAGATTTGGAAAGACTTGGTAGATCCAATCAGATTCAAGCTCTCATATACACACCAGCTCTCGGAGAAGTTGGATTTCCCATTGCCGAAAGTACAAACGAACAGATAAAAGATACTCTGGGAATTTGTTTGGATCCAATGGTGGATTTAGAAAAAAAGTTCCAACCAAAACTCACTGTCGCCTATTCAGCGTTTTATTGGCTTAGTCATACATTGGCGTTTTATGGTTCCATGGGAATTGCCAAGTACAAGGCGGACCTTTGGGCGTTTGAAAATCCTTCAAAACGCCGTTTAGTCCGTGCTGGAACATTTTTTTCGAAAAGTGTAAGAGGTATTTCAATCGTATTACAACGGACGATGAAAAAAACAAACCATCCTGATCTTCTAAATCTCAAATCAAAATTTGAATCATCTAACGAGAAGTTTATGGACTTTTTTCTTTCTTATGCTTGGGAACATGAAAAAGAGGCCTTTCAAAACCAATTTACAACTCCTTATAGACCTACAGTGAGAGAGGACCTAACTCGAGGTTTGACAAAAGCACTTCAATCCCAATCTCCGATTGTCACTGTCCTTGGTGATTGGACTTGGGAAGAATCGGCGATGCCAACTTTGCCAAATTGGTTCCAACAATTTTAGTTGCATAAAAATGAAAAGAACCGAATTGTAGACCGATCGGTATACGGAGGGTCAAATGTTACGACTTGTCTTTCGGAAAAAAGGAATCCTTGAATGGGAAGAGGTAATAACGCCAACCATCACAGGTGAAAATCAAGCACTAATAGAACCTATTGCGATCGCTCGTTGCGATTTGGATTTGCCCATCGTAAGGGGAGAAACTCTTTTTCGTGCGCCGTTTCCCGTAGGACACGAGTTTGTTGGTCATATCAAAGGTATATCGGAAGATTTAGAAGGAAAATTTAAAATCGGATCAATGGTTGCGATCCCCTTCCAAATTTCATGTGGGACATGTCCTTCTTGTTTGTCCATACATACCAATTCTTGTGAAACAGTTCCATATACTTCTGCTTATGGAATGCCACCTGGTGCCCATGCGGTTGGTGGTGCCATTTCAGAACTCATCAAAGTTCCTTACGCAAAACAAATGTTACTCGAACTTGACCCAAAACTCAATCCTGTTGGGATTGCAAGTTTGAGTGATAATATCTCGGAAGTTTGGAAATTGGCAGGTCGATTTTTAGAAAGAAAAAAAGATCCCAAAACTTTGGTAGTTGGTGGCAATGCTGGAAGTATCGGACTTTACACGGCTCTCTACCTTCACCAAACAAAAAAAGCCGAAGTTATGTATGTCGATACAAATAGAGAACGGGTTGATTTAGCAACTTCTCTTGGTATCCCCGTTACCTTTGTCTCTAATTTTCCCAAACCAACGGAGAAGTATGATTTGGTTTGTGATGCATCAGCCACAAAAGAAGGATGGGAATTTGCCACTCGTTCAATGGGAAAAAATGCTATCTTAAGTTCTGCTTCTATCTTTTGGACCAATCGTTTGGAAATTCCGTATTTAGAAATGTACAACCAAGGAGCAGAAATCCAGATTGGCCGAGTGGAATCAATCGATTCGATGAAAGCTCTTTATCCAGAAATCCAAAAGGGAATTTTCACTCCCGAAAAAATTGTTACAAAAACAGTTCCCTTTGCGGAAGCAAAAGAAGCATGGTTGGAAGAATCAATCAAACTGGTTGTGACACGTTGAAATATGATTTTGGATTGGGTAAAGTGAATCAACAAGCAACAAAAATGAAATCAAAGCTCTGGTATCAATTGGGCCGAAGACTTTGTTTCTATTTCTTATTTTTTTTTATTTGTCCCCTTGATTCAGAATCCATCCAAGAACGTTTTTTACCACCTAACGGATACCTGCGAGTTATTTACCCAAAAGAAAGTTTTTCTACCTACCTCCAAAACTTTCCCTTAAAACCAAAAGGAAGCCCTGTATTTTTGTACAATGGATCCAAAAAACAAAACCAAGTCCATTTAGCTGTTCTCGATTTTCCCTTACTTAAATCTGACCTCATCCAATGTGCGGATGCGGTGATGAAACTCCGTGCTGAGTATTTATATTCGCGAAAGGAATGGGGAAAAATCCAATTTACGATCAGCAATGGAATGGAAGTTCCCTTCTTTCGGTTTGCAAAAGGTGATAGAGTGGATGTGAAAGGAAATAAAACAAGCTGGAAGGTAGGCAATGGCAAAAAAGGAAACAATCGAGACGTTTTTGAAGTATATCTAAAATTTATCTACAGTTATGCGGGAACAATTTCTCTCAAATCCGAACTTGTGAAAAAATCGCTAACACATTTAGAACCAGGAGATGTTTGGATTGAGGCAGGTTCTCCTGGTCATGTGGTGATGGTTGTTGACAAAGCCCAATCGAAGGATGGAAACACAGTGTTTTTATTAGCACAGAGTTATATGCCTTCCCAAGAAATGCATATCTTAAAAAACGATACTCCTATTTCTCCTTGGTTTGTTCTGCCTGAGGGTCAAATTTTCCCAACACCCGAGTGGGAATTCCCTTCAAATGCTTTTTATGGTTTCCGAAAATAATCACTAAGTTTTCCCATTTTCCATTTTCACTTTTCAATTCCATTAGGCAATCGATCCTGTCCACCTAATGGTTTCCGTACAAAAGATTGCTATTTACTGTGGTTCCTCTTCAGGACTAAATCCTTCCTTTCTCAAAGAAGCTTACCAATTGGGTGAAACACTTGCAAAACATTCTGTTGGAATTGTTTATGGCGGTGCGAGTGTGGGACTTATGGGAGCCGTAGCAAACGGATGTTTGGAGAACCAAGGCCAAGTCATAGGTGTGATCCCTACGTTTCTCAAAAGAAAGGAAATTGAACACATAGGACTCACAGAGCTTATCCAAGTGGACTCCATGCACGAAAGAAAACGCATCATGTTTGAACGTTCGGATGCCTTTGTTGTGTTACCTGGCGGGTTTGGAACGATGGAGGAATTTTTTGAAGTGGTAACTTGGTCACAACTGGGACTCCACAACAAACCCATCGTATTATTGAATTGGAATGGGTTTTACGATTCACTTGTCCAAATGTTCCAAACCATGGTAGAATCAGGTTTTTTAAAAAAGGAAAACTTAGATCTCGTAACTGTCCTAAAAGAAACGAAAGACTTACTCACTCATGTACAAAACTATTCTCCATCAAAAGTGGAGAAATGGTTGTCGGAAGAGTCCATATAATAAAGATTCAACGGGAAGGAAACGTATAGACATGTTCTCTTGGCAGCATTCAAAACTGATAATAAAAGTACTAACCGTTATCATTGGATTTTCCATTGTAATCGGCATCATCCCTTCTCTATTTGCCAATCCTAACCAATTTGATGGGGACATGTATTACATGGATACCGTTGGCCAAAATCGTTCGAGACCACCTCAAAGACCACACCCAGAACTGCATGTTCCTACGGTACCCGCCAAACCAGATATAACGGTATTTTCCAATGAACCTACAGATAAAACAGCTTACCCTTATATCCAAACAACGATCAACTTTGTGGAAGGACATTTGTCCTATAAGGCATTTTTATCCGATGGGACAGAAGTATCTTATTCCACAAGAGGGGAACATGTTCGTTACTCAAAATGTTTCGGTGACCTTTGTATCATCGTCTCGCAAAAAAATTTGTTAGGTGTGAGTAATTCGAGCACAGAATGGGAAAAGGGACATATCTTTGGTGAAGAACGTTACCAAGTCGCAATGGGTCATAAAGCTGCCCTTGTTGCCAGTGATCGTAAACTCTACCTATACAATAGTTATACGAACCATTGGGATACAATTAGCCTTGAACAAGAAACTCTCAGTGGTTTTGCCAATCTCTATGATAAAGTGGCAATCATCACAACACGTCGTATGCTTGTGATCGACCTTCCTTCGGAAGTTCAATTTGAAGAAAATTTATTACTCCGACGTATTTATCAATTTGAAATGCGAGATGGTTTCATCAATTTTTACTCAGGTAGTAAACTCTGGATGTTTCGCCACCAAACAGAGGCATTCGAAGAGGTAGATTTGACGGACTAACCTTTTGGTAGACTGAAAGACATGCCTTTTGATCAACTTAGGGAAGTCACGTCGATCGATTAGAGGGAAAGTCACTTCGAATCCTTCAATATGGGAAGGTGACGGAGATTAGTCTTTGGAAAGTTGGGAGAGAATTCGTAAATATTAATACTGAATGCATACATTCTTTTTCAAAAGATTACGGCGCCTCGAATCTGTTAGTTGAGATAAATTCGATCCAATCACGACCGCGCTATCCGCTCCAATCTTTCCTATCGGAAAGGATTTCCGCTTCTATCGCTGGCGCGGTAAATCTAAAAAAATTGAATCTATCACAACCATCTATGATACATCCAATAAGTTTAGAACCAAGCACGCGAGATGGTTCGAGTTACGACTTAATACAATCGTTTTATCGCCAGATCAAAGTATCAAAGTCTTCGTTGTGACCCTAACTAAAAGAATTATTCATGTTTCTCGCAATATAGGCAATATTTTGACTCATTTAAAATTACGGAAATCTGTGATTTTTCTATGATCAGACTAAATATAATCAGGCAATTGCGCAAAAAGATAGTGAATTAGAACATCAACGTCCTCCTAGTGAAAGGATTTTGAATTTACTCGCTATTGAAATTTATGATGAAAAAGATAATGAGACTTCCAACTAAAAAGTTATGTTGCGTATCTATACATGTTTATCGATAGGATGTTAATGGCAAGTCTCCCAACGAAACATTATTTTGATTGTTAAGAAATACTACCACTACGATGCAAATTGGAGAGGGCTATATCGTTAACCGAACCTGAAAATTGAACAGAGAATTCATTAATATATAAAAATGAAATCCCTCTTCAGCCGATTAACTTCTACACTTTGATAAGCTCATTATTGGAATGCCATATCTTTCACAAATATACTAAGATTCCCTTTTGCACGCACTTACTGGATCTAATTAAAAGTTGAAGGACTTTCCTAAGTGGTGAATTTTTTATCAAAGGATTAAAAATAGGAAAAATTTTTAGAATTCAACTTCAATTTCTAATTCAGTGGTCATCACAAATTATCCTGAAAGACAAAATGAATTCTAAACCATTTATTTATTTAAATTTATAACAATATTATTATTTTAAGTTATCTTAAAAATAAGACTTTCCAAAATTTTAAACATAACGCATGTTTGAACACTATATGAAAAATCAATATATATCCTTTCTTTTAATTTTTATCGCAATTCACTGCAAGTCGCAAGTTATTGTAAGGGATTATACTGCTTAAACCGCAAGCACAAACAAGACGATCGCTTTAGTCAACTTTTTCCCATACTACATCTCTCAAAGCAATAAATATGGACGCACTTCAACCGCAAGCTTAAATTATAATCGATCCTTAAAGTCTTATTTTAAAAGTGGTCAACCAATCGAAAAATTCAAAGTGAATGGAGTTAGAGATGATATTCCCGAATCCAAAGTGAAGGAGTTTGTTGATACATATTTACAAATTACCAAAAAATCTGGAATTGATGAAATTTTAAAACTGGTTGAGATCAATAAAAAATCAGAGCAAGAATTAACATACTCGCTCAAAAACATTGATGCAGACTACATTGTAGTTGGTTATCTTCTCCCTGAGTTCAGGCAGTCAAATTTGATTTTGGTTACGGTTCTCTCAAAATTATACAGTGCCTTCACCTTAGGCACAATACCATCATATGAAAATTATTCATTAAATCCAACTTTCGTCTTATACGATAGAAATTTGAATCGATTAGAACAATTCACGATGAACTCTACTTACACAGTGATCCAAGCTTGGTGGGCAAGAGAAGACATTTCAAATTCTGGTGAAAAGATATATGGTCATGCAGGAAATACTAACCTAAGCAATGTTTATATTCCCGATATCGAAGATGCAAATACAGCTATAACCACGTATATCAACAATCGACCCGAATAAGTGATTTCGTCAAATTCCATTAAATTGGCTTATTTCTACTCAATCAGCTAATAAACTTTTCCATTAAGATAAAATGATCATTGAACTTAAGTGAATTATTTTTAGGAATAACGTTTGCTAGAATTAATGATTATAGCTGATTTATCGCTTCTCAATAGTAGAGATAAACCAACTATGTATTCACCGAGAATTCTAAAGGTTATGATTGAACCAAGAATAATAAGATTTTGCTTATGATGCCCTTCCAATTTTGGTGGCTTCGGGAACTTCTATGAGTTTCCCCGTTTTTACATCATAATAATATCCATACACTGGAATGTCTTTAGGAATTAACGGATGGTTTCGAATTCTTTTTACGTCATCAATTACACTTTGTTCTAAATTTTCAAAGGTTAGAAACGGAATGAACTTTGCTTCATCCGAACCACCAGATTCTTCTAAATTGCGCCATCCGTTTGAATCAATAGTTGCTGTTTTTAAACTTTTAGAAAGAAGATTACGAATGATCGGATCAGTGAAAAGTTGCATTCCACAATCAGAGTGATGGATGACAAAAAATTCTTTTGTTCCTAATAGTTTATAAGAGATCACAAGCGATCGAATCGCATCGTCACTGGCACGACCGCCTGCGTTACGAATCACGTGAGCATCTCCTTCCGCTAAACCTGCATATTTTGCGGGATCGAGTCTTGCATCCATGCAGGTGAGGATGGTAAAACTTCTCGCGGGAGGGAGGGCCAATTCTCCTTTTTTACCAAAAGCAGATGCATATTTTTCATTGGCGTCGATGACTTCCTTGTGGACTTTACTGGATTCTTGTTGTATGAGTGTGTTTGACATAATAGATACAATATCTGCTATAACAGAAATTGCAAGAAAACGGTATTTCCTATCTTGAATTACTTTCGATTTCTGTGCATTGAATTTAGCAAATGACTAACTGATTGGACATGAATTGGATTCATGTTATTAAATCACAATGAGTCATTCAATCCCGTACTAGGGATCACAAGAATTTCATCGCCAACAAATGTTTGGTCTATCGGTTTTCACCTAAATTGAGTGCTTTGTTCTAAAACTGAATTTCGGAAAAACAACATAAGGTTTGTCTAATATAAAACGATATTCAGTTGTCTAGTACCGTTTTCAGTCCGTTGGGTTCGACAAGTTCCCTACAATTGATGATGATGGTCTTTGCTAATCAGGGATCACTTCTCAAACTTGATTGAAACCTGAATGGAATCGAGCCAAATCAGAGATTTTGAAATAATCGTTAATTACCAACTTGTGAATTCTCTTTTTGAAATATTAACAAATATCGGAGATAGTAGTTGGGTATAGAAATTACCTACAAATATCAAATAAACATTTTTTCCTTTATAAAGTTTCTTGTAGCATTATCCATTATTATTTTTCAATAATAGGAGTAACAAAATGACAATACTTATACTTACTAATATTCTAATGCACATAATAAATTAAAGATATGCAAAACCATACATATATAAAAATTAATGAATAAAAAATCCTATTTTTTTAAATAACATTGATGTATTCCTTATTTTCCTTTTTTTTATTATTGTTTTTATTGATTTCGTATAATGATAAATCTAAGAGCGAAGATTTGTTTTCTTTAGCTTTTTTAATTTTTCCTGTAATTTCGACTAACATTAACATGGAAGACAAATTCCAATCCGCCCGTGTTACATCCTTTTATAGAAAAGATGGAAACATCGAATTCCAAGATATTCTCATTGAATATAAACTGAATTCATCGGATGTAACTTTTGAAACAGTAGAAGCATATATTGGAAAACCAAATGAAATTTCTTTTAATGCACAAACGAATCAAATTTCAGGTTTTTTTCAACAAAAAGAAGATTTATTTCAAACAAATTCAATTGTATTTTCCTATTCTGATTATAGTAAAAAATTCAAAGTTTTCTTAACGGTAAAGAAAGAAGGTAAAGTTATTTCTTATAGGGAGCTGACTACCTCTCCTACAAATCCTCCAACCATCCCACCAAATTCCATCACCTTACCGTCTATTAGTTATGAATCCAAACGATCCGTAATTGGAGGCACAGAATACCAAGTGATTCGAGTCAGATTTCAAGCAGGTTCGGATCTTTCCGCTTTCAAACAACTAAACGCTTACATTGGTAGACCAAGTATCATTTCTCTTGCAGCCGATAATTTTAATGTCATCAATTATATTTCTGCTTCTTTCTATGACACATCATCTTAAAATTTTTTATTCATAACTCCAGAACTAAACTCAACGTACAAAATAATAGTCATTGGTTCCACTGCTGATGCTAAAGGCAATCGAAGTATCGATACAATTCCCCCTCCCCCGCCAGTTTCTCCATGCGTTGGAAGTGTGAATGCACCTACAATTATTGGGAACTGTGCAAATCATTGTTTAGTTATCGATTTGGTTGGAAATCAAATGGAATATACTGCCAAAGCAACAATCGAATCTGCAAACGAAGATTACTTATATTTGGATACCACCAGTTCTACAGTAAGTGGTAGCAACGGACCCGCTACTTTTTCATATACAGAAATATTTACACCGATCAACTCAGGAACATACCAAACGGATCAAAGAACCTTTGATGTCTTGACCTATCATGAAGAATGTGTTGTTCTTTCTTCCTATTTTGTGAAAGATGGACCTAAAGGATTTAGCGACAATTATATCTCAGGAAAAGTAATTGTCCCATAGCTAAACGGAGTCGCTTTCTATTACATAATACATATCGAATCGATTGGAAAGAAATTCTGTCTATATTAGAACCATAAGTATGACTCGAACCAATTCCATTTCTAACCCACTTTCAATCAAATCAAACATTTGAAATTGATTTTACCCGCGAGATAAGAATCTTTTAAATTACGAAAAAACCCGAAATAAAGTTCTATTATGCAAAGAAAATATTTTGTAATATGGATTTGAGTTTAATTCGTCCTACTTAAAACAATTCGGTAAGTTCTTTGCACGTATTGAAAAATGTATCACCAATATCGAAATTGTATTTTGGATTTGGTATTGATTCTCAGAAAAACTAAAACTGCGCTCCCTTTCGGTTTAAATAAATTCTTGGACCGAATTATCGAAAGAGTGATTTAATAAATCAATTTTTCCGAACTCAATTCTTTCCACTTCTTTGCTTATTTATTTTCTCTTTTTCCTTCCTTCCAAAAAATGATCAAAATCAATCACCAGAACAAGAAACCTTCGAAAAAGGATTCTAAAAAATTTTATATTCATATTGATGAGACAATTAAATGATATTCTATATGTAGCAACAGATTGATGAATCGTAAAAGACGGATTACATCATAAGCCTATCACTCATCTCAACGATTCTCTAAAATAAATTATACCGAACCATTGTTATGTGCTTATCACCAATGATAATCATTTATTGGCTTTGAATCAGAACATCAATGTAGCAATTTCCGACCTATCCATTTACAAAAAGAACCATTCATTCCTATAATGTGTCTTCAGGTCCTGTATGATTAACCCTCAAATGAAATGATAAAGCGTGTATACTTGTACAAAAATCCAGCTTTGTAGGGTTTTATCGTTTTATCTGATCACCTAAATAGAATAACCAAAGGAATTTGAACGGAATCTTGAGGAATGGTTATTATACTCCTGTTTTGCGCTAAAGACCTTAAGTGAAACGAAAAACGATCCCAGAAAAATTGAAAAAATCTACGGCCAATATCCTATTTTTCTCTAGCAAGGAAAACAAACTAGAGAGTTGTTTACCATTAGGAAATGTAAATTTGTTTGGGAAAAAGATCCAAACTCTTTTCATTCGAAATTCAATTGAAAAAGGTATTACTTCATGTTTGATCTCTCTTTTTTAGAACCAGAAAGGAAAACCTTAAAAACTAAACGATCAGGTGACACCATATTGGAAACCGCCATCGCCAATAATTTCCCCCTTTATCATTTATGTGGAGGAAATGCTCGATGTACGACTTGTCGCGTTTTTGTTTCTGATGGATTATCCTCGCTCAGTGAAAGAAATGAAAGGGAAAAAACAATTGCAGAACGAAAAGGATGGCCTAACGAGATTCGTTTGTCATGCCAAACAGAAATTTTTGGAAATGTAGAAGTCCAAAGAATCATCCGAGACGAAGAAGATTTAAAAAATATAACTTCCGAAAGAAAAAATTCAAAAACGGGAGAAGAGTGTTATGCGGCGATCCTATTTTTAGATATTAAAGGATTTACCTCTTTTACAGAATCAAGTCTTGCTTATGACGTAGTCTTTGTTCTCAATCGATTTTTCCAAGAGATGAGTGAACCCATCCTCAACAACGGTGGATTTATCGATAAATTCATTGGAGATGGAATTCTTGCGTATTTCTTTTTAGATAAAACAAAATTACAATCTTCACAACCTACGTTAGAAGATGCAAAAAAACAAATGTTTCAACAAGCTTTACGAGCTTGTTTTCGTATCTTTGATCAACTTCAAAAATTCAATGCCTATGTCAAAGAAAGGTTCCACCATGAATTTGAAATTCGATTGGGATTACATGCGGGACAGGTGATTTACGGTGACATAGGCCACTCCGATTACAAATCTCAAACGGTACTCGGGGATACAGTCAATGTTGCCTCTAGATTGGAAGCTCTAAATAAAAAAACGGGAACAAGATTTTTGATCTCTGACGAGATTTACCAATACATTTCTGACAAAATTCAAATCGACAAAAAAATTCTTACCAAACTGAGAGGAAAAACGGAAAAGATGGCCGTTTACTCTGTATTAGGTTTTAAATCAAAAGATCATATATTAGAATTACAAAGATCCTTAGAATTAGCATTACATTTAAATCCAAATTTAGCTCGGGATTTTTACATCCACTTTCTCGAAACAAAACCGGAGTTCCAAAAATTTTTCCAAAATACGGATATGGAAACCCAAGCCAAAAAGTTACTTGCGATGTTTGGGAGAACCATTGAGAGATTGGGTAATTTAAGCCAAATCCAGATCGAACTTAAAAATTTAGGAAAAATGCATGAAGAAATGGGAATTCAAGCTACAGATTTAGCAGAAATTGCACCAAGCCTGCTTTTTGCTTTAGAAAAAAGTTTAGGAGAGCAATGGAACGCAGAGCTAAAGTCGATTTGGGAAGAGGCACTTGGATCGTTAGTACGATTGATGGGAATGAAATAGAAGGAATGACATCATCTTCCGCAACAACCATAGAACATATAACTTTCATTTTTGGAAATTCATTAGAAGAGAATCCATACTTTGCAAGTGAATTCATGAAAAAAAACTTTTAGACCTTTTGAAAGTTTTTGTACGCAGGTGAAAGATTTCTATTTGTAATTCCCACCAATTTGATTCTATGAATTTCGTTTTACACCTATCCTCTGAATCGTGTTACAAAATGAGTAATTTGGAAATTACGAAATCATTTTGTAGAAAAGGAAACAATTTTTTTCTTTACGTCTTTTATTGAAGAATGATTTTTTTCGTATGAAATTCATTTCTTACCTGATCGTTGTTTGTATATTTTTGGGCTTACACTGCCAAACGGAAAGCTTGGAGAAACGTTTGCTTTTATTGGAAAACAGGGTAAAAAAACTAAATGATGATGCGAGTCTATTTACCTTAAAGGAATTACAAAAAGAAAATGTAATCGTCTATGGAATGCCATACAATTTAGTTTCAAAAGAATTTTCAAAAGATGGTCAGGTGCAGATGATCAAACAAACTTATTTTGGAGAGGAATTAAAAAATCGTGAATTTTATTTTGAGAATAACGTTCCTTTCTATGTCCGTTATTCTACAGAATATTTCAATCGCGAAGTAACTTCAAACCCAAATACATATGAGAAATCAGATGAAGTGGCTGACATCTTTTTTTTTGAAAACGGGAAGCTGATTGCAATGCGATTGGGAAAAAACCAACAATTAACAACGGATGAACAACTGTTAAATGAAAAAGAAAAGTTTCTAATCCAAGAGAGTAAATTAGCCAAACATTGACTTTTTTTTAACTTTCCGTTGCGACTAAAAAAGCAGCATCCATTTAAAATATTTTTTGTCATCCTTTGTAATCAGAAACCATGTGCATAATTAGTTCATAAAATATTACATTGTGTTGTTATAACAAATTATATTTAAATACTATTTACCTAATTTGGTATCATTCCTTATAATAGTAAGTATTTCGAATTTAGAAAATAAATTGACAAACGATTAAAGAATTTCTATAAATGGGTTCGATGAAGAACCTAACAATAAAATACCTTGTTGCCACTTTGATTTTGATTCTGGAATCTTGTTCCATCATCAATTCTTATAAAAAAGGTAGGAATGTAAATGTCCCTGATGGGAAACCCCGAAATGAATATGCAGTGATTTATTTAGGCCAATGGGTAAAAATTTCTTCAATCGATGGGGCATTCCAGCAAAAATTTTCCGATCTGAACCATGTCATTTACCAAGTTCTACCAGGAGAATATACTTTTCATTTAGATTATACCAAACCTCGAGTTACAGAAAATTTATCACCTTTTGATCGGATCGGTTCCTTAAAAATCAAAGTGAAACCAAATTCTTCTATTGCCATTTGTGCCAAAGACCTTGCTTCTAAATGGGAACCTTATGCCGTATTAGATTTACCACCTAATATTGAAGAAACGGCAAAAATTCATCCTTGTGACGAGATCCGTTAGATGGACCCCATTTTTCCTTTTACACATTGTCTTTTTATATTAAGAATACATCACTTACATACAGCCGCTTTTAATTGTTCTTTCGGCAGACGACAAGGAGTTTTCCCTTTCGTCTAACCAACAATGTTCCCAGAAAAACCTGTTTGGATCTGGAAAGGAAATCCTGAATTTGTCCTCTTACAACTCGTAGGCCTTATCCTATTTTTTTATTATGCCTTTCGAATCAGTGCCTACTTCACCCACCGTTATGAACTCATCCAAATGCATAGGAAACGTCTCGACCGCTTGGCGTTCAAAGCGGGTTGCAACCAAATAGAACGTTCCCTCCTACAAACCTTTTACAACCAACTGGACAGACGCCACCGAGTCCTACTGGCCCACAACCATGCGAAAGAATATTTACGAGCCCACCTCTTACAATTTGTTTCCCATTTGGACAAGGAGGAAGAAAGAACCTTTCTTTCCCTTGTTGCGAAGTTTTTAGGAACCGCAAGAGTCAAATCACCAATCTTTGGTATCCGAGAGTTTGTCCTCGTGCATTGGGGAAGGGAATCCTACCTGGCACAAGTCGTCGATCCGGGTGTCGGTGAGGTTAGAATCAGGTTCAGTCCAACAAAGCGAAACGGCGGACCTCCCAGCCAAACGAAAGTCACAGTGTTTCGGGAACCAAAGGGATTTTTGTCCATTCAAGGCAGCGTGGAAATGGAGTCCCCTTCCACATTTTATTTCCACCCCCATGAGAAACGAGAGCCCTCCGAATGAAAAATGGGCCAAATCCGATTCTCGCTTGAAATATTCTTTCCACGAAAATTAATGTGACATAAGTCCATGAAGTGGAATCGTATCAATCAAAATGACGAATTGTTTTCCCTACTTTTCGTATTCCTGTTTTCCTTTACTTCCCTAATTTGGAACGGCAACTTCATGGTAAGAGGGATTGCCAGCTTTCAGGGTGTAGGCGACTTTTTTTCTGGGTCTTTTGATTCCTTTGGATCCCTCATCAAAAGTAGTTATAACAAACTTGAATCCTTCGAACGTGTGAGAGAAGAACGTGACTCTTGTTTGAACGTGATGGAAGAATACCGCCAGCTCTCAAAAGATGTAGAACGCCTCAAATCAGAAAACGCAATCCTCCGCCAAGAGTTAAATTTCCCACTCCGCATCGAATATCCATCGGTTCGAGCAGAAGTTTTAAGTGTTCGTTTGAATGCAATTTACAGAACTATCATCATCAACAAAGGATCTGAATCGGGAATCAAACCATATATGCCTGTCGTAGCACGGGCGTTAGATGAAAAAGGCAAATTCACAGAGGCACTTGTTGGCAAAATCATTGCTGTCTCGAAAGGATCAGCTGTCATACAACCAATCATCAATTCTAACTTTTCTATGGGAGTCTCCATCCCTGGCACAAATTTATGGGCTTCTCTCAACGGAAACAGTGGTCGCGGAACAGACGTTTTGTTAGATTACATTGATTCCGGAATCGTAATCGATCCTAAAGCCATCGGAAATTTTCCAATGGGACCAAATCCACCACCCACTTCAGCGAACACAATGTTCACAGAAGGATTTAGTAAAATTGGAAAAGCGGTGTATAGTTCTGGTGGATCGGGAGTTTTCCCTCCAGGGATACCCGTTGGAACCATAATCGAAGAAGGACCAAGGAATGGTTCTTTTAAAACTGCCATATTACGCCCGTTTGTTGAGTTTGATAATTTATTACATGTAATTGTCTTAAAAAAACTTCCAGAGAAATGGCGTGAAGAGTGGCCTGCAGAAAAAACAATCCAAATCGAAGGCCCTTATTTTGGAGAAATTGATTTCCCTAAAGAAAAAGATTATAATAAAAAAGAGAAAAAACAAGGAAACCAAGGGTTTGGTGGACCAAGTCCGTTTGGAACTCCAAACACAGGACGAACCACTCCCAACTCAAATCCTAGTTCTCCATCAGAGCCTTCTCCTGCTCCTTCCCCATCTCCTCAGACCATTGATGGTCCAAGAGAGGTAAACCCATGATTTTAGATAAGTTATTCATCATCATAGGTCTGTTACTTGCTCATTTTCTAAATGGTTCTAATGTGTTTGAACTCGGAAATGCTGTAAGACCAGATTTTATGGTGATTTTTGTTGTGTTTTTTGCACTCCGTAAAGGACCAATGTATGGACTATGGTTAGGTTTTTTCGGAGGCCTTCTCACAGACACCGCTCTCGGTGGTGAAATTGGTGGAGACAATCTTGTGTACTACAAAATTGGACTACATTCATTTTCCTATGCGATTGTTGGTTATATCGTTGGGAAAGGGCTTCGAAGTTCATATACAGAAAATTATATCTCCATAACAATCTACATTTTGGGACTCACGTTTGTTTCAAGGCTCATCACATACTTGTTGTTTCTGATGTTCTTTCATTCAAACCATAGTTATTCGTTTTTGTATGTTTCTCTTTATAATGCTTTCCTAGGTCCAGCTTTGTTCTTTTTGTTTTCATGGGCATATCGATTGGATGGAGATGAGGTGCGGCAATGAGCCAGTCGGCATCTGAATTTCGTTTAGAAGCAAGTTTCCGTAAACGTTTGTATTTTTTTACAGGAATGATTGTCTTTACGTTAACTGCTTATATATTACAATTATTCAACTTACAAATTGTACAAGGGAGTGAAAACTCTCTCAAAGCCGAACGATTTGTTCGTCGCAGTGAATCCATTCCTGCTGATCGTGGTAATATTTTTGATCGTAACTTTTTAACACCAGAAACAAGCCAACCTCTTGTGTCCAACTCCGCTTCCCTGGATGTGATCCTCAATACAAGTTTACTAAAAAACGATGCCAAAAAAGTAAAAGAATTCATTTATAAATTCTGCGAAGCTCTTTCGATTCCTATCGTTTATTACGAAAAAGAATTACAAGAATCTCGCCTCATCAAAAAAATTCGATCGAGAGAACCTTTTGTTTTACTCGAAGGGATCTCAAGGGAACAACAAGAACGAATTTTAGTATTAGATAATATCAATCGTTATGTCTATCTTGTGTCCTCACCTGCCCGAGTATACCATATGGGACCTGCACTCTCGCATGTGACAGGTTATGTGGGAAAACCAACAACAAGTGACTTACAAGAAAAAGAAATCAAAACCTACCAATTAATTGGAAAAGGTGGAATCGAATCTTTGTATGACACAACACTCAGAGGACTCGATGGGTTTCGTATCCAAAAACGAAACACAGAAGGCAATATTGAAGAAGAACGAGTCATTGAACATTCTGTACCTGGTAATAATTTAATCCTTACCATTGACAGAGATATGCAAATTGCCGCTTACAAGGCACTAAAGGGTGTTAGGGGAACGGTCCTTGCCATCAAAGCAACAACTGGAGAAGTGTTGGCAATGGCATCAAACCCAGCCTATGATCCCAATATTTTGTCAGGAAAAAACAAACTCGAAAGATCAAATCACTTCACCAGAGTCACAAACAATGGTGGATTTTTGAACTTAGCAATCCAATCTAGGTTCCCACCTGCTTCTACTTTCAAAACTCTGGTGGGTCTTGCCGCCATGGAAAGTGAACACAAAATCAATTATGATCCCAAACAAACTTTCTCTTGCCCTGCAAGTTTCACTTTAAAATCAACCTTTAAAGGTGTACCGGACCAAGTATTTTATAACTGGGATAAAAAAAATCACGGTGAATTAAACTTAGCGCAAGCCTTAGAAAAATCCAATTCGGTTTACTTTTACCAATTGGGTTATAAACTGGGAGCAGAACCAATTCTCGCCTACTCAAGATTATTCGGTTTAGATAAAAAAACTGGAATCGATTTGCCGGGAGAAACCACTGGATTTATCCCAAGCTCCGATTGGAAAAAAAGAACCTACGGCAACAAATGGTTTGATGGGGATACTGTAAACTTATCAATCGGGCAAGGATTTATCTCTGTTACACCTATTGAGATGGCTTTGTTTTATATGGCAGTTGTCAACAATGGAAAAATTTACAAACCGTACATTGTGTCCGAAATTAGAAGCCCACTTGATAACTCCCTCATCCAAAAAACGGAACCAACAATCTTACGTGATATCCCACTCAAAAAATCCACAGTGGAAGCCTTAAAAGAAGGATTATATTTAGTTGGTTATTCAGGAACTGCATCTGGAGTTTTGAATTCTCCAACCTTACCTGAAATTGCAGGAAAAACAGGAACGGCTCAAACAAGGCGTAGGGGTGCATCATCTTCCAATCACGCTTGGTTTATTGGGTATGCACCTGTGAATGCGCCTGTCGAAAAACAAATATTAGTTGCTGCCTTCGTAGAATATGGTGTAGGTGGTGCGGCATCAGCGGCGCCTGCAGCAAGAGAAGTGTTTAAGGCAGCATTCCCACCAGGTTCCTTCCCTAGAACGGATAGATCCCGTGCCAAAACCATGGAAGAAGAAGCACCAGTCGAACAAGAGGCATTTTAATGGCTGATCGTAATACAGAAAAACTCGATTATTTTTTAATATTTTCCGTTGTACTTGTGGCAATGGCCGGTGTTCTCACCCTTTATACTCAAGAGGCAAACACGGCAGATGCTTTAGGTCGTTGGTACAAACAATTTTCATTTGTATTTGTTGGTCTCATATCTATGTGGTTTATGTCGAGGATCAATTACCAATTGATTGGTTCGTATGCGCTCTTTATTTATCTATTTTCCATTTTCCTTCTTGTGATCACCCTTATCCCAGGAATTGGATACCTTCCTTCGGGTCGAGGAGCAAGGTCATGGCTAAAACTTGGTCCTATCACCTTACAAGCATCAGAATTTTCCAAACTTGCCACTGTAATTTTACTGGGTCAATACCTCGTAATGAAAGAAAAAGAAATGCACAAAATTACGGTTCTTATCATACCGTTTATCATTTGTTTGGTGCCAATGCTTTTTATCATATTACAACCAGATTTTGGAACCGCAGTTTCCTTTTTACCGATGTTATTCACCATGCTGTATTTAGGTGGTGCCGATATTTTACATGTTGGTTCCCTTCTCACTTTTGGTGGAATTTCACTGATGGTACCAATGTACCTTGCTTACTCACAACTCACTCTCATCCAACCACTCATTGATTTACTTCGCAAAGACAATAAAACAGAACTTGTCTCACTTGTGAACCAACTCCAAGGAAAAATTTGGTTGATCTTGGATGGGAAAAAAGTATCCGGACTCACACTTCCTGGAATAGAGAATCCCAAAAACCTTCAGATGATCCGTGAAGCTGCAGATATTGTCAAAGAGGAATATGCAAGCATAGGTTATAAAATTTTGTCAAATGAAGCCTTTATGTTTGGTCTTGGTGGCACACTAACACTTATTAGTCTTGTCATGATTTTCATTCGTATCGCACGTGGTTCCCGCCATCTTAGAAATTATTATATCACCATAGGAATATTGGGACTTTCTGTTCTTTCCGCTATCGCTGTACACAAATCCATTCCATTCCGTGAAAACCAAGTGATCCGTCTTACAGCTTTTTTAAACCCTGATCAATTCAAACAAGGTGCAGGTTACCAACTCCGAGCCTCCAAACCTGCTGTTGGTTCTGGTAAGGTCTTTGGAAAAGGACTGTTCCATGGAGAGATGACAGAAGGCAGAATCCCACATGTTCCCGAATCGGGTACGGACTTTATCTTTGCATCATGGGCAGAACAAACTGGATTTTTTGGAAGTGTTCTATTATTATTCTTTTTGATGTCTATCCCACTGCGTGGATTACAAATCAGTTTTGAAAGTAAGGATAGGTTTGGATCACTACTTGCTGCAGGGATAGTTGCCATGATTTTTTTCCATATTGCCATCAATGTGGGCATTGTGATTGGACTTCTTCCAGTAACAGGTGTTCCACTCACATTTATGAGTTATGGTGGATCCCATTTAGTGATGGCGATGACAGCCGTTGGTATTATTTTATCGATTAAAAAACGTAAGTTCGCCAACTAACAAAGACCATGAAACCCACCAAAAAAATTCTGGATGCAGATGAGTTTTTCGAAACAAAGATAAAGTTAGAAGAAGAACTCATCCTCCTAGAAAAGTTGGAGCGGGAAGTAAATGAACAAATTGTGAAGTTAATTGGTCTATCAGAAAAACTAATCCAAAGTTCTGAAACAAATGAATCACCTTATTTTTTACAACGTAGTAAACGACTAAATGCTGAAATTGTAAAATTCAAAATCAAAAACGAATACAAACAGAAGGAATTTGATTCCATTTACCATATCTTAAATAAGATCAAATCGGAAGATAAAATTGAATTTTTAGATTCCGCTCTCAAAAATCGAATCACAAAAATTGCAAAGCGATTGGTGGATAAAAAACAAATCGAATCAGATTCCCATCAAAAAAACACTAGTTTATCCTTCACTGAAAGAGTGATGAACGCATCAAAATTGACAAAAACAAATCCGATCAAATCATCACCTGGAAAACTCATTTTTATATGTTATGTGTTAGAAGGTGTAAATTTTTTGTTACCAAAAAAATCCTATCGAATCATTCGTAACATCCCTGCTTTTAAAAAACAGATTAAAATCAAAGAGAAATTAATTCCTATGTTCCCTGGTCCTGGATTTATTCTAATGGAAGAAGGTGAATCCAAAAACAAACATGTGATCCTTATGAAAAATGCTGAGAAAAAGGAATGTGGTTTTTATTTTGATGAATTAAAAGAAGACTGGGCCATTTCGAAACCCTCTCTCGATGCCATCTTAGAACCTGAAAACAGTCACAATTCCATCCTCGGTAAAATCAAACGCAAAGGCAAACTTTACCATATCATCAAACTATAACGATCGTCTTAGTGCACATCACTCTCGATTATCTTCGAATTGAGTTTAATGACGTTTCACTCACTTTCGTTTATCGTCTTGCACAACACTCTAGTTTATTGAAGGACAAACCCGCGCCAGCGATTTCAGCGGAAATCCTTTCCTAGATGAGCGAACAATCTGAATCTAAAATTGGATTTGGAAAGATTGGAGCGAAAAGCGCGGTCAGGATATAAAAAAATATAGATCAAAAATCAAATCGAGGCACCCACCTAACATCAACCACATCACTAATTTAATAACACCAAAACAAGGTCTCTGAGTTCATCGAAGTGACGAACTAAAATTGCAAAATTCGCAAACTAGTTTCTTTGTCTATTGTGAGTTGGACTTTTAAGGCATCGATTCCGTCGAACTTTTGTTCGTCTCGGATTTTTTTTACCATCTCTAATTCGATTTCTTTGCCATACAAATTTCCATCAAAGCCAAAGATGTTCACTTCCACATGCAAACCTAACCCATCAAAGGTGGGATTGAATCCAATGTTTACCATTCCTTTATGGTCTTTTCCATCAAATTTGACAAAACAAGCATATACACCTACAGAAGGTAGGAGTTTATCACCAGGAACTTTTAGATTGGCAGTCGGAAAACCAATAGAGCGACCACGTTTGGCACCTTCTACTACGATTCCTGTGATATGGTAATTCCGTCCAAGTAGGATTTTTGCTTCTTCCATTTCCCCTTTGTCGAGGAATCCCCTGATGAGAGACGAAGATATTTTACTATCTTTTTTCAAGACAGCTTCTCGGAGTTCCACCGCATAACCATACTTAAATTTATTGGATTCAAGAAGAGCAAAATCTCCACGACGTTCTGCACCAAAAAAATGATTGTATCCAATCACAATGTGTTTTGCATGAAGAGCTTTGATCACAATGTTCTCTAAAAAGTCTTCAGCAGACATTTTAGAAAGTTCCAAGGTAAAATCTAATACAAGTAAATAATCAATCCCAAAACCGCGGATGAGATTTTCTTTTTCTTTTTCAGAGGAAAGGTATTTGAAATTTGGTTTTTTACCAAGTACAACAGACGGATTTGGAAAGTAAGTCACAACGACGGAAGGAATTCCAAGTTCTTTTGCTTTCTCAACAGTCCGTAACAAAAGTGTTTGGTGGCCGACATGGATTCCATCAAAATTTCCAAGAGTCAACGAAGAGCCGTTGGGAAATTCATTTTGGATCGATTCTAAAGAGCGAATAATTTTCAAAGGGGGACTTGTCTCGTAATCCGATACTTGTAAAAGGTGTTACCATTGAAACTACGAATCCTACTCCTAACGGCAATCTTTTTATCAAACATAGGTACACTCTTCGCAGATGATTCCTCCATTCCCAAACAGGAATTTGGACTAGAAGAAGGATTACTACCAGAAGACATTTCCACATTCCCAGAACTCAAAACCTGGGCGATTTACCAGTCCTACGAGTTAGAACCAGATTCCCCTCATCTGGGATTACAAGATTCAATCTGTCGGATGGTCCCGGAATCAGGTCTTCGGTTTTTACTCGAAAAACCAAGTAATACGAAATCCACTGTTTATCTCTATTTGGACTTAACCAAATACCGTCCGTTGCGGGGTTCTAAATTCAAACCGCGGAAATTAAAAATCCTTGTGAATGGGAAACCCAAACGTTCCATCCTCACAGAAAAACACCATGGATTTCAAAATCCTGTGGAAATCCCGCTGGAACCTTCTGAATACCCAGATGGAAAGATTTACGTGGAACTTTTACCGAGCCAGAATTCAGTGGGACGTTTCTGGGGGATTTGGGATGCGTTTCTGGTGGAAAATCGTTTGGACGAAAAGGAGTGATTATACCGCGTATTTTTCGCGGTATTCGTCTTCCCCGATGGTTTGGAAATAACTGGTAAGCCCAGCCACTTTGAATACCTTCTCAATCGCAGGTTTCATATTCGCAATTGAGAACTTCCCTTGCAATTCTTGGACATAATTCAGCTGTTTGATGAGCATTCCAATCCCAGAAGAGTCAATGTAGTTGAGTTTTTCTAGATTGATGATGACGTGAAGGTTGGTAGAAGGTTGGTTTGGGATATTGGTTTCAAGGAAGTTTTTAAAATCCAAGGAAGTGTAAATGTCCAAACTTCCAGAAATGCTGATCACAAAGGCGTCTGCATTCTTTTTCAGATTTATTTCCATGGGAGACCTACCGCAAGCGTCCTGTTTTTACGTTTTTTATTCAACCTTATTTTTAACAAATTAATGATTTCATTTCAAAAGTCGAAAATAGATATAGAGTCTAGTATCTGGGAGATCGTATGCGTACCTCGTTTGTCTTAATTTTTACCTTCCTCTTCACCATGGGTCTTTTTGCCGCGGATGAAAAAAATGAACCTGTGAGCCAAGCTAATGCCCATAAACTGAATCCAGATGGAAGCATTGGACTCATTCCTTATAATGCAAAACAACAGCAGAAAATTGAGCGGATTGGCAAGGAAGTGGATGATTACCATGCCATGATCAACGAAAAAGTGAAATTCCTCAGTTTTGAGAAAAAAATCAAAGACAGTCGTTATGGACAAGTCACAAGTGCAAGAGAAATCCACCTCCCTTATGAACCACGATATGTGATGCACAGTCGTTTCGTGATGAAATTGAAAGGTGGTGGCGGTGCAGAAGGTGGCGGTTTTTCATTGGATGAAATCTCTTTCTGGTCCCGTAAATCGTTAACAGAAAAAGGAAAAGACCCAATCACAACCTACCGTGAGTTAAAAAACAATACTTCTGGTGGTGTGAAAGGACTCGTACTTTCTGTTCGCACAGTGACAAATGCTGATGATAACACATTGAATTATGAATTTGAAAAAATCCAAAGCCCTTGGGAAAGACTTCGATTAGCAACTGCTTACCGAGATAGACTTCGTGAAGTCGCACGAACCATTGACCGATACATCCAAGCAAAAGGAAAATTAGAAGCGAAAATGGTTTCTGAATCCATACTGGAAGTCTCTGTGAGTGGAGATTTCGAAGAACCATAAAAGGATTTTGGTGGGGTTTAGATTCTAGATGCCACCACAAAACACCAATCTTTACGAAGTACTAGAAATCCCTTTCGGAGCCACGACGGAAGAAATCAAATCTTCTTTCCGTCGTCTTGCCAAACTTTATCATCCCGATATCCCTTTCACTGGGTCTTATGCCAAGTTCCAATCAATTTACTTTGCATACCAGACACTAACGGGTGTTATGAGAAAACAGTATGATGAAGAGTTTAAAAAAAATTATGCCATGGCTTTTTTAAAACGAAAACTAGAAGAACATCCTATCGTTTTACCCGTTTCGCGAGTAAGATTTACCACTGGGATGATTGAACTTGCGAAACGTGGGTTAATGAGAAAAGGTTTTCGAAATAAGGACAGAAGGAAAGTCACAGGGATTGATTATGATTTGGTGATTGATTTAAAGGAATCAGAAATACAAAGACCTATCATTGTCGTCATCCCGCTCACGGTTCGAATTGTTTGCCGAGATTGTATGGGAAGTGACCCACACTGTGCTGCCTGTAGTGGCCGAGGGAGTTATAAAGGGTATAGCAAATTAAAAGTAGAATTTCCGGTTTCTTCTCTAATCCCTTCAAAAATTTTTGAGTTTGATCTTTCTAAATTCCGTCCAAATTCCTTCACACATTTTAAGAAAAAATACCTTCGGGTCAAACTCTTAGTACATAAAAATATCCCTTTACGGACAAAGACCGCGGTCTAAAAAGGAAATCAATGGAAAAGGTGCCAAAGGTTTTATTTGTTTCCCCAATTTACAAAGAAAAAATCTGGGGTGGTAGGAAATTAGAATCCCAATTGGGACGAAAGATCCCAGAAGGTTTCATTGGTGAATCATGGGAAGTTTCTGTTTACGGTTCCGATATTTCGCTCATTGAAAATCCAGAGTTTCAAAACCTCCCCTTAACTACACTCATCCAAAAAGCACCAAACGAAGTGCTTGGGAAACCATTTGCCAATTCTGGTTTACCCTTACTTGTCAAAGTCATTGATGCAAAAGAAAAACTTTCTGTTCAAGTCCACCCCGATGATGCTTATGCCTTGGAGTTTGATCCAAAATCAAAAGGGAAAAAAGAATGTTGGTACGTTTTGTCCGCAGATCCAGGTGCTGAACTTGTGGTTGGTTTTGACATCAATACAAGCCGAGAAGAATACGAATCTCTCGTTAAAAAGAACTTAGGTGAATCTGTTCTTAGGAAATGGAAAGTAAAAGCTGGTGATGTATTCCTCCTCAATCCAGGAACAATTCATGCCATCGGTGGTGGTGTAGTATTACTTGAAGTCCAACAATCATCTGATTCTACTTATCGTGTTTATGATTATGGAAGGATTGGTGATGATGGAAAACCAAGAGAACTTCACTTAGAAAAAGCACTCTCCGTTCTAAATTTTGAAAAATCAAATGGGAATGAGAAATTAGAAAAAATCCCATTAGGATTCCAACCTTTCCCTCGTTACCTGTTTACATCTAATGATAAATTTAGACTCGAGTCTTGGGAATTTGACCAAGCTCAAAATTTCACCTTTTCTTCGTTAGCTGAACCGGCTTGTTTCGGTATTTTTTTCACCACATCAGGTTCCGTGTATTTTCCAGAGCTTCAGCGAAAAGTGGGTCCAGGTGAAACGTTTTTTGTCACTGCATCCGGTTTTTCAGAAACCATTTCAGCTTATGCCGACCCAGGAACAAAACTTACTTTTATGTCTGCCGGATCAGATATGGTAAAATTTCAATTTTAGTTGGGCAAAGGTATTCGATCCGTTTCGCCAGGAACTTTTGGAAATTCATCCTTTGCCCATCTTTCCTTTGCTTCATCAATCAAAGATTGGTCTGTCGCAACGAAGTTCCAATACAAGTGGCGTTTTTCTTTTAAAGGTTCCCCTCCGAGTAACATTAAACGGCTGTTTTGTTTGGCTTTAAACGTCACTTTGGAGCCTTTTTCAAACAACACCATTGAACCCATTGTATAGGACTCTCCTCCCGATTCGATAGCTCCTCGGGAAACATAAAGTCCAGCCTCTTCCTCTGAGGAAAGATTCCATTCGACTGCATCTGCTTCCATTTTTACATCGATATCAGCATAAAAAAGTGGAGAATGGACCACAGCATTTGAAATTAATCCTAGAAATTTTCCACCTAACAAGCGAAATGTAAGTCCTTTTTCCTTCTTAATAGGAATTTCTGACTCTGACAAATGTTGGAAACTTGGATTCGTTGTTTCTTTTTCTTTTGGCAATGCAATCCATGTTTGAATTCCTTCTAACACTTCGTATTTGGGATCGAACTTTGACCGCTCACTGTGTACAATTCCATTGCCCGCCACCATCCAATTGGTTTCATTTGGGCGAATGTCCATTTGAATAGCCAAACTATCACGGTGTGTAATCACTCCATCATATAAAAAAGTGATGGTCGCAAGTCCAATATGAGGATGCGCTCGGACAACAAGTTCTTCCCCAGTGACAACAGGTACGGGTCCAAAGTGATCAAAAAAAACAAAGGGTCCTACAGATCTTTTTTCTAAGGCAGGTAATACGCGACGAATGATAAAATTGTCACCCAAGTCTTTTGAATGTCCGGTTAGAGATTTCGTCATTTGGTTTTAGACTTCTTTGGTTTTGGTTTTGTTCGTTTCTTTTTTGCAGAATCTTTCGATTTAGATTTTACCTTAAGTTTGGAAGTTTGATTGAACTTATCTTTGGATTTGGTAAATGTATGAGACTTAGAACTAGAATTTCGATTCGAGTGAGAAGCTAACTTCGATTTGGATTGTGATTTAGCATTCCCTATTGTTTCTTCTACCTTACCTACAAAGAGTCCAATGGCTTCTTTTCCTTTTGTCCAATGGGCTTTGTCTCTTGCATTAAAATAAAGGATAAAAATCTTTTCTGCTTCCGAGTATTTTACATCACATGCATAGACATGACTTGCCTTCCAACCTTTTCCAGTAGGACCAAGAATGGGAGTATGATTGATCCGATCAAAATTGATCCCATCTTCACTTTGTAAAAATAGAATCGCAGAACAAGATTCCTTTCTTACTGGGTTCCAAAAAATTCCATTTTGAAAACCTAAATACCTGCCTTTCCAAGGGATGACCTTAATCGAGCCTGCTCCTAAATTACAAAATGGATCCATCTCATTCGGTGAAATGATGGGTTCTGAAAAATACGAAAAGGGACCAAGAGGGGAATTTGATTCCGCTACTGTAATGTACTTTGGTTCACAAAATCCACAATCAGGGATCATCACTAACGCGGATGAAAAGTACATTCTGTACCGATTCCCAAATTTCACAAGGCAAGGATTACTGACAGATTCACCAAAGTTTGGATCTTTGTGGAAAGGAAATTTTGGCACAATGACAGTTTTTGCATCCGACCAATTCACTAGATCTTTACTTGTTTTTACTTCTATGTGAGATTTCCATTTTCGATAGGGAAACCAAGACATCAGAACATGTAAAAATTTGTATTTTTCATAATACAAATAGTAAGTTCCATTCTCAAAAAAAACAAAAGGTCGCATCGCATTCCGAACGATGGACTTCCTTTTTTTCCATTGAATTCCATCTTCTGAAACATACTCTAACACACCAAAGATGTTATGCGCAAATAAATGCCAGAGTCCGTCTGGACAATCCTCAGGGAATAAAAAACTTGGATCAGCCAGGATTGGAGATGGGAATCCTGGTTTGATGATGGGATCATCTTGGTAGAGTTGCCAATAGATATTTTGTTTGTTCAAATGAGAAAAAATTCCTTATTTTTCTAATACTTCTTTAAGATTAGAGAGTCCATCTTCAAAATCCTTTCCAATCATTTCTTCAAAGTTCATAAACAATAACATTAAATTAAATGGATAGGGCATCGATCCGTCAAAACCCCAAATGACTTTGGACTTTTTAGGATCAAGAGAAGATACCTTCATATAACTTCTTTCTGTTCCTTCAAATGGTTCGTAAAATCTGAGTTCGGTTTGCATCTCCAAAGCATCGGCATTGATCATTTTGATCTCTTGTTCACCAACACCCACATCTTTTACCTGGCTTTCCCATCGCGAGATAAAACCTACCGTTCCATCCTCACCTGTGAAAATTTTTTTCATATTGGGATCACGTCTTGCCCAGACACTGTATTGGTCTTGGTTTTTTAAAAGGCGTATAAATGCGAATACGTCGCTTGCTGGTTTTCCAATGTCAATGGACCTCTCAACTTGGTAAGACGATGGCAAAAATATTGCTACTACTAAAGGGATAACAATGATGCCAATGATACCGATGGAAATTTTTTTACCTATCTTCATAACTGCAAAATCTGAACCATTTGAATTCGTTCGTCAATAGATTTAACCTCTTGGGCGTAAATTCCAGCTGAAAATCAGAAGGAAAATCGCAATTAGCGTTGAAGCTAAAATCGCACCAAGTGCCACATCCCATGAATAATGAGTAGAGAGAACGGCAAGACCTTTCCCTTGAGCAGTCCTTCCGAGAGAACCAAACAAACCTATAAATCCTGCAGCTGTTCCCACGGCTTTTTTGGATGTAAAATCCATACCAGCGACACCTAACAACATGACTGGTGGGTAGATAAAAAGTCCGATAAGACCAAACAACACATAGTCAATCCATATATTCCCAGGTGGATTGATCAATATGCCAACAAAGGCAAAAAAGATTGGGATGATGCAGAGTAAACTTACCATTCCTCGCCGACCATCAAATTTGTCGGATACCCATCCCATTAGAAGTGTAGATCCTATTCCACCAAATTCTAAGATTAAAGTGGAGTATCCTCCTCCGAGTAAGTCAGCACCTTTTGTTTCTTTTAAATAGGTAGGACCCCAATCGATCAAACTATAACGAATGATATAAACAAAAAAATTAATGATTGCAAATAACCAAATGTATTTATTCATCAAAACTTGTTCAACTATCAATTGTTTGGTTGTGAGTTCCTTTTCATGGTCTTCTTTTTCTTCCGGTGGATAATCATTTCGGTATACTTCAATTGGTGGAAGACCTTCGGATTGTGGTGTATCCACAAGTCTTATAAATAGATAAATACTGCCAATTATGGCAATGACACCTGGAACAAAAAAAGCATATTCCCATCCAAACTTTGCTGCGGAATGAGATGCCACAACTCCTACGATCCCTCCTCCAATATTATGTGCAATATTCCAAAATGCAAACGTAGTACCCCTCTCACGGACCGAATACCAGTGACCAAGAGAACGACCACAAGGAGGCCAACCCATACCTTGTACCAGACCATTGGCACCCCATAAAAAAAGATGTATCCAATAATGATTCGCAAACCCAAATGAAAAATTTAAAATGGCTGTGAGAAATAATCCAACTGCCATAAATTTTTTAGGATTGGAACGATCGGATAGTGCTCCCATAAAAAATTTTCCAATCCCATAAGTGATGGCAGTGACTGCAAGTATGTCACCTAAATCGGATTTGGTATAAGACAAAGCTTCACCAATTTCTTTTGAGACTGGAGAAAAGTTATTTCGAGTCAGGTAGTATACCGTATAACCGATGAAAGTTGATTCTAATACTTGGAATCTAAATTTTGGATAAAGAGATTGTATCTCTTTTTCTGATTTTTGGGGGATTGCGGGAGCTGGTGCGAACCACTGCCGAATGGATTTATACATAAACTTGGAAGATGAAGACTAATAAAAAGGAGTCAAGTGTATTCTCATGCAAACAGAAATTAGAAATGGATTTATTGGAACGATTGGAGAAACACCTCTCATCCGTATACGTTCTTTAAGTGAAGAAACAGGTTGTGAGATTTTAGGAAAAGCTGAATTTTTGAACCCAGGTGGATCAGTAAAAGACCGAGCGGCACTATATATTATAGAGGACGCTGAAAAAAAAGGCCTTCTGAAAAAAGGGGGGACAGTTGTCGAGGGAACGGCAGGAAATACTGGAATTGGTCTCACTCATATTTGTAATGCGAAAGGTTACAAAACAATCATTGTAATCCCTGAAACCCAATCCAAAGAAAAAATAGAAATGTTACGTACGTTAGGTGCCGAGGTAATCCTTGTACCAGCACTACCCTATGCGGATCCAGGGAATTATGTTCGTGTTTCAGAACAAATTGCGAAAGAGACACCCAATTCTCTTTGGGCCAACCAATTTGATAACCTTGCCAATCGGATTGCTCATTATGAAACGACTGGTCCCGAAATTTGGGATCAAACCCAAGGAAAAATTGATGTTTGGACCACATCGATTGGAACTGGTGGGACTTATGCTGGGACTGCTATGTATTTCAAATCTAAAAATCCCAACATAAAATGTATCGTTGCGGATCCTTATGGCTCAGGTGTTTATTCATATGTAAAAACAGGCAAAATTGCAACAGAAGGTTCTTCTATCACAGAAGGAATTGGCCAGGGTCGTATCACGAAAAACATGGAAGGTATGCCGGCTGATGATGCCATTCGCATACATGACAAAGAAGCAATTTCAATCTTACAAAAAGTTCTCAAAGAAGATGGATTGTTTATGGGAGGTAGTGTAGGGATTAACCTTGCCGCAGCGACTAGGATCGCCAAACAAATCGGACCTGGCCATACGATCGTCACTGTGTTATGTGACACTGGAACGAAATACCAATCGAAAATATATAATCCAGAATTTTTACAATCTAAAGAACTTCTATGATTTGTGAATGAAACAAAATATTCTCTCAATTTCCTAAATCATATTCACCAAAATTGGAATGGAAAACGAATCCATTCCTTTTGCCATGTTGATTCCGAAATCGATCCTGTAGTTTGAGACACTAATTCTTTTTTATTGAGGTTGAATCTCATATTTCGTACACTTTGTCTAAACTCATTAGGAATAGACCTCAAGGTTAGTTGCTCCCAAACGGCTAAAAATTTTGATTTTCTCTAGACGAAATCGATTCACACTTGTTATGATTCGATAAGAATGAAGATGAAAGAAAAAATTTCCTGGTCCAAATGTTTTTCATTTTTATTCCAAAAAATTTTTTTCATCGTTTGGTTGATTCCGAGTTTTAGTTGTGCTTTTCCGTCCATCAACCGTTCCTTTCTTGAAACATTTACTACCTTTCGTTTCCTCCAATCAAATGCCCTTTCCTATTCTGTCAGCTTCCAAGTTTCTGGATTACTCGGAACTGGTTTACAATTGGAAAATAATGGAGATGTGGTCGAAGTTTCAGCAAACGGCTCTTATACGTTTGCAAAAAAAATAAATTCCGGAGCCACATACAACGTAACTGTTAAATCACCACCGACTTCACCTATCCAAAACTGTGTAGTTTCTTCAGGCCAAGGGATAGTATTGAGTGGGAATATTGAAGGGATCCAAGTGGTATGTGGAGATGCCTTGTATCTCATCAGTGGAACAACCACTGGACTTTCAGGCAATGGCCTACAATTGCAAAATATTACAGGAGTTGGAACTGATGTCATCAATGTCAACAGTGCAAATTTTTCGTTCCCTCCGCTTCCTGCTGGAGAAACTTATAACTTCAGCATCATAAGCCAACCTACAAATCCAAGTCAAACTTGCACCATCACAACACCAGGTGTTACATCTGGTACAATGACTGCCACACCTATAAATTCTACCATCAATTGTACAACAAATTCCTTTGCGGTAAGTGCACAAGTCATCGGCATCCTAGGAACTCTAACCGTTGGTAATGAACTTAAACTCACGTTAGATGGTTCAAATACAATAAATATAACGGCTGATGGAACCTATGTTTTTCCAGGAACTTATTTGAGCGGCGGGTCATTTTCTATCACCATCGATAACCCAGGTGGTGTGATCACAACTGGAGTATGTACATTGGTATCAAGTTCAGTGACAGTTGGTAATGCTGCCACTACTTTTGCTGTAAATTGTTCCAATGCCTTTCTTGTTGGGGGTTCTGTATCAAGCCCTGGTGGAACCACAACAAGTGTGTTAGGTGGGTCAGTCACATTAGATTTGGTACATACTGGTGGAACACCTGTTTTCCCGACACAATCAGTGACAATCAATCCAGGTGTCGGTAGTTTTACATTTGGGAACACTATCCCTGGTGGGGTTGATTACCAAATTGTTGTCTCAGCAAATCCACCTAACCAAACTTGTACAATCACAACGGGAGCAACACATTCAGGAATTGTTTCCAATATGTCCAATGCTATTCTCAATTGTAGTCTGACACTGCCAAGTTTTTCTCCTGTTAGCGGAACCGTTTTCAATGATGATGGTACAGTCACAATTACTAGTTTGATTCCAGGATCGGAATATCGTTTCACAATTGGAAACGGTGGTCAAGTTGATCCTACCTGTGCCACAGGTACAGTCACTACTTCGACGGTTAACATTACTGACAATACACAAGCAGTCATCAAAGCCATCCATTGTAAAGTAGGATGGGTAGAATCACAAGTTGTTACTTCTTCTTACACTTTAAAAGTGGCAACACCCACACCCAGTTTAGCGACGGGATCTTTAATGGATTCGGGGCAAACCGTAAGTTTTAGCACAACCACAACAGGAAGTACCTGGGATTGTCACACGAAAGCAATTGGAGTACCTGTCGACCCAGATTGCGGAATCACATCTAATACTTGCAATACGGGAGCCTTAGGTAATTATGTTTTTCCAACACCTGGTCTTTCCGAAAACGTAAAAGCTAGAATGTGTAGGGTTGGATTTGCTCAAAGTGATGTCTTAAGTGTCAATTACCAACCGAATGTATACACGGTTGGAGGAACGATTAGTTTACTGACAACTCCATTTGGCGCTGGAACGTTTATACTTCAAAACAATGCTGGTGATGATTTAACCATTGCAAGTAACGGTTCATTTACATTTAATACAGCACTACCGACTGGCTCAAACTATACAGTGACTGTTTTTTCTGGACCACAAAATCCATGGCAAACATGTAACATCACTAATGCGAATGGCACAATCACAAATGCTGCTGTTACAAATGTTGCTATTTCTTGCACAGTCAACCAATACAATATGAGTGGTAATGTAACAAGTTCGACAAATCTACCTAGTGGACTCATAATCAATAACGGAACCGATACAATCAATGTTACGGCAGGTGCTACAAATACACCCATTGTGTTTACCACACCGCTTGCAAGTGGATCAGCTTATGAAGTTCAAATCACGCAAGAACCACCAGGATTTGTTTGTGCCGTTCAATCAGATATAACTGGTACTATGTTAGGTGCCAATATCACAAATGTAGCTGTCAATTGTGTAGCAGGACACCGGTATGGTAATGCGATCGGACCAAAAAAACAATCACCAGTCCAAATCCATTATTATCGAGGTGAGGTGACAACTGCAGCAGGCCAATTAGGAAGTGGTGCGAGTGATGGTTTGGCTGCCATTTCATCATTTAACGATATTAGCGGAATCACCTTTGATGGTTCAAAAGGATATATCGTAGATTCAGGAAATCATAAAATCCGAGTATTTAATCCCGCTACCAATTCTGTATCCTCACTTGTAGGAAGTGGAGCGGCAGGGAATACACCAGGTTCTGGTGTGAGTGGCACTTTTAATCTACCAAAAGGTATCACTACTGATGGAACGTATTTATATGTTACAGAAACCCTTGGTAATCGAATCAAACGAATTTTAATCAGCTCAGGTTATGCGGAAACAATAGCAGGAGATGATACTGTTTTATCACCACCAAATGCTTTTGCAGATGGAACTGATCCATTGAATGCCCGATTTGCATCTCCCGCAGGCATTGTCATTGATGATAATAAACTCTACATTGCTGATCGCAACAACTCATCCATACGAGTGATGAAACTAAACAACCGAGAAGTCACAACGTTAGTGAGTGGTGGGGATATTAGTTTTCCCGAAGGGATAACGGTAATAGGAGATTATCTTTATACTACCAATTTAGGTACATATAACATTACTAAAACCCATAAAGTTACGGGTGCCACTACAATCCTATGTGGAAACTCAAGTTCAGGTTATATTGATGCCATAGGAACCGAAGCATCTTTTAACCTTCCGCATGGGATTACATCAGATGGTATTTTTTTATATGTGGCCGATAATGGAAACAACCGGATTCGAAGGGTGCATAGTGTCACAGCAGAAGTGATCACCGTCGCTGGGTCAGGCAACACTGGACTTGCGGATGATGTTGGGGCTGCTGCCAATATTGAATCTCCAAAATACATATCAAACCTTGGGGAAGTAATTGTATTTGGTACTGTTCATACATTAAGGACTATCAAATCAAATAAATTCACCGCCTACTATCCGCTAAATGGTTCTACTTCCAATTTTTTAAATAGTCAATTCATCACACCAGTCGGTAGTCCCACATTTGCGAATGGAAGGTTTGGCGAGGTAAGTGGATCAGCGAGTGTTTCCATCGGGAATGCTGGTTCTGCTCCTTCTCCAGGTTCAACTGTCAATAAAGTCACACTTTCGAGTTGGTTTCTTTGGGATGGGACAAGTCCTGGAATTGGAAAAGTGATCTTCTATCATGGTGATTTTGTTAGCAATGGCCATGGTTTATTCATAGATTCAAATAATCAATTGGCAGTACATCGAGGTGGGTTTACTCCTACCCCTACTCATATAACAGTTGTTCCTAACCAATGGACACATGTTGCATTAACTATTGATAGTAACGATGTGTATAAAGTGTACTTTAATGGAAATTTGGTATTACAAAGAACCATGCCAACGATTGCCATCACTGGAAATCTAACCATTGGCGTTTCCTCATCTGGAACATTTTTCTTTCCAGGACGAATTGCTGACCTCCGTTATTATGAAAGGGAACTCAACGAAGCAGAAATCAATGACTTAGCAAAAAATGCAGACAGTGCTCTAGTTGGAAATTCATATGCATCTAGACCCATCCAATTGGCTGCATTGTTTCCATTTACTGGAGATGCGACTTCTAAGGGACCGGCGGGAGGGAATCTCTCATTTTTTGGTCCACTCACCTATTATGCAACTGGAATCGATCGTTCGACAAACGCAGCTGTCAGGATTGTCTCTAGTTCCGGTGGGTATTTGTTAGGTTCAGAAGCTGGCCTTCCCCATGGAAAACAACCAAGAAGTATTTGTGTTTGGGTGAACCCAGAACGTTACCCCAATATGGGAGATAATGCACCCATCATTACTTACGGAACTGCTGGAGCAGGATCCGAATTTATATTGAACATGTACAGGGCTTCACCCACCGGGGAACTCAAACTTCGGTTTGGTGGTCTTGGTGCGGGTGAAGTGTATCCGAGTTACACTCTCCCTCTCAACCGCTGGTCCCACATTTGTGGTACATTCGATGGAACTTTTGGGACAGTATATGTAGATGGAGTAGAAGTAGGAGGGCCAACAAATATTGGAGCTTCTATCGATACAACAACAGGTACTGGATTATATGTTGGTCGAATGGTATCCTTTCCTGCGCACTCTTTTGGTGGGAAAGTCGATGATATCAAAATTTACGCCAAAGCTCTCACAGCAAAAGAAGTACGTATTCTTTCTGCACAAATCCCGGATGGATTAGTCGCTCGTTATGATTTTAATAAAGATTTTCAAGATATAAGTGGTTTTGGAAATCCAACTAGTAATTTTGGTGCGTCACTTGTCGCAGACAAATATGGAAACTCAATGTCAGCATTGAATACAAATGGAAGCAGTTACTTGAATATAACTACTACCAATTCCTCTTTGCCGAAAAGCACACAACCTCGTACAGTCTGTGTTCAATATAAATCAGGAGCACTCAATCCGGGAACAATGATAAGTATCGGACCAAACGTTACAGATCGAATGATTGCTTTGGGTGCAGGTCTTACCAATTCAAAGTATTTCTTTTCCGGTTATCTAAATGATGTAGAAGAATTTTATTATAACCACGAAAATGTTTGGCATCACCTATGTGGTGTATTTGAAGGACCTGGAGGAGGTTATGCTGCAACTCTTTACCATAATGGTGTCAAACTCAACACACAAACGAAAAGTTCATGGGATGCAGATCCAAGTGTTTTTACAATCGGAATCCGATCCGATTTATTAAATGGTTTTAATGGACAATTGGATGAAGTATTAGTATACAACCGAGCTTTAACTATGAACGAAATCCAAGCAATGTCAGGTTTCGATCCAAAACAAGTTGTCTCTTGGAATTCCAATCCTGCAACAAGTAGTTTGAAACTTCACCTAAGTGCTGATAGTTTTTCAAATTTAACCAATTTTACACCGATTACAATTTGGCATGACCGTAGTGGAAATGCGGCTTCCTTTTTTGTAGGAGGAAATTCACCAACTTTCAATAATGCTGGATTCAGTGGCAAACCAACAGTCAACTTTAATTCAGCAAACTCTGAATACTTTTTCAGAGGGAGTGCAACAGGTATTCCTTCAAATACTTCCACATTCTTTATTGCCTTTTCCAGAACTTCAAATGCAAATGGAACTTTTTTTGAATCTGCAAACCCAGGTGTGTCCTATTATTTTGATGGAGATTTTGTTAGGATGGCAAAACCTTCTGAAGGGATTGTTGGCTCAAGCACAATCCAGCTAACAAATACTTATTATCCATATTTAATCGCCCTCGAACAATTGTCTGGTGTAAGTTTTGGATTTTTCTCAAGTGGCTTTAGTGCCGGCACAACAACAGATGCAAGTAGAGTTTATACACCAAACAATTTATATCTGGGAGCGAATTCAACCACATCTAGTTTTTTTGCAGGGAACATCAGTGAGGTTTTGTATTACAATGTTAGTTTAACCAATATAGGTAGGAATATAGTTTTCTGTTATCTTTCACAGAAATTTAATTTAGATTTAACAGCTGCTTCGGTATACTGCGATTGAAAGCAAATTCTTTAAATAATTATCATTATTTTGTGAATCTACTTTTTTACCCTTGTTATATAATCTCACTCATAAGTTGTATTTTTATAAAATGTAACTCAGAAAATGAATCTGCAAAAAAAGAACCCCCTCCTCCGAAAGCAATCACAGTTCCCTTTCCGGAGGCAATGTACATCCAAAATGGATGTATTTCCTGCCATGGACCAGAAGGTAATGGCAGAGGCACCCGAACCCATTTACTAAAAAACGCTAGAATTCCTAATTTTCAAGATGTGACCACTTATGTGTATGGATCTTCCAAAGAAAATATATCCAAAACCATCCAAAACGGAATCCCTGGAACTTTTATGAAATCATATTCGCATATGCGAAAAAACGAAATTGATGCACTGGCCGATTATATTCAAAAAATGCAAAAAAATAAAATTTAGCGACCGACATTCATTAAATTCGAGAATAATTCACAGGATGAAATAGAACCTAAATCACAAGAATCCCCAAGTTCCTCCAAGGCGAGTGTGATCTCATTGATTTGTTTGGTCTTCAGTCTGGATTGTGCAGTTGTTTCCAATTCTTTAGATTTTCTAATTTGATCATCAAGTGAAACAAATTTCCATGGTGAATTTCTCTTTTCATAAGACAATGATTCTAAAAATAATTTAATATCCTTTTGAATTTGTGGAATCACTGATTCAAAACATGTAATTAAAATTGTAAAACCAAATTCACCTTCCGTTGAAGTGATGTAATGTTGGACAATAGTATCTTCTTTATCTTTAAAAGTTCCAACCATTCCAATAAATTTATAGACATCGTTATCTGTTACTACAGATAACTTCTGAAGATTGTAATAGTCACGAATGTTAGTGATAAGAGTAAATTTTTTGGATTCTAAATGGAATAAAATTGGATCTATGATTTGTTTGTTTTCTGATTCTTTGAATAAAATGACAATTGCTGGTATAATCTCTCTGCCAGATTCTTCCTTCAAACTATTTGTGCGAAAGTGGTCAAATTTTGTTGAATGTCCATTGGACCTTCGATTTGTTAAATACCAATTAGATGGCAATCGAAAAGTAATACAATGAGTTTGAAAACATGTTTTCCACTTATCTGTTTCAGCGAATAGTGGATTCACCAAAAGAATAATTTGAGATAGAAAGAACAGACGAATCAAGTTAACTATCATAACATCAATTCTTTTCTATTTTTAAAAAAATCTAAAGCAGTTGGATTGGCAAGGGCATTTTTGTTTTTAACTTCTAAGCCAGCTACGGTTTGTTTTACGGCGATTTCTACTTTTTTGCCATTTACGGTATATGGTATTTCTGGCACATCTAATATTAGTGAAGGAACATGCCTTGGAGAAGTTTCCAACTTGATTTGATTTTTAATTTTATTAATTAATTTCTCATCCAATTGAATTCCATCAGCTAAAACTACAAATAAAATCACCCTAACGTCATCTTTGTAGTCTTGTCCAATGATGACAGAATCTTTAATTTCTGGAATTTTCGTTACTACCGAATAGATATCAGCAGTTCCAATACGAACCCCTCCTGGATTTAATGTAGCATCTGACCTACCATAAATGATGACTCCATTTTCAGCTGTTATCGATGCAAAATCCCCATGGCACCAAATATTATCATATGTTTCAAAATAAGCTGATTTATATTTAGCACCTGATTCATCGTTCCAAAAATAAAGTGGCATCGATGGAAATGGTGTCGGACATACTAATTCACCTTTTTCTCCAACAACTGATTTTCCCATATCGTCAAAGACTTGAACGTCCATTCCAAGTCCTTTACATTGAATTTGTCCAGCAAACACAGGTAAATTGGGATTTCCAAGTGCAAAACATCCATTAAGGTCGGTTCCACCGGAAATAGAAGAAAGTTGGATATCTTTTTTTATTTTTTCATATACGTATTGAAATCCTGATACAGGTAAAGGTGAACCTGTTGATAAGATAACTTTGAGATTAGGAAGAGAATATTTTGAAATTATAGAAATATTTTCTTCTTCTAATACAGATAGATATTTTGCACTTGTTCCAAATACTTGGATGTTTTCCTTTTCTGCCATACTCCAAAGTGTTTCCCAATTTGTATAAAAAGGATTACCATCAAATTGATATAAGGTGGCTCCCAGACTTAAGACTGATTGTGACCAGTTCCACATCATCCAACCACATGTTGTATAATAAAAAAATTTGTCTCCTCTCGATAGATTACAGTGTAACGAAAGTTCCTTTGTATGGTTCAAAAGTACACCTCCTCCCTGAACAATACATTTAGGAAGTCCAGTAGTACCGGAAGAAAACATGATGTATACGGGATCAGAAAAACTGATCGCAGTGTATTCAATTTTTGAATTGTATGCTGGATTGATTTCTTGGTAACGGATAGGATTTTTGATCTTTCCAAAATCTTTTATGGGTTCAATAAATTCGTAAACGATTGTCTGTATAAATTCTGAATTTTTACTGGAAGCGAGTGCTTGAGACACCTCTTTTAATTTATCTACAATCGATATCTTTTTGCCTTTAAAAAAGTAAGACTCAACAGTCAAAATGACCTTAGGAAGTATTTGTTCAAATCGATCTAAAATCCCTTTCACTCCAAAGTCAGGCGATGCACTCGACCAAATTGCACCTAACGAAGTGGTTGCTAACATTCCAATGGTAGAAATTGGAGCATTCGGAACGATTCCAACGACTCTATCTCCTTTTTTAACACCAAGTGTAATCAAATGTTTTTGAAGCTTACTTACTTCAATTTTTAATTCACGATAAGTTAACCTTTGTATGGTTCCATCTTCATTATAAAAAACAATTGCCTCTTGGTTTGGCTCACCACCTTCTAATAAATTTTCAGCAAAATTATATAACGCACCTGGAAACCATTTACTTTTTGCAAAGTGATTACCTGTTTCTAAAATTTGTGTTGGTTTGACACTAAGACGAAAACCAGATTCTAAAAGCCACTCGCGCCAAAAAACTTCATTCTCCTCAACGGAAAATTTATGGAAAGAAACATAATCAGGAAATGATTTTCCTAACTTCTCTTCCAAATGTTTTTGGAATCTATAAAGGTTTGTCTGTTGATTGATTGGAGTCCATAGAGGATTTAGTGTCATCTTGATTACTGATCTTTATAGAATTAACAATTAAGGCAAGTATGTTAAAGAAGGATTTTTACACCAATATCAAAAATCAAAAAATACCGTGAAACGAAATAAGCAAGAATTTGTAAATCTAAATTCAATCAATATTCACTTTATTAGTGAGAATGAATGGTATATTGAATGTCAGATATATTTTGATTCTAAAAATGATTAGCATTTTTGTATCCCAAGAATCGCAGATAAGTTATTGCAAACTGCAAAGGAAAATCTAAACTTTCAATATACTATGAAACTGAATGGAAAACAAATTCGAACGATCAAACAAAGTATCTTATTTTGTTTTATTGTACTGTTTTCTATGAATTTTATGTACCAACGCATCGTTGACAACGAAGTCAATTGTGGATTACTAGGTTCACCTGAAAGTGGTTGTCCTTATGCATTCCTTGACCATACATTTGGCATTGATCCTGGCCATGATCTTGGAGAAGAAGGTGAACACGCGGATCATGTTTGTATTTCATGTCCATGTAATTCAATTGTCGCAGTAACTTGGAATTTATATTTATCACATATCCTAATCCAACTTCATAAAATTTATTTTGAACCAAAAGAAATACAAATTCCAAAATTTGTTCTTACTAATTATCTCTTTCGACCACCCAAAGAATACCTAACATAGTTTATCCGCCATTTAGTTTTTTGCGAAAAAACACGTTGGAGGTACCATGTTTTTATTTTATAAATTAGAGAAATCTAAGTATTTTTTATCTGGATTCATTCTGCTGATTTTTACATTCCAATTTTCGGAATTAAAATCAGAGGAGAATTTTGGAAAACCATGCCCAAAAGTGATAGCAATGATGGAATTGAGCGAATGCATTGTGAAACGCCATCCAGACTATCAACTTGAAGAAATCAAACTGAAAGAGATTTCAGGAAGAAAAAAAATAGCTTCATATTTTTTTCCATCAAATCCAAATTTTACAGGCTACATTGCGAATCGAAAGGGAGAAACATCAACTCCATTATTCGGACAATCTTCGACCACTGCTAGTAACTTTCAAGTTATGGTGAACCAAGAAATCTATACAAATGGAAAAAGGGAAATCGCAATCCAAATTGCAGATGAAGAATTTAGAGCACAAGTATTTCGGTTAGAAAGTGTAAAACGAATTTTAGAATTTGAAGCACTGAAAAAAATTACACGTTTTCGTTACCTATTCTTAGAAAAGGAAAATAGTTTAAATAGCTTAAACTTAGTTTCAGAACTTAAAAAAGTTTCAAAAGCGAGAATCAATGAAGGTCTTTCTCCTGGTATTGATGAATCACTTTCCGAATCCGAAGAAATACGTATTTTCAAAATATGGAACCAAACACATAGGTTATATGAAAATGCAAAATCAGAACTAGAAGTTTTATTAGGGTTTGCATTTGATCCGAGTGATTTGATCTCTTACCATTGGAAACTACCCAACCAATTTCCAACTGAAAAATCTGAATTGGTTAAAACTGCGATGCAGTATAGACCTGAAGTATTTTTAACTGAAAAGGAAATTGAAATTGCACTACTACGTCATAATGAAGTACGAAAACAAAAAATTCCCAATGTGAGTTTAGGCGCTTTTGCTCAAAACGATGGTTTTAATGAACGAGTTATCGGAGGAATGATAACACTTCCACTCATCATTTGGAGAGATTACGAAGGTGAATCGATTATCACCTCTTCGAAAATAGAAAGTTCCAAAGTTTTGAAAGAATCTGTATCACGAAATATAAAACAAGAAGTGTTATACGCATTAACTAATTATATTACTCTTTCTGAGGAAATAAAACTCTATGATGAAAATAAGATGGGAAGGGCAGAATCTGATTTAAAAAATCTTCAAGAAGCCATCAGATTTGGGAAAATAAAAATCATAGATGCTATCAACCACCAAAGAATTTTGTTACAAACTAAATTAAATTATCTAAATACTAAATCAGAGTATGAAGTATCACAAATCGAATTAGTTCGAGTACTTGGTTTATCCTCAAACATTATGGAAATTCAACCATGAATAAAAATGTAAAATTATTATTACTATCTAGCTTTCTAATCATCATAGCCTTTTTTTATTGGCAATCACGTCAAAAAAAGTCCATCCAAATCATTGATGCTGAAGAGAAGGACACACTCCATCTCACAAAAGACCAAAAAAAAGAAATCGTAATCGATATAGAAACTGTTGGTTTATCGCAAATTCATACCAATATTGAATTAATCGGTGAAACTGAATCGGTTCCCGATGACATTATGGATGTCCCCGCGAGAATTTCAGGAAGAGTCACTTCCGTGTACTTTGTGGAAGGAGATACGATAAAAAAAGGTCAAAAATTAGCAGTGATTGATTCACCAGAACTAGCCAAACTTAGATCAACTTATTTGGTATCAAAATCTAAATTTAATGCAGCAGAACAAAATTTAAATAGAATTAATTCACTCGTAAAAATGAATTTAGCAGCAAAACAGGAATTAATTGATGCTGAAGCAAATATGAAGGTAATTGAATCAGAAAAAATCTCTGCAGAAGAAAATTTACGCGCTATTGGTTTAGGTATCAGTGATTCATCAACCGGTCAGTACATTGTATATTCTCCAAGATCTGGATTAGCCCTTTCAAGAAATGCTGTTCCTGGTTCAATCGTTTCTGCCAACCAAATATTGACGACAATTGCAAATCTTGACAACCTTTGGTTTCAAGCCAAAATTTATGAAAACGATCTCAAACATTTGACAGAAGGAATATCTGCTAAAGTGATTTTGAATGCCTATCCAGATTTAATTTTCCAAGGTAAACTTGAACATATAGGCGAAAAAGTAGATCCAGAGTCGCGCACTGTTCATGCCCGTGTAGTATTTAAAAATCAAAACAGAAAAGCAAAAATTGGTTTGTTTGGAAAAGCAATTCTCAATGTGAATGAGAGAACTGGAATTCAAATCTCTGAATCGACTATCCAATCTTACCAAAATTCTAAATTTGTTTTTGTTGAATCATCTCAAGAAAATTACAAATGGATCGAAGTAACTACAGGTTCAACAGACAATCAAAAAACTGAAGTTTTAAGTGGACTAAAAGAAGGTGATAAAGTTGTAACAAAAGGTGCATTCGAACTTAAAGCAATTTTGTTCAAAGATACGTTTGGTGGAGAGTGAAATGGAATTATTAACTAAACTCGTTCACTTTTCACTTCATAATCGTTTATTAATTATCATATTTACCACATTACTACTATTTGGTGGATTTTATTCATTAAAACATCTAAAAGTAGATGCTGTACCGGATATTACAAATGTTCAGGTTCAAATCATTACTACATCTCCTTCTTTATCTACATTGGAAATTGAACAATATATAACTTTGCCTGTAGAAAGAGCCATCACTGGAATTCCAAATTTAATGGAAGTTAGATCTGTGTCACGATATGGATTTTCGTTAGTGACTGCAGTTTTTTCCGAAGGAACAGATTTGTATAAAAGTAGACAATTGGTGAGCGAAAAATTAAACGAAGCATCCGAAAATATTCCATCTATTTATGGGAAACCTGTCATCGGGCCAATCACTACAGGTCTTGGCGAAGTATTTCAGTTTACAATTGAAAGTAACTTTCATAGCCAAATGGAATTGGCAACTTATTTGAATTGGTATATCAATCCTACATTAAAAACTGTACCAGGTATCGTTGAAGTAAATAGTTTTGGAGGAAAAACTAAACAATACCAAATCATTGTGGATTCACTGAAGGCTGCATCACTTGGCATTTCCTTTAATCAAATCGTAAATTCAATCCAATCTAATAATTTATCAACTGGAAGTGGTTATATTGAAAAATCAAATGAACAACTGATTATCGGTAGTGACGGACTTTTAAAATCAATTGCAGATTTTGAAAAAATTCAAATTGGCAAAATGAAAGATGGATTTCCAATTTATCTAAGTTCAGTAGCAAAGATAATTGAAGGTCCAAGATTAAGAAAAGGAGCTGCTACCTCATCAGGTAAATCGGAGGTTGTTGGGGCAGTAACCTTAATGTTACTTGGAGAAAATTCTCTTCAAGTCACGAAGTCCGTAAAAGAAAAAATCACCCAGATTGAAAAAACCTTACCAAGTGGTATGAAAATCAAACCATATTATGATCGATCGATAATGGTTTCAAATACATTGAAAACAATTGTATGGAATCTTTCTGAAGGTGCCCTTTTAGTGATTCTTATTTTGTTTTTGATGATTGGAGATTTTCGTTCAGGACTCGTAATCGCTTCCGTGATCCCACTAGCTATGTTGATTGCAATATCTCTAATGTTTATCAGAGATTTGCCAGCTAATTTGATGTCCATGGGTGCTATTGATTTTGGATTAATCGTAGATGGGGCAGTCATTCTAATTGAAAACTCACATAGGCATTTAGGTTTAAAAGTTAAAGAACTTAAACGCGCACTTACAGCTTCAGAAAAAAAAGACACTATCCTCAATGCAACGATTGAAGTGAGAAAAGCAACTATTTATGGAGAAATCATCATTGGTATCGTTTATATTCCAATCCTTACACTCAGTGGAACTGAAGGCAAAATGTTTATACCAATGGCGACTACAGTATTATTCGCATTGATTGGTTCGTTTATATTGACTCTCACAGTGATTCCAGTATTGGCATCACTCTTCTTGCATTCCGATATAAAAGAAGAATCTAAAACAATTTTATTTCAAAAAATTCAAAATTGGTATGTACCGAAACTTGAATACTGTTTTAAATCACCAAATAAAATTATGTACTCAACAATTGGATTATTTATCATTTCTATTTTTATGTTTTTTAGACTCGGAGGAGAATTTTTGCCTAAACTAGATGAAGGAAACTTACTAATTGAAGTTAGCCGATACCCTTCAACGACTCTAACTGAATCATTATCATCATCTACAAAAATTGAAAAAGCAATCTTAAAAGAAATTCCTGAAATAACGGAAATTGTTTCCAGAACTGGATCTCCTGAACTTGCCATTGAACCTATGGGAGTCGAAAAAACTGATATGTATTTAAATATGAAACCAAGGTCCGAATGGAGTCTTTCAAAATCCGAAATTGAAACCAAATTGTCAGAGATCATCGAACGAGTTTCACCACAAGTAGCGTATGGATTATCTCAGCCAATTGAAATGAGAAATAATGAAATCATGGCTGGAATCAGAGCTGACGTTGGAATTAAAGTCTTTGGTGATGACTTGATTCAATTAAAATTAATTGCAGAAGAAATCTCCTCAAAAATTAAAAATCTTGAAGGAGTCGCTGATCTTAGAATTGAACAATTGTATGGTTTAGAATATTTAAGAATCAAACCCAATCGAGAGAAATTAGCTAGATATAATTTAAATATTTTAGATATCAATCGTATCACAGAATCTTTTTCATCAGGTGTTCCTGCTGGAATTGTATATGAAGGGATGAAACGTTTTGAAATTGTTGTTAAAACTGAGATCAATTCAGATCCAAATCAAATCCGCAATACACCAGTAAATGTAGGTCAAAATCAATTTGCGCCATTTCATGAATTGGCTGAGATCAAAATTGAAGATGGACCAGTTCAAATTTACCATCAAAACCAAAATCGTTATGCTCTTGTTCAATTTAATATTAGAGGAAGTGATATGGTAAGCACGGTTGGGTTAGTAAAAAAGGTTTTAGAAAATGATATCAAATTCCCAGCTGGATATTATTTTACACTCGGAGGAGAATTTGAAAAATTCGAATCAGCCACAAATACATTGTTAGTTGTTGTGCCGATCACTTTGTTGATTATATTTTTGATTTTGTATTTTGCATTTAATGAAGTTTCAGCTGCATTTATTATTTTCTTAAATGTTCCATTTGCAATTACTGGCGGCATTTTGGCACTATACGTACGTAACTTACCTTTTAGTATATCGGCTGGAGTTGGTTTTATCGCATTATTTGGAATCGCAGTTTTAAATGGTCTGGTTCTTATCAGTTTTATCAAATCTTTAGAAAACAGTGGTAAAAAACTGGAAGACGCAATTAAAGAAGCGGCCATCTCTCGGTTAAGGCCAGTTTTGACAACAGCACTACTTGCTTCGATTGGATTCATTCCAATGGCAATTAGTACATCACCAGGGGCGGAAGTACAAAGACCATTGGCTACTGTTGTTATAGGAGGGTTAATCACTGCTAGTGGCTTAACCCTCTTTGTTTTACCAATTGTTTATTTAAAATTTTTCGCAAAAAAATCTTTCATACTTTCGAAAGAAGCATAGTCAGCTTTTTCATTATAAGACAGCCCTGGTAATCCGTGTTTTTCGGAGCCAGGTCTTGTGAAACCATGAACCGCTCCAGGATGACTTACAAATGTTACAGGAGCTTTCGCTTCTGTAACTGTTTTTACAAATGTATCGACTGAGTTTTTTGGAATAAATGGATCTTCGGCACCGTGGTGGACTAAAACTTTGGTTTTCAATTTTTTAACCCCAGTGGCTAAATTTTTACTTCCTAAAAATCCATGGAATGATACAACTCCACCTTTTAAATCTGCTCCATCTAACGCAAGCTCAATGACTCCTCCACCTCCAAAACAATATCCAATCGCTCCAATTTGATTCGGATCAACATTCGGATTTGATTTTAAAATTTCAATAGCTTTGTAGATTTTTTTAAGGAGTATTTTTGGTTCGCCGTTTGCGCTAGAAAGTTTTCCAGCTTCAACATGGTCTTTTGCTAAAATTCCTTTTCCATAAACATCCATCACAAAGGCAACATACCCTAGGTCAGCCAATTGTTTTGCCCTTTGTTTAGGATACTCATTGACACCCCACCATTCATGGATCACAAGGATTCCAGGTCTTTTACCAGTCATTTTTGAATCCATTGCGATAAAACCTTCGTAAGTTTTTCCATCCAATTTATATTCTAGGGGACTACCTGTGATCGTCGATTTGACGGGAAGTTCTGCCGTTGGCAAAGTACTACATTGTAATAAAAACAATGTTGTTAACAAAGAAAGGAATAGTTTCATAAATCTCCTTATGATCTTGGAATTACATGGAATCCAAGAACAACCTTTTCCAATTTTAGATGAAAATTTTGAGGTTGAAAGTAGAAAATTGTTTCAGAAAGAAAGATTCACCTCAAATTTGATCCCTCCTAAATCTGAAAGAATAGACCGACCAGTCTCTATATAGCTTTGGAATTAGTGAACCATTTGGTTCACATTTTATTAAATTAAATTTAAATTATTTTTGTTAGTTGGTTTTTTTAATCGCATTCAAACACATTGTGTTATCTTTTTAACCAGAGGACAAAAATGATCCAAAACAATTATTTTCTTAGCAACGAAGACCTTAAGGAACATTTCTACGAACTAATCGATTGGAATGAAATTGTCCCAATCTATGAAAACCAATTTTCCGACGCAAAACTTTTTGAATCTACAAAAAATACAAAACTAGAAATGGCACCAACTAACGTTGATGAAGCCATATCATATTATGAAGAGATTTTAAAATCATGTGGTGAAATTAGTGGGATGTATGTTTCGCAAGTTGCTTCCACTGTTGATTCGAAAGGATTAAAATTTGAAAACGGTGTAGTAACTCATCCTAAAGAAATGGAAGAAGTCATTCAGATGTATCACGATGCAGGACTTGGTCCTGCAGCTTTCAAAAGAAAATACGGTGGATTAGGTGTTCCGAGTATCATCAAAGCTATGATAGCCGAGATTATGTATCGATCCGATAGTTCGATTACCATCGCAGTTGGAAGTATGGGTCTTGCAGCAATCTTAGAAGTATGTGCTTCAGAAGAAATGAAAAACGAATGGATTCCGAAACTTATTTCGGGTAATTATACTGTAACGATGGGATTATCGGAACCAGACTTTGGCTCAGACCTTCCAAACATCACGACAAAAGCTTCAAAAAATGGTGATGGCTGGTTATTAAATGGAACGAAAAGATTCCAAACGGTTGCTTGTGGTATCAATGGTGGCCCTGGAATCACTCTCACTTTGGCAAGGACTGGCACACAAGAAAGTGGTGCTAGAGGACTTTCTTTCTTTATCGTTGAGAACAAAGATTATGTAGTTCAAGGCATTGAAAAAAAATTAGGAATCAAAGCTTCTGCCACTTGTGAGACTGTTTTTGAAAATAGTAAAGGTCATTTAGTTGGAAAAGAAGGTTTTGGATTAGTGAAATATGTAATGGGAATGTTGAACGGAGCAAGACTCAGTGTATCAAGCCAAGGCACAGGCATTGTTACCGCGGCATTTGAAGAATCTTTCAAATATGCAAATGAAAGAATACAATTCGGAAAACCAATTTATGAAATCCCGGCCGTACGGAGAATGTTAGATCGTATGGAAAGAGAACAAGCAGGAATGCGTTGTTTAATGGTTGAAGCAGCATATTCAGTAGATAAATATTATTGGTTTGAAGATGGTAGAGAAGTTACTTCAGAAGAAAGTAAATCTGCAAAATTCTGGGAAAAAGTAGCGAATACTCTCACGCCGATATCAAAGTATTACAATTCAGAAATGTGTAATGATTTGGTATATGATGGTTTACAGGTATTAGGTGGTGCTGGATACACAGAAGATTATGATCTTTCCAGATTGTACCGTGATGCTCGTATTACAAATATATATGATGGTACCACACAAATCCAAGTCAACGCTGCTATCGGTGGAATCACTTCGGGAATGAGTGTCACTGGGACATTCCGAGCTTATTTGGACCACTTGTCTCAAGGAAGTGAAACAAACATAAAGTTGAAGGAAATTCGTGAAGCTTTTGAGTCAATCGTAGAAACCTATAAATCGATCCAAGACCAAAGCACAAAAGAAGCTTATAGTTTCGAAGTCGTAGAATCTGCAGCAAGAGTCATCATTGGTTATCTATTGGAAAGAAGTAAAAATAAATCAAAATCAAGAAAGGAAATCCGAACCAAATGGAGCAAAGAATTTCATAACGATAGTTTTGCGATTCTTTCTGCCAATCTTATCAAACTAAAATCCATATAAAAAAAAGGGCCCTCTTTCAAGAGGACCCACGAGAAAAGAAAGGGAATGACTTCCTTCATTGCGTAGTGAAGGAAGTCCGAGATCGTTCAGATTAAGTAAGTGTTACAGCTTTCTCTTCAGTAGAAAGAGATACTTGAAAACTTGGTTGGTTTAAAACTACAGTTGGTTCTAAATACTTTTTACGTTTTCCCATCACTTTGGTTGCGATATGATCTGGAAAAGAATATGCAATGATTCGTTTCCAAACAGATGCAAATTGTTTTACGAAACTTCCAGTGTTATAATGTTGCCCATACTTTGCACAAATTTCTTTCAATCGTGGAGCTACTTCACGGTATCGTTTTGCAGGCATGTCAGGGAACATATGGTGTTCGATTTGGTGGCTCAAATGACCAGTCATAGTGTAAAACAAATTGTTACCATCCAAGTTAGATGAACCTTTTAATTGTCTCAAATACCATTGTGCTTTTGTTTCACCAACGATTTCATCGGTAGTGAATGACTCTGCATTTTCAGTAAAATGACCACAAAAAATAACTGCATATGTCCAAAGGTTGCGAATCAAATTTGCTAACATGTTCCCTAAAATCACTTTTGGAAAATTTAAACCTGCAAGTGCTGGAAACAAAATATAATCTTTTAAAAGTTGCAATTCTATCTTTTTAAAGAATAAAGCTTTATAATCTTTAAGTGTTTTTTTCTTTCTCAGTTTTTTTGGAGTTTCCAAATATTCAACACGGTATCCATGAGCTCCAATTCCCCATTGGAAGTTCATTGCTAAAAACATATTTGTGAATGGTTGTGTTAGGTGAACCGGTTTCCATTTTTGTGCTTCTGTTAATCTTGTAAAATTATACCCATAATCATGGTCTTTGTTCAGAACATTCGTATATGTATGGTGCATATAATTATGGTAAAATTTCCATTGGTGAGCATTACAAACAATGTCCCATTCAAAAGTTCTTGAGTTGAATCGCGGATCATTCATCCAATCATACTGCCCATGTAATACGTTATGGCCAAGCTCCATATTGTTGATGATTTTGGAAATGGATAACAACAATGTGCCTGCAATAAAGGAAATCGGTTCAAAACTAAAGTGAATTAAACCCCTTCCCAAAACTTCAGTATATCGGTAAGTTTTATAAATAAACCGAATATGATCTGCATCTTCTTTTCCAACTTTCGCCATTACTTCTTCGCGAAGTGAATCTACTTCTTTACCAAATGCTTCAATTTCTTCTTTGTTTAATTTTTTGCTAATCGTTCTCATTTTATTTTCCTATGATAATTTCATTTTCTTTTATAGAATTCTTAAAGTTCCAATTCCAAATTAGATTCAGCTCTTGAAACGCAGATTTGGATATTTTCTTCACCTAACTGTGAAGTTTCTCCATTAGATAAATCCGTGATAGAACCAGTTTGTTTTTTACAAACACAAGTATGACAGATACCCATTCGGCATCCACTTTGTGGATAAATTCCTTGTTCTTCTAACTCTTCCAAAAGGGAACGTTCCCCCTTTACTTGGATTGTTTTGTGACTCAAAGTTAAAAATACATCAACAGTTCCTTCTTTTTTAACTTTTGTTACATTTTGACCAGGTAATAAGAATAGTTCGGATTTGATGGGTAATCCTTCTAATAATGACAAAGCCTTAGTTTGCATAGGTGAAGGACCACAAACATACACAGAAGATGATTTTAAGTTTGGAACATACTTCTCTAAAATTTCTTTTGTCAAAAATCCAGAAGCATAACCTTCTTTTGGAGTATCTGAAAATACATAATGTACAGTTAACCAACTAACATTTTTTTGCATCAAATCGAAGGAGGATTTGAATATTATATCTTCAAAAGATCTTACAAAATACAAAAGGGTCACTTTACCATTGTAATTTAACGTTTGTAAGTCTTTCAGAATGGAGTGAATTGGTGTGATACCACTACCACCCGCTAGAAACAATAATTCCTTGGGAAGGTCTTTCGGAAGGACAAATTCACCAGAAGCTTCTCCCAGTTCCAGAATATCACCTTTTTTGATATTTTGGTTCAGAAAGTTTGATACAAGTCCACCTTTTTGGCGTTTGACTGTGATTTGTAGATATCGATCATTGGGATGAGACGAGAGGCTATAAAATCGAGTGACCCTACGGCCGGCGATCTCAACAGTCACTGGCACATGTTGGCCTGAAACAAATCCCTTCCAAAGCCAGTTTGGTTTTAACACAAAAGTTTTAGTGTCAGAAGTTTCTTCTTTTACCTCGATGACTTTTGCCTTGGTCGCGGTGACAGAGAACCTTGGGTTCAATTCTCCTAAGAAAAAATTCGCCCACTCTTTGGGTTGTAGGAAACTTAAAAATTCCCGTGGTTCGTTGTAGATAAAAGGAAATGTTTTCATTTTCGCCTCGTTTTCGCATTTAAGTGAACACATGTTCACGGATTTATCTAATAGTGTTAACTTACATCGTTAGCTATGTCAACCCAAAAGATGGATTTATTTCCTTGCCTTTAGAAAAAAAGTGAACGAATGTTTACTCAATTCAAACCATGAAATCGGGCATTAGAGACACCAAAAAACAAATCACCCATACAAACCTGCTAGAAAGTGCCCTACAACTCATGGGAGAAGAAAAGGGTTTGGGAGATTTAAGCCTCCGAGAAGTCACAGCAAAGGCAGGTGTTGTCCCTGCAGCCTTTTACCGCCATTTTAAATCGATGGAGGAATTAGGGCTCCATTTGGTGGAAGAATGTGGGAATCGGATCCAACTGATCGTCGGCGATGCGAGGACAAAAGGAGCCTATCGGTCTGCGTTACAACTCACCATTGGATATTTCTTCGACTACGTTACAAACCACCGGTCTCGATTTCGGTTCATTGCTAGAGAACGCACTGGAGGGAACAAAAAAATTCGAGAAAGAATCCGCGAGGTAATGAAACGTATTGCCTGGGAACTAGCAAAAGACATGCGAATGCCAAAGTCTCTAAGCAAAGAAGACACGTTGTTTGCATCCGAACTCATTGTGAGTATCTGTTTCCAAATGGCATCTGATTATTTGGATTTAGAACCCAATGAACATTTTGAAATGAGAAAACTAAAAGTCCAAACCATCAAACAAGTTCGGTTGGTGTTCATCGGAACCATTCGTGGGAGAAAACACAAACACCGTTCCCATCACACATAAGGGAAATTTGATTCGATACGGTTTCTATTCTTTATTTTGAATGGGAAAGGAGATCATGATATTTAATCCTTCTCCTTTTTTCGAAACGGATGAGAATACACCTTTCAGTTGTGAAGTTAAGCTACGTATGAGTTCATAACCAAAATGATTTCCTTTTTCAATATTCACTGATTCTGGCAAACCTACACCATCGTCACCGACAGTTAAAATTAGGTTTTCTTTAGACTGCCCTAATTGGATGCGTATGTCCCCACCATTTTCATTCGGATACGCATATTTTAATGCATTTGTCAGTAATTCATTAAGGATCAAACCAAGTGGCAAAGTACGTTTCAGATCCAATCGGATCTCTTCTAATTTCACATCAAATCGAATTTTACTTGGATTTAGTACAAATATATCATGTAAGCTATAAACCAAATCTTCAATGTACTTACGAAGATCAACTGATTCTAAATCTTCTGATTGGTATAAATTTTCATATACCTTTGACATTGACATGATCCTCGATTGTGCATTTAAAAATGATTGTTTGGCCAATTCATTTTCTACTTTGAACGATTCAAGGTTGAGTAATCCTGATATGATTGCTAACGTATTTTTGACTCGGTGTTGTAGCTCTTTTAAGAGTACGTCTTTTTCTTCCAAAGATTTTGCCAAACGACCTTCGATGTCTAAAATTTTTGTTACATCTAAGTTAAACCATAAAACAAATCGTTCCCCTGCAATTTCAATTGCCTGGCTAAAAACAATGACCTCGTAATTTACACCATCAGGATGTCGAACAGACATCCTTTCCCCTGAAAGACTTCCATTTTCACGGTAGATCTGATTTAACTTTTCGATTTGTTCAGGGACACACCACGATTTGAATTCATCTGTTTTCCTTCCAATGACCTTTGATTTTTCAAATCGGAAGATGGTTTCCATTGCGGGATTGATGTCCAAGTAAGTGCCATCTTTGATTGTGGAAATAGCCATTGCGATTGGACTTAATTGAAAAACCTTTGCATACAAACTTTCTCCGTCCTTAGGTGGGACAAGAATTTGCGATTCTGGATTCTCCCGAAAAACGATAACAATTCCATTGAGATTCTTATTTCCATCAAGGATAGGAGAAATGGTTTCAGTAACATTTGTTTCTCGTCCGTTACTTGCTACGATGATAAGATTGTTTCTTCTTTTAGGTTCAATCAATGTATCAGTTAGATGATCAAAAGAATAAGAAACCCGCATCCTAGATTCAGCTTGCACCAAAAATAAAAAAGAAGATAAATCTTTGTCTATCACCTCCGTCTTATTATAACCTAACATATCTAGTGCTTTTTGATTGATTTCACGGATATGCCCTTCTGGAGTTAGTACAATGAGTCCATCTCCCATTGCTTCAAAAGTAATCCGAAGTTCCTTTTCACGAAATGTCAAACTTTGTTCCGCTGCATGAAGTTTCAGCGCAGACTTAATCATACATTCAACAATATCAGGACTTGAAATTTTTGGAATAAAACCATAATGTTTTAAGTCGGCAACACGATTTAAAATCTTTTGGTCTGAATATCCACTCACAAACAGTATGGGAATCTCTTTGATTTCTAGAATTTTTTTTGCTAATTGGATACCATCTAACTTATCTGAAAGGTTGATATCCATAAGAATCAAGTTTACCTCTTCTCCCGAGGCGATACAGTCAATGGCATCCGAAGAAGTGGCGACATGTTCCACCGTATAACCTTTGAGCTTTAAAAACTCAGCCTGTGAAACTGCCAAAATAGCTTCATCCTCAACGAGAAGGATATGACCTAAACTATGTTTGATTTCAGTGGTTGGCATTGTACTACTTGATTCTACCGAATTTTAAAATTAGGTGCAAGAAATGCAATCGAATATAGGCAAAATTTTTTTCCAAAAAAAATAGCCTGAGTGCAATAAAATGATACCCAACCTATGTGTTTTAATTAATTGAAACACTTACATAAATTCGTTAGGTGAGCAGTATTCGATTGCATTTTTACACAAACGTTTGTTTGTTTGTCATATTATCATAATGCGAAACGGAGTTTCATTTGAAATATAAATTTGTTTTTTTGGTCAGTTTTTTATTTTTTTTCCAGTGCACAGGGTTTAACCTGTTATACGAAACATCTGCGAATGGAAATACTAATCCAACACGCGAATATGCGACTACAGCACCACTTTGGAAAGGTGGCTTTTTTTACCATCGGAACACAACACCTGGCCCGATTGGCATCGGTGCAGAACCCAAATTCGAAGGAAAAGCATGTAGTAATTCTTATCTAGGGCTGTTCTCTTTTGGCAATGCAAGGATTGAAACCGCTAAAAAAAACGGAAATATACAAAAAGTAGCCTTTGTTGATTATGAAAACACAGGAGTTTTTGCCGGTTTTATTTACCACCAGTTCTGTACTATCGTAAAAGGTTCCAACTAATGCTAACATTCAAAAGACATAATATTCTATTTTATATAACGATCGTTTTATCATTTTTCCTTTCCACAGGGTGTGCAGTAGGTCCTACTCATGGTTACATTGTGACGGAAACACATTTCCCGGGAACATTTAACCCAGAGAATAATGTAAAAGCTGACAAAGAAGCCAAAGGTTGCCAATATACAGTTTTATATTTGGTCACCTATGGAGATGCAGGTGCAGGAAGTGTGGCTCATAAAAATGGAATCACTAAAATTGCCACCATCGATCATTCCACGTTTAGTCTGTTCAGTGGACTCATCCGAAATTATTGCACATTTGTTGTAGGCGAATAACATGAAATTTATCAAAACTTTATTTTTAATATTCCTTTTTTCTTTTTTCACCAATTGCCAATCAGGTCCATATCCTGCATTTATCTACCAATACTCCACCCAACATATGATTGGAGATAGTACTGGAAATAATCTAACGTCAGCAAAGATTGTAAAATTTGGAAAATCCTGCTCAATGTCGGGATATATTATGAATGTATTCTATTACGGCGCAGGAAATTCCATTGAAGAAGCAACAAGAAATGGAAACATCCAAAAAGTTGCATTAGTAGATAGGGAATCTCTATCTATACTTGGAGCATTATTTTACAGAGAATGTATCGTAGTTTGGGGTGAATAAATTGTATTTACCACGCAGAATTACATATTATTTATTAATTTCGTTTTTATATTTGTTTAGTAGTGTCACTGCCCTACTTGCAAAAGAAACAGACAATATCCACGAAAAACCACAGTTAGTCGATCCAGACAACCATAGAATATACTTTCGTTATGTTTTGGGTGCAGCTCGCGGTCAAATTCCCGAAAAAAACATGGAGTTAACCGATGGGATTTTATTTAGCCAAAGTCAGATTTACCAAATTGCTCCTTTGCCAAATGGAAATTTGGAATTGGGACAATTTGAGTTCGAATATCGATTTAAAGATCGATATAGGATCTTTGCTGAAAATCGAACGATAAGAGATGCTGGAGAATATAAAGATATATTAAATTTTAAAGAATATCAAAAAAGAGCGGGAGTTGGATACTTTCATCCAATCTTTAAAGTTTTCAGTATTGGCATTTCTATTCGGGATGCAAATATCAAACAAGATTTTCGATCAGACTACTTAAATTTATATAAATTTGATAATAGTTTAATCTTTTCTACTCCCAATGTCCAATCACAACTTAGAACTAAAGGATGGGTACCAGGTATTCACTTAGAATTTCGACCATTACGTTGGTTTGAAATCCATTTGAGTCGTTTGTATTATCATATGGGTGGTGATGTGAGTAGAAGTGCCATAAACTTTATCCCGTCAACGGTGGGAATCTTGTACGCTCCTTTTTTTGTACAAAGTGATTTTCTATATTCAGGAGTTCAGGATAAATTTGATGTTGTGTTTCGGTATTCTTCTTGGTTTGCAACGAAATGGGGTTATACAAGAGATAATATCAATATAAAATTTAATCAATATTATATGACAACCCTTGATAACCAAACATCACTTCTTATGTCTGCCATCGGAAGAAGAAACAATACCAAATTGGATTTTGATTCTATTAATTTTACAATTGAGTTTTCGAAAAGTTTTGGTGAAGACTTATTTTAAACACAAGATTTACAATTCTTATACCTAGGTTTCGTGCAGACTTGATCAGCACGAGATCCTAGGCTTCAGGTTCAAAAAAAGCTAAATTTTCAGGCCCTTCATGGATGACAATGCGACGGATTTTGCCTTCCGATGCTTTGACTTCCTCTTTTAACCCATAATAAAACCATCTAGCTACATTTTCAGATGTAGGATTGATCCCTTTAAAGTCGGGATGGTCATTGATAAGGATATGGTCGATGGAGTGGACAAGTTCCAGAAGTTTGTTCCTTGCTGTCAAAAAATCATACGAAATTCCATCAGGGCGGATGTTCGTTTTTCCTTCGAGAAATACCTCGACTTTCCAGGAATGGCCGTGGATAGGCTCATCCGTTCCATCGGCAAAGTACTGGTAAAGGAAATGAGCGGACTCAAACCGTCCCTCGATGCGGACATAAAATTTCCCGTTTTCTTGGGTAAACATTCCATTGACGAATAGAGCATAGTCCAATATTTGTATAGTAATTTCCTCTAAGGGGACTCTAGAAGATGACTGAATCAACAAAACCACGCTTTTTTAAAGAAATGACCGTAGGCGAAGCAATTGCCATCCATCCGGAAGCGGGGCTTGTTTTCTCAAGTTACCACTTGGGTGGGTGTTCGCACTGTTCGATCAATGAAGTGGAAACCATTGAACAAGTATGTATGGGGTATGGAGTGGAAGTAGACACTCTCATCGACTCTCTAAACAATTTATTCGCAGAAGAATAATATTGATTCATACAAATTGGGTCGTTCCTTCGGCCCAATGGATTTCTGCTATTACCAATAGGTATGATTGGTATTCCATAGCGTTGGGTATCCAAACATCTCCGTCTGATACCATACTTTAATTCAACTTACTGATAACTGTTTATCAAATAGAAACCATTGGACCACTTAACGTATAACATTCCTGGTTTATTATTCCCTGCGATTTCCTTATTGATGTTAGGGTTTACCAATCGATTTTTTGGATTGGCTGGATTATCGAGACAACTTCTTGCAGAATATGAGACTTCCAAATCGGAAGTTCTTGCAAAACAAATTCATAATTTACGTTTTCGGATCTCTCTCATTTTATATTCGCAAAGTGCAGGAATCTTAAGTTTAATTCTTTGTACTTGTTCACTTGGGATGATACCCTTTTATAATTTGATTGCTTGGATATTCTTTTCGATATCGTTATTGTTTATGGTTGTCTCTCTCATTTTGGCATTGATCGAAATCCATTTATCAGTCAATGCATTGGATATTGAAAGAAAATCCATTTTAGATTCCTCTACCCAAATCAAATCGTAATCACAATTTTTCCAAAATGAGAACCTGACCGTAAGTATTTGATGGCTTCCACTGCGTTTTCTAATGAGAAAACTTTGTCAACAACAGGTTTTAATTCAGATTGTTCGATCGCCTGGTTCATTTCGATAAATGCTTTCCTACCACCTACAACAAGGCCTTGGATTTTTAAATTGTTCATGACAGCGGGTAATAAATTGAGTTCTCCTGAACGACCCGCTAAAATTCCAATCAGATGGATCACACCAAACGGACGACAGGCGGCAATGGATTGCTCCAAAGTACCTGCCCCACCCACTTCAATGATATGATCAGCTCCTACTTTATTTGTGATCCGCCGAACTTCTTTGCCCCAATCTTTCGTGTCTTTATAATTGATTAAAAAATCTGCACCTAAGTTTTTCCCTCTTTCTAGTTTTTCGTCACTCGAAGATGTGAGGATCACTTTGGCACCCATCAATTTTGCAAATTGCAAAGCAAAAATCGATACTCCACCTGTACCCTGTACAACGACAAATTCACCTGGTTTTAATTGGCTATATTGGAATAGTCCCGACCATGCAGTGAGTGCGGCACAAGGTAAGGTAGCGGCTTCTTCGTAACTTAGATGTTTTGGCATTTTGACTAAACCCGTTTCAGGAACAATGGCCAATTCACGAAGGGTGCCGGGAAGTGGGCCGCCGATCGTGTGACGAATTTCCGAATGGGTTGCTTCTTTTGCGATCCATTTTGGTGCAAAGGTGAGGAGTACTTTGTCTCCCACTTGCCATTCGGTGACTTGGGAACCTATTTTGACGACTTCCCCTGCCCCGTCACTGCAGGGAACAAGTGGTAAAGGAAACTTGGGGTTGTATTTCCCTTCCACAACAAGTGAGTCTCGATAATTCAATGAGGCAGCATGTAACCGAACTAGAACTTCTGTTGGTCCTACTTCTTTTGGTTCTGGTACCTCAATGAGGTTTAAATTTTCAAGTCCAAATTGTTTTATCTCAGCTTGTCTCATTATTCAATTGATCCTTATAAGAAATTCGTTAAAATAAATTCAAAAACTCATGCTTAGCATAACGAAATAGAAGTAACAGGCGTTTAAATTCAATGAAACTAAGTTAAATCATTTGAGACGCAACAAGTCACTCATTTATAAACCAATTAATCATTGTTACTGATTCAATACAACTTCACCTTTTTCATTGAGTGGAAAAAAAGGATTGTATGCAATTTCAAAAATATGGCCATCAAAATCTTTAAAGTATGCGCTATACCCACCCCAAAACACTTTTTGTGGTTCTTTTAATATAACTGCACCTAACTTACGTACACCGTTAATTATTTTATCCACTTCGATTTCACTTTCTACATTCTGAGCTAACGTAATTCCTGAATACTCTTGTCTTTTTTGAAAAGGAATTCCAATATCATCAGCCAAATCCTTTTCACCGAATAATGCAAATACCAATGCTCCGATTTGAAAGAAGGCAACTTTGTCGTTGCTCTCTAACGACTTTTTCCAACCTAGCCCTGTTTTATAAAAATGGACTGATTTTTGTAAATCGGAAACTCCGAGTGTGATCAAATTGATTCTTGGAAACATGTGTAGCCTTCCTATGCGGAAATATGAACTTTTGAAAATGAAATTTTTTGGTTATTGGGAATTGGATTCACAAAACGTAGGTTGTGTGGTAAATGGAGTCATTGGGTGGCGGGTGGATAACCCCACCCAGTTCGATATGGGCGGGGACATGTACTCTAAATACAGGCTAAAAGAAAAAATTATTTCTTTCCTAAACCTGTCGTTTTTGCACCAACAAGGATTGACATGTTACCTGATGGGTGTTTGTTTTCACGCATCAACTGGTGGCACTCACCAGTTTGTTCGAAACGATATGTTTCTGCTAAAACTGGATCCACTTTTTTATCAATCACCAATTGGTTAAGGTCACGGCAATTATCGTCGTTTGCGAAGTGTGAACCTTGCAGACGTTTTTGTCTCATCCAAAGATAACGTAAATCACCAGTTGCATTGAAACCAGTAGTTCCCGCACAAATCACAACCATACCTCCAGTTTCACATACAAAAACAGAAGTTGGAAGTGTGGTTTCCCCTGGGTGTTCAAAAACGATTTGTGGGTTTTTGCCTTTGCCAGCGATGTCCCAAATTGCTTTTCCGAACTCTCGTGCTTGTTTTGTCCATTCAACGAATGCTTCTGGTTTGTTGATATCAGAAGTGAGTGCACCCCAGTGTTTGAACTTGTTACGGTTGATCACACCTGCAGCACCTAAGTTTTTACAGAATTCAATTTTATCATCAGAAGATACAACAGCAATTGGAATACCACCAGCTGCTTTTACGATTTGGATTGCCATGGCACCAAGTCCACCTGCACCACCCCAAATGAGTACAACATCACCAGGTTTTACATCATTTGGTTTCCAATGGTGTAACATTCTGTAGGCAGTCGCAGCAACTAACATATAAGCAGCGGATGCTTCCCATGTTAGGTGCTGAGGACGTGGGAGGCATTGGTGGTCTTGCACTTTACAAAATTGTGCAAAGGAACCCCAATTGGATTCATATCCCCAAATGATTTGTGATGGTGCATACATTGGGTCTTTGCCTGAAAGAACCCATGGATCTTTTGGATCCCACATCGCACAATGGACAACAACTTCATCACCGACTTTTACATTTTTTACTTCGGAACCAACTTTGTACACAATACCAGAAGCATCAGAGCCACCGATGTGAAACTTTTCTGGTTCACCTTTTTTATTACGCGCAGCAATAACATCAACAGGGTAACCTAAAGCCGCCCAAACGTTGTTATAGTTTACTCCAGCAGCCATAGTGGCCACGAGAACTTCGTTCGGACCGATCTCCGGAACATCAATGACTTCTGATTGGAAAGAAGTTTTCGGTTCGCCGTAACGTTCCGGGCGAATGACCTGTGCGTGCATTTTTTTTGGCACGACTCCAATAGGAGGTAGTTCCCCTATTGGTACGATTTCTACGTTGCTCATAGATTACCTTTTACGATTAAGATTTATACAGTTTCTTAGAACGTTTTAAAAAAGGCATGAAATGTCAATCGCTTCCCCACTCCATCGAGAAGGCAAAGGTCCAAGCAGACTGGTACAATCTATACTCACGATCACGCTGTAAAGGATAACGATATGCTAAACTCATGTTGTATTTCTCAGAAAAATTCCAAGAAAATCCCGCACTCGCTTCCGTAAAATACGATGGATTGTTTTTGTCTTTTTCTTTGGAATAATCAACTCCATTGTATGGATTTCGATACAATACACCTGTAAAAAGGGAGATCTCAGGCATCAGATAATACGTCACATACGCAGAAACAAGTGTCGTTTTTTTGAATTCATATTCTGGTTCAGGCGGTGTGGCAGACGGTTTTCGTAGATAAAACGGAATCCCATCATTATCTTGTAAATTATTTGGTTGTGGCCTAGAAAGCGGATTCAGTCCACCAATCTTTGTCACAAAAGACCACTTTTCATATAGATACCCAAGTTTGATAAAACCAGAGCCAGTATAATAATTCCCTCCTGTGAACCGATCCGTATCAGGACCACTCGGGAAACCAACCGCTCCTTCAATCACAAAAAAATAAGGTTTATCCAAATCGAAAAACGGTTGGTATTTAAAACCAAGATATGTTTTTCCAATGCGAGCCGCATCCTCTCTGCCTCGTTGTTGGTAATAATTCCAAGGTACGGAAGCATTCAAGGCAAACCGACCATCAAAAAAATTCAACTCCGCAAACGCAGTGGTTGTGAACAGGTGACTATTCTCACGTGTAGATTGGTAATAGTCTTGGGTCATCACCAGATAATTTGTAGGTTTTTCCCGTTTCCCTGTAAATGGATCCACAAATCTTGCTGTTGCATTGGGGCTATCCGACGAACCCGTGTGATGCGAATACAAAGAAAAGTTCACAAATAAAACAAACAGAAAAAGAATAAATGAAAAGATTCTATGAAATGTAATTTCGCAAAACAGACGTTTCATCGTTCGACTCCAGGAAAACAACCAGGGAAACTGAAGGTGATATCTTCAGCTTGTAAGTTTTGTTGGAGGATATTGTATAAATTCACATTGGATACTTTGGAGATGACCACAGGGTCAGTTCCAATCGGCAATTGATCTAGAAAACGGATCGGCGTTCCGGATACAGTCCTATCTTGAAAGAGAGCCGATAGTGAAACTAAGATCTCAATATTTCCACTCCTTCCATTTTTGATCGGAATTTTACATTTGGGGGTGATTTGTTTATTTCCCTGCGGGAGTAGAATTGTTACTGTTTTTGTATTTGGTGCTCTCGTCACCGTCATTTGTATGTAAATCTCTTCCCAACTGACATTGGCAATGGCAACAACACCTAAAGGTAAATTGGCAGTTCTGGTATTGGGATACAAAAAACTGGCTCCTGTTTCCATCGTACTATTATACTGCGTGACGTTTGAAACAATAGACGTCGCAAGAAATGGATAAGATTTTCCATACAAATCATCTGCTGGCAAATCCAAAGGGACTGTAAATGGGGTATGGGTCTTTGCTACAGCGGTTGCACTTTTTTCAGAACTAGAAGTGGACACACCTAGTACTTGGTTTGGTGGGTTGATCCGGTATGTTCCTGTTTCCCAATGGATGTAAGTGTTTGTTTGGATAGTGATGTTGTATGGATTCCCTGCGCTTGTCAAACTAAACTGATTTAAATTATCATCTGCTTGGTCATCATAACCTCGCAAATTAGTTCCCACGGCAATCGTCTGGTTGTTATTGAAGAAAATCAAATTTTGGAGGATCACCAGTTTTTCTTCCTCGCTATCCCCAACAGAACCAAAGGTACAATGGGAAACCACTCCCAAACAAACTGTTAGGAGTGAAATAAAAGAGAGATTAGGTGCTTTCAAAATGGGCTCGCAAATTTAGGATTCGTGAGGAACTCTTCATCGGTGAGGGATAGAAGGAAGTTTACCATATCATCACGTTGTGAATTTGTAATCGTGAATGCACGGATCAAAGTAGAATCTTTCGCACTATGGTTTTGTCCACCAGATCGATAGTGATCAACTACCTTTGTTAAGGCATCCCTTGCACAATCTGTTTTGGTTTTGCCAATCGTGATATTCGGATTGTTTGCATTATCACACATAAAACTTCCATCATGCATGTAAGGATATGTGACACCAATATTTCGCAAAGAGGGAGCTCTAAATTTTCCAGTATCAGAAGCAATTCCCGTTAAATCATATAACCCTCGTTTGTTACTAGGAACTCCAGCATAATAAGCATCATCATGGATTCCATTGCTGTGATAAAAAAACTCTTCCGGCGATCCTCCATGAAACGAAGTGTCTGTAAAATTAAATCCACCATGACAATGGAAACACTCGGCCACTTCTCCATTAAAAAGATTTAAACCACGAATTTCAGAAGCATTGAGTGCTGATTTGTTATTGCGAAATGCATATTGGTCATATCTTGAATTTCCTGAAATCATTGATCTTTGGAAACTTGCAATTGCAAACCGTACATTTTGTTCGTTGACTGCAGCATCAGCATTTCCATATGCATTCGTAAATAATGTTCGATAGAGTTCTTTTGATTTTAATTTATCGATAAAAGAATTCGAAGATATTCCAAGTTCAATCGGATTTTCTCCAAACATGGGAACCCTTGCTTGCACTTCCAAACTTGTCATCCTTGGATTATTCCAAGTGAGTCTAGGTAAATAAGCCACATTGGATAAATGTTGAGAATTACGAGGATGAACTTCGCTTGTGATTCCTGAAGGAAAATCCTTTCCATCTGCAAACGCCAGAGATTGGATATGGCAACTTCCGCAAGACATGGTATCGTTTCCTGAAAGTGACTTTTCATTGAATAGATGCCTACCCAATTCAACTTTTGCTTTGGACATTGGATTTTCAGCAGGGACATTCGGAACTGGAAATCCAGGTGGCAAGTCCCAAACCCAGTCGGAAGCTGATGCCAAGATTCCAAGGGCAGCTAACATCAAGTTATCATTGGATTCTTTTTTTTGAAAAGGTAATACATTACATCCAGTCATCAGCACTGATAAAAGAAAAATTCTCAATTTTGTAAAATTCATATATTGATTCCTAAATACACATGGTCACAAAGTTTCGAGTGTAACCATGTGATTTAATTAATTACTTTAGACTAAATACTCTTTGTGAAATAGAACTATCAACAGAACCACTGGTTTCATTGATTCCAAAGGCTCGGATCAAAGGAGTACAATCGGCACCAGCTTGAGCAGGCATACATGTCGTATTAATTCCTCCTGTGTGATCTTTAATCAATTGATCAACACTCAAAGAAATCGTTTGGTTACTTGGATTAATAGATCCATTTAACTGGATCGATGCTCTATACTTCTTTCCGCAATTTCCATAATTTGGTGCGCCTGTACAGTTGGTTGATCCGACATGAAGGTTTGTCCAAGTTGTTCCAGAATCAAAACTAAATTCTATTTTGGAATGTTTGTAACCACTTGTCCAAGCCCAATACATTGGTCCGATATTCAATGGCGAAACTTGAGTTGTTCTGTCCAAGTGATTTAAACTTTCAGGAACACCGACAGTATATTGAATTCCAGTATAAGCACCAGCAGGAGCAGAACCAGTAACTTTTAAGTTTTTTTCCGTTGTTTGAGTTGTTTCAAAGTCTATAAGTGCAACACCATTGGCTTGCCAAACATTATCCGTAGTCAATGTTACATCTGCCGTTGTTCCATCTGCTCTTACCATTTTGACTTCCGATACAAATAGTCGGAAATCACGAAACTGTACTGTCCTTGCATTCGCTGTAATGTTGGAACCAGTAGTCAAATTTTGCCCGTTAGCTAATGCCTCAAAGTTTAAATTCACTGTTTGAGGAGCGGAAGCCAATGCTAAAAGTGCTAATGCTTGAGAGTCATCAGATTCTGCGCTAGTTCCACATGACAACAAAGCAAATAGAGAGAGAGAAGTAAAAATTGTTTGAAGTAATTTCATAAATACCTAATATTTTAATATAATTTAAGATTTGTTTTGCGACAAAACTATACAAACTCCATAGTCGCTAGAGTTGATTGTAGGAAATTAAATTCCTAAGTGATGCGCGGTGGTCTTAGTAAAGTAGGTAGGTTTCCATCCTCAAGAGTGGAAGGAGACTCGAAAATTGTGTAAGAAAACAAAACGGGAACTTCAATACCGAATCCAAACTTTGGTTTATCCATGGTTTGGTGGTGCATCCGAAGGGACATAGCATCCTTTTTTTTCTTTTTGCAAGAACAGAGGTGGGCTTCCCCAACTTTGGCGTCATGACAACTTGGTTTTAAAGCTAATTCTTTTGTATGGGCGTGGGTTTCCTCATTTGATGAGGTAATATTAGAATTTTGGCTCTCGGAGAACAATTTGTCTTCGGAACTAGTATGTTTTTCTTTTTTAGATCCGTGGTTACATTTACAAATTTTGGAGTTTGATTCTAGACAATATCCGAGTAACCCACTCCCCAAAAAGAAAAATTGGGTCGTCAGTACCAAGGTTAAAAGCCCAGCAATCCACCGAAAGGAGACCATCTACCCTAATCTTTTTCCTTCGGATCAAAAATCGAGACAATTTTTGGACAAATTGAGTGTTCCCCCTCCCGCCGTTTGAAAAGATGGTCTTGGAACCAAATGCATCCAAGCTAGAGGCCCTAACGATGAAACGCACAGAACTGGAACGCAGAGAACGAGAGCTGCGAAAGGCAGAAAAGAAGAAAATCCAAACAGGTGAAAAGGAATCCATGAGTGTGGGTGATTACATTGATGCTCTTTTTGGAATGTTTCGCTATGATACAGAAGAAATCTTCAATGCATCTGATGATGAAAACATTTTGGAACTGCTAGAAAACATGAAGATGGAACACCCAGAAAAACAATGGGATGTAATCATTCGCAAAGCAGTGAACAAAACCAAAGTGGAACAAAAAGAAAAAGCATACGACGCTCTCCGCAATTTAGCGGGAATCACAGTCGCTACCACATAATTCCTTTTTTTCCCATACAAACAGATTTACAAAGGAAGGTACACGTTTTATACTAGTGACCTTCCTGTATGAAACAGACTCTTTCCATCATTCTTTTATGTCTCTTTCATACTATCCTTGGAGCAGAAGAGAAACACTGCCCCAATGTAAAAACAATTCCCATTTCAACAAACCAAGGAAAACCTTTTGATGTGTCAAAGGGCCTCGCATTCCTTGCAAGTGATGAACTGATAAACACATTTCCAGAAATTTTAAATCAATTCAAAACCAATCGTGTTTCGTTTGCAAACGGTGTGATCCCTAATTTTGGAAATACAGCAAAACAATATTGGTTTTGTTTTGTTTTGCATAATGATGTAAACCACAACAAAAGAATGATCACATTCATCAAATACCCATTATTAGATGAAGTTCGATTTTACGCCTTACGTGAATCAGGTGAGATCAATCAAAACATCCAAGGAAGGAAATTTCCATTTCGTAACCGCGATAAAGATTACAGAGGGTTTAGTTTTGCAACGGAACTTTTACCGAGTGAAACGGTAACTTATTTTGTCGGTGTAAAAACTGACAGTTCTGTGTCAGTTCCTCTAATGATCGCCGAAGAGAAACATTTTGATTCGTATGAATCCATTGATACACTTTTACAAGGAATGTTTTTTGGAATTGTGTGTGTAATGAGTTTATACAATTTGTTTGTTTACTTTATGGTAAAAGACATAGCATACCTTTTTTATGTAAATTACCTTATTCTTGCTGCAATCTTATTCCAACTATCATTGCAAGGTTTGTTGCCTGTTTTGTTTTTTCCCAACTCACCAGAGTTAGTTTACAATGTTCACAATTTTTTATATTTTTTATTCCTTCTTTCTTGTTTTCCGATGAGCATCACCTTTATGAATCTAAAGGAAAATGCACCTCTCTTGTACAAAGGGTTTATGGGACTTTCTATCATACCGATGGTTTGTTTGGCACTTTTACCATTTTTACCATATCGACCTTTAAACCAATTCGGAGATTCGCTTTCTTCTTTTTTAGCCTTTTATGCCTTATTTGTTTCTTATTATGTTTCTTTTATCAAAAAATTCCCACCGGCAAGGTATTACTTTTTTGGTTATTTTATGCTCATCGTTGGTGGTTTGACCACTGTACTGAAGTACATGGGATTTTTTCCTGTGAATGTTTTTACGGAAAATGCCTTCCAGGCTGCAATGGCATTGGAAGTTTTACTCATGGCGTTTGGTCTTGGGGATCGCATCTCGGTCGTCCAAAAAGAAAAAGAAAGGATTCAAATCAAAGCAGAGATCAACAAACAAAAGTTAATTGCCTATGGTAAAGAACTAAAACTTGCACAAAAACTACAAGAATCGACCTTACCTCAAATCCTCCCAAAATTCCCTGGACTTTCGATCAAAACTGGTTATTTTCCAGCATCTTTGGTAGGAGGAGATTTTTACGATTTAACTGTTTATGGAAAACAACAAATCTGCGGATTGATTGCAGATGTAACAGGTCATGGTGTCCCTGCGGCGATCGAGGCGGCGATGTTAAAAATTGCCTACATGCAAACATTGGCATTTGCCAATAAACCAGGAAAGGTGTTAGAAAGCATCAACCAAGCTCTCGCAGGAAATTACAAAAATCAATTTTTAACTGCCAGTGCTATCTTTATCGACTTGGAACAGAAGGTTTTAAGAATTGCCAATGCAGGTCATCCCGCCTTATATATGTTTAACGAAGAATCAAAATTTATAGATGTGATCCGACCAAAAGGAAAACTCATTGGGTATTCCAAAGAAGGATTGTATCCCGAAGAAGTTCACTCTATAAAAAAAGGTGACAAACTGTTATTGTTTACCGATGGGATTTGGGATCTTTGGGAAAATGGTGACTCTGGTGAAGAAGCTCTTCTCGATTGGTTACTCCACCGAAAAGGGGAATCCGTTGAATCTTTGTATGGTGGGATCGATGAGCACATTCGCCTGCGAAACAAAGAAGGTCCCGCAGACGACGATATCACATTTATACTATTTGAAATAACCTAAATTATTTCTCTCAAATAAATACGGACTATACATCCGCATAAATAGCAGCATTCAACAACCTAGAGATATTATCTAAGTTTCTGGAAATATCACGGTAAAGGAGTGCCGGTAACAGATTATCTTTTTTCTGATACTTTTTCTTCTTCACTTTTGATTCATTCTTTTTGATGGAACGAATCATTTGGAACCTGTACTCACGGCTTTGGTTACGAACCTGAGGGTTTCCAAGGATATCAAATGTTTCACTTTGTTCTAAGTTCACAAGCAGGATATCGTAATGGTGTTTGAGTAAATCCATTTGGTCTTTGACAGAATTTGAAAAGTTTTTATCAAATGAAATTTTTTGTCTGTGAGACTTACGAATTTTTCTCGCAATAGATGCAAAATTATCTCCCATCTCTTCTACAGCTTTCACCCTTTCCATAATCCCTAACACATCTTTTGCGTAGTTACCAGTGATTCCAGATTCTTGTACTTGGTTCAAATAGGTCAAAACTTCAGTTCTAACTTGATCAAGTTCCTCTTCTTTCTTCAGGACTTGAACTACCCTTGCTGCATCATATGGTTGTAGTAAAATTTGTTCTGTTAATCTTAAAAAATCATACGTATCTCTTATGATTTTTTTTGTGAACTCAACAAGTTCCACCATAGCAAGTTCTGTGGTTTTCACAGTTCCTGCTTGTAACAAACGAATGCTATCTTTGTCTTTTCCTGTTTTGGAAGCGAGACCGTCTACAATCGTACTCACCACTTTGGAGATTGTATTCACAAACCAAATGAGAACCAAAGTGTTCGTTACGTTAAACATAGTATGGAATAACGAAATATGAAATCTTGTTGATTCTTTGTCTGTCAATGGATCACCAGGAATCAAATCATCCACAATTCCCGTGAATACTTTGAAAAAGAGTAGTGCCCAAACCACACCAAACACATTGAACAATGTATGGGCAAGCGCCGCTTTTTTTGCATTTCGGTTACCAGCAATAGCCGCTAAATTCGCTGTGATTGTGGTTCCAATATTTTCACCAAGGATCATACCATAGGCAGCGTCGATTGGGATATACCCAGAGAAAGCTAACGTGATGGTGATGGTGGTAGAAGCGGAAGAAGATTGGATTACAATGGTTAACAATGCTCCAATCAATACAAACAACAAGATAGAATTAAAACCCATGTTTGTGAATTGTTGTAAGAACACAAAACTCTCTGGGTCTTTGGCACTATCAGGAACAGATGTTTTTAGGTAATCCAACCCCAAAAACAAAAATCCAAATCCAATGAGAAAACTCCCCCAACCGGAACGACTCTCTTTGCGAGAGAAGTGAAGGATGACACCAGCAGCAATTGCAGGTAAAGCAAATGAAGCAATGTTAAATTTGAATCCTAATAAGGAAACAATCCATGCAGTGATCGTGGTTCCAATATTGGCTCCCATAATCACGCCAATGGCTTGTGCAAGTGAGATCAAACCAGCATTCACAAACCCAACAACAAGGACGGTTGTTGCCGAACTAGATTGGATGGTTGAAGTGATGAATAATCCGCTGAACACAGCAGACACACGATTTCGTGTCATGGACGAAAGAAAGGAACGAAGCCTATCTCCTGCCACACGTTGTAAGGACTCACTGAGTAATTTCATCCCATAGATGAAAATCCCGAGCCCACCTAAAACTTGAATGAGTAACGGCCAATTCATAGATATTGATATTTCCAGGGTTCAATTTCTTTGATTACAATATGGTACCAACCTTTTATTCGGTTGCAGTATTTTTTTCCGTATGTAGAGTGTAATGAATATGTCAAAAACCATCAGCAAAGGAATGGTTGTAGGATTTTCCTATCACCTAAAGAACGCCCAGGGAGAAACTCTGGACCAATCAGACGAACCGCTATTATACCTCCATGGCTGGCAAAATATCATCCCTGGATTGGAAAAAGAACTGGAAGGATTAGTGAACGGAGATTCCAAAAATGTCACAGTGCCACCTGAAGAAGGTTATGGGACATATAACGAAGCGTTGATTTTCCAAGTTCCCAAAACAGAACTCCCTGCCGAAGCGGAACTAGAAGTGGGAATGGAATTCCAAACCGACACACCAGAAGGTAGAATGATTCTATACCTCCAAGAAGTCAGAGATGCTGATGTTATATTGAACGGCAATCACCCGTTAGCTGGCGAAACCCTTCATTTTGATGTTACCATCAAATCGATTCGCGAAGCAACGGATGAAGAAAAACAACATGGACACGTACATGGTCCAGGTGGACATCACCACCACTAAAAACGAATTCTTTGGTTATATTTTTTCTCTGGGTCTTCTTTCAGATTGCTTTTTTTAGAAAGGGTAATTACACTGACAGAAGATTCAGAGTATTGTTGATTTTCACCGCCGAAGTAGTCCTTTCAAGCTTGCACGCTGGTAGCTTTCCCAAGTTTTTCCCTGCATTTTTCTGGAGTTCTTACCCAAAATCCCTTATAGGGTCCCGACGATTGTAAATCTAGAATTCCCGAGTCAACTTTAACAAACAGGACAAAAACTATGTCAGTAAACATTTACGTTGGCAACCTCTCTTACGATATGACTGAAGGTAAACTCAGTGAGCTTTTCGGAGCACACGGAGCAGTGACTTCTGCAAAAATCATCACTGACCAGTATTCTGGTCGTTCTAAAGGTTTTGGATTCATCGAAATGAAAGATGGAAAAGAAGCTGATAACGCGATCAAAGATCTTAACGGAAAAAACGTACTTAACCGTGAGATGAAAGTAAACATCGCAAAACCTAAAACAAACAACTGGAGATAATCCAAGTTTGTATAAAGACCGTCGCTTAACTCTGTTTAAGTGGCGGTTTTTTTTGCCTTCAATGATTTTTATTTCGTTTTTGTATTCATTTCTCTTCAACTTCTCTAAACCAAATCGATGTTTATAAAATTTTAAATTGAAAGGATTTATAGATATATCCTTCTCAATCAATTTTCCAGTTTCTTTTCATTGATGATCTCATTTTTCGTATCCAAACACCTTGACATTTGATCGATCAGCATTTAGTATTACGATAGGAGTATCGATATGGGAAAAGTAACAGTCTCTCCAAAATTTCAGGTAGTAATTCCTAAAGAGGTTCGCGAACAAATCGGTGTGAAAGTAGGTATGAAACTCGAAATCATCACTTTTGGCAATCGAATGGAGCTCATTCCGATTGAACCCATCAAAAAATTGAGAGGATCATTGTCAGGAATCAATTCCAAAATTGATCGAGAAGGAGATCGATTTTGAATGTCGTAGATTCATCAGGATGGTTAGAATATTTCAGCGGAACTAACCGTGCGAATCTTTTTGCGGAAGCGATTGAAAAAACAGAAAACTTAATTGTACCAAGTTTATCTTTATTTGAAATCTTTAAAAAAGTCTATAAAGAAAAAGGAGAAGATATTGCGTTAAAAATTGTCGCCCATATGCAGCAAGGCAAAGTCATAAACCTAGACCCAAGAATTTCAATCTACGCAGCTAAGATCAGCGTTGAAAAGTCAATTCCAATGGCAGACAGCATCATTTATGCAACTGCTCAATTGAACAACGCAATTCTCTGGACACAAGACAATGATTTCCGTGGATTACAGGGAGTGAAGTTTTTCGAAAAATAAAAAAATCATATTTCCAATACTTGTTATAGGAATCCCATCAATTGTTCCACGATCATCGTCTCTTAATAAACATCCTACCCTAATTCATTACAAAACCACTTTAAACTTTGCCTTCATCTTCTCAATTTGTCCCTCTGGAATTTGATGAACATTTTTCCCACCATGTCTGTTTTCTACTGTGACTACAAAACATAGATAACCAAATTTCTTCGCTAAATCTTCGTAAGGTTTTAATTCCCATTCTAAAGTGAATGTGTTATCCACAATGATAAATGGAATCCCTTTTTCTAATGCTAGTTTTGTTTTGGATTCACATTCTTTGTATGCCAAATGATTTTTAGAAAAATCAAAATTGTACTCACCCTTTTCATTTTCAAAATAAGAATCAATAGAAAAAATGGGTGCTCCGTTTGTACTAGCAATTTGGTTTGCAAATGTGGATTTTCCAGAACCAGGAATGCCTCGCAAGAGCAGCAATGTCTTTTGATTGGGTGGGGAGGGCCGATAAGAGTTTGGATCTGTCTCCATAACATGGTTAGATTCCCAAATCCAATCCGAATTCCTAGTTCTTTTTCTCGAAAATTATTAGAGAAAACTCTCGCAAGGAAAACGAAGTTTTGAAAGAATTGTGTGATTGAAAGGAGGCTTTTGTGTCATACGAAGCGTATAAACTCATCCATATTTTCGGAATGTATCTTTTATTTTTATCTTTAGGTGGAGTCACACTCTATTCCATTAACGGCGGAAAAAAATCAGAAAACAAATTCAAAGCCTTTGTTGCTATTTCCCATGGTGTAGGTTTGGTTTTGATTTTGGTAGCTGGGTTTGGACTTATGAAGTTCCGTGATATCTCTCACTCTGCTCTACCTGTTTGGATCATATTAAAGATTGTCATCTGGCTTGCGTTTGGTGGACTTCTCACTCTCGCTTATAAAAATGCGAAAGCAGCAAAAATTCTTTGGTTCGTATTTCCACTTTTAGGTCTCCTTGCAGCCTATTTGGCTTTTTACCAACCAAGTTAATTTTCTCATCAAATCTTCTCGGTGGGTATCCACTGAGAAGTAGATCGACTTCATCAATCTTTTTCACTTATTAAATCTATCTAATTTTGACTGATCAGAATCCAACGATAGGAAACAAATCATGGAACCAAAAAAAACCAGAATCGAAACCGACTCCATGGGAGAAATCGAAGTTGAATCATCTCGTTATTGGGGAGCACAAACTGAGCGATCATTACACTACTTTCAAATCGGAAAGGACCAATTTCCCCGAGAATTGATTCGAGCTTTGGGAATTGTCAAAAAAACATCTGCTATCACCAATGCAGAACTTGGCTTACTTGAAGAATCCAAAAAAGATCTGATCCTAAGAGCGGCACAAGAAGTCATTGATGGTTTGTTAGATGACCATTTCCCTCTTTCTGTTTGGCAAACAGGATCTGGTACACAAACCAATATGAATGCGAACGAAGTAATTGCCAACCGAGCCAATGAAATTTTTGGAAGTACACTTGGTTCAAAATCCCCGATTCATCCCAACGATGATGCCAACAAAGGACAAAGTTCCAATGATGTGTTTCCAACTGCTATGCACATAGCCGCAGCAGAATCAATTCACAAAAACCTTATCCCAAGTCTCAAACTCCTTGAATCAATCCTCAAAGAAAAATCAAAGTTATTCCAAGACATCATTAAAATTGGAAGAACACATTTGCAAGATGCCACTCCTATCACATTAGGTCAGGAGTTTTCTGGATATGCCCAGCAGTTATCTTACAGCCTAGATCGGATCGGTCATGTCCTACCTTCTATTTACAGACTGGCATTAGGTGGAACGGCGGTAGGAACTGGACTCAATACTCATCCAAATTTTTCAGTAAACGTGGCAAAAGCCATATCAGAAGAGACAGGAATTCCTTTTGTCACAGCTCCCAATAAGTTTGAAGCATTGGCCGCCAATGATTCGTTAGTGGAAGTGAGTGGAGTTTTAAAAACCATTGCGAGTTCTCTGATGAAAATTGCAAATGATGTACGTTGGTTGTCTTCTGGACCGAGATCTGGAATCGCCGAAATCCGAATCCCAGAAAATGAACCTGGGTCTTCCATCATGCCAGGAAAAGTGAATCCAACTCAATCCGAGGCACTCACTATGGTCTGTGCGCAAGTGATTGGTAATGATGTTGCAGTCACAATCGGTGGAGCATCGGGAAATTTTGAATTGAATGTCTTTAAACCCCTCATCATAAACAATGTTCTCAACTCAATCCGTTTGTTATCTGATGGTTGTCGTTCCTTTGCCATTCATTGTGCAGAAGGAATCGAACCAAATCTGGAGAAAATCAAAACCAATTTGGAAAACTCACTAATGTTAGTGACGGCACTTAACCCACATATCGGTTATGATAAAGCTGCAAAGATCGCCAAACTGGCGTATAAGGAGAATCTAAGTTTGAAAGAAGCAGGCGTTAAGCTAGGTTTTCTAACAACAGAGGAATTTGAAAAATGGGTAAACCCGAAGGATATGATTTAAAGACCTGCTAATTTTTTTTTGTAAATTTTATTTCAAGGTAAAAGCTTTCTTCTGAATCTTGTTCCAAAAGTTTTTCCTCCAACTTCCTTCAACATCCGTGATTAGCTCTTTTGGAACTCCTCGGTGTGTCAGAATCAATTCTGTCCCACCATCGCTAGTTTCATTGAACGTAAATGATGCCATAGAAAAAATTCCTTCAGGAAAATCATTTCTTCGCCAAGCTTGCACAATTCTCTTCGCTGGTTCCAGGTCAACGATGATGCCAGATACTTTTCCTGACATAGTCGTAAATGGGCCACCAATCTTCTGGCTGATCACAGCAGTCTCACCAGTTAGTGCAGTTACTTTCTTTGAATCAGTCATCCATTGGTATATGATTCTAGGAGAATCTTTAAACTTAACTTTTTGTTTAATCGTTTTACACATTTTAATTTACCAATTGAATATTAGTTTAGTTAATTTTATAGTTAAAACATTCAAGCAATACAGATTGTTTCTAAAACAATCAATTCATTTTGTTGCAACGACTAAATTCATTCTTTGGAATTCTTCTGATACATCAACACGAAATCCAATTTCTTTTAAATAGTTGTGAATGATGGCAACAGTAATTCTAACTTTTCGATAAGAACTAACACTCATTTGCCAATCTCCATTTATTTTTTCATACAGTAAATCAGTCACCAAAATGTTTTTGTCTGAAAAATCAAGTAAACAAGTATGAATCCGATTCTCATCAGACTTTACTGGTATAAAGCGTTCCTGATCCTGAAGAGTTTTAGAATAATCTCGAAAAGATAAAATGAATTTACCTCTTGGCAATAATCTGGTATAACATTGTTCCATCCATGCTTTGATTTCTTCAAAGGAATCCAAATGTGAAATTGTATCACCACAACAAAGAATTAACTCAGGATTAATGTCTTTCCATAAGGAAAAATTTGTAATCTCGCCATCGACTAGTTGCATTGGCAATGATCTGTTTTTAACATTTTGATTTAACTCACTCAGTAATTGTGGATTGAAATCAATTGCTGTTACTTCATATCCCAATTCTGCTAATGGGATTGCTTGCATTCCATTGCCAGCTCCCATATCGATTGCTTTTTTGCTGAATTTAGGAATTAAATTCTTTTGTATTAAAAACGATTTAAACTCTTGGGATTTTTTTTCCC